>JASHOE010000028.1 GCA_030041275.1 Streptosporangiaceae bacterium
TCAATCACGGTGGCGACAGCGACAGCACCGGCGCGATCTGCGGCAACCTCCTCGGAGCGGCCCTCGGCGCAGCCGCCATCGACGACGAGCTTCTCACGGGACTTGAAGGCTGCGACGTGATCACCCAGGGTCGCCGACGACACGTTCGCCCTGGGCCAGCAGCTGCTGGCCCAGCGGTACCCAGTCGAGCAGGCAGAGAAGAACTGACAGACGTATCAAGCTCAGGTTCGACAAGTCATCAAGACCCATATCAGGCGCTTGTAGACCAGAATGTCGGCTCGCGCGTCTAAGCTCAGGGCGCGGCCAGCGGGTTCGGGCATAACCGTGGCATGGGGCGAGGGCTAAGTGGGAGTTCGGCCGGAGGATCTGACACCGGACGCACTGGTTCCTGGGCATCACGGACGATGCCAGGGCGACCGTCGTCGCAGTGCGCCGCATTATCGGGAGCGTTGGTGGGTTGGGTCGCAGCCCACGTGCACCCGAAAGCGCTTGATGGCCCACCACGCTCTTGTACCTAGCCTCGATGGCGAGATCTACGACTGTGAGCACAAGCGCCGAACCGAGACAGCGGCGATCTTGCGTGCGCGGATTCCTCTGCTATCCGCCTGGTGGCGCAGATGAAGTGCAAGCGGGGTGTGCAGGCGGACACTCTGGCAAAGTGGCAAGCGAGTGAGAGCCGGGCGGCTGAGACCAAGACTGTCGCAGACCAGCCAGCGGTGGCAGCTCTTCGGTCTGCGGCGGAGGCGGCTGCGGGCGAGGCGAAGGCAGCCAAACGCGCCGCCAGGCTGGCGGCGATGCCGCCTCGGCGCGCCTGGAGGCACATGACGCCCGAGGAACGCCTGCTGAAGACGGCAGAGGCCGAGCTCGCGGTCTATGGCAAGATCGTCTCCCCGGACGCCAGCTCGGCGTATGAAGCGCGTGCAGCAACACAAGAGACCGCCGAGGCGGCGGGCCAAACCCCCGCTCTGCCAAGGAGTTCCGTCCCGCGGGCATCAGCAGCTGATCGGCCAGAATCGCTTACGAGTCGCTGGGCTGCACTCCAGCGCCAGGCGAAGAAAGGCGGCGGGAATCACAGCCAGCTGCCAGGATCGCCCATCGGTGCCACGTACCGGCACATCGACATGGAAATTACGCTCCTGGATGCCAGGAGCGCCGTCGCCGTCCCGAAGAAGCAGTACGGTCGGCGGCAAGCCGAGGACCTTCTGGCGGGCGACGGCGCCAAGTTCGTAACCGTCAGGACCGAGGTCCTGAACGATGCTGCGCGGAGCATCGACCTGACCTGCTCCCGCCCGATTCAGACATATGTGTTTGATGATTGCGGCCGCAGGTTCGACTCGGTCGCGAGGCTGTACCAGATCGCGGGAAACCCGGAGTGCAATGAGAATTTGCAGCCCGGCTTCACCAGCCCGATGACCTGGGTCTATCGCGTACCGGTTCACGCCAGCATCATCGCGTTCGAGTTCGAGGACGTATCGGACTTCACTCGAGACAATACGGTGCCGCCAACCAGAATCCCGCTTCTCATAGCCGACTCGTGAGGCGTGACAACCAAGATTCGTTAACAGGCCTTGTCCCAGACGATAGCTCCATCTCTTGGGGAAAGCGGGGGCGCCGACCAGCCCATCGCGGCAAGCGGCTGCCGGGCCGCGCCGGGCGCCTGCACTGTGGACTCAGCGCTTTCGAGGCTCACTGAAACGCTCCGGCGTGTCCGGGGACTCCATCTTGTGAGGAGAAGATGGAGCCGTGGCACGACAGTCAGCGAACTATCCCCCCGAGTTGCGTGAGCGCGCGGTCCGCATGGTCGCCGAAGTTAAGGCCGATTACCCCTCGGAGTGGGCGGCGATCGGTGCGGTCGCGCACAAGCTGGGTATCGGCAGCTCGGAGACGCTGCGGAAATGGATCCGCCAGGCCGAGGTCGACGGAGGCACGCGGTCACTAGTGAGGAGAGCGCGGAGGTCCGGCGGCTCAAGCGCGAGGTGGCGGAGCTGCGCCGGGCGAACGAGATCCTCAAGGCAGCCTCGGTTTTCTTCGCGGCCGAGCTCGACCGGCCACACCTGCGCTCGTGAGGTTCATCGCCGAGCACAAGGACCGCGCCGATGGCGGGCTGCGGTGGGGAGTCGAGCCGATCTGCGCGGTCCTGCGGGAGCAGGGCTGCGCGATCGCCCCGTCCACGTATTACGAGGCGGCCGGGCGTGCGCCGTCAGCCAGCACCCGGCGGGACGAGCTGCTGAAGCCGGCGATCGCCCGGGTCCATGCTGAGAACCTTGGTGTCTACGGCGCGCGGAAGGTGTGGCTTCAGCTGAACCGGGAGGGCACGCCGGTGGCCCGGTGCACAGTGGCCCGGCTGATGCGCAACCTGGGGCTGGCTGGCGTGCGGCGCGGCAAGAGGATCCGGACCACCATCCCGGTGCCGGGCGCGGCTCGGCCGGGTGACCTGGTGCGGCGCCGGTTCAGCCCGCCAGCCCCGGACCGTCTCTGGGTTGCCGACTTTACGTATGTGCCTACCTGGGCCGGGATGGTCTACGTCGCGTTCGTCATCGACGCTTACTCGCGCCGGATCCTGGGCTGGCGAGCCGCAACCTCGATGAAAACGACGCTGGTCCTGGACGCCCTGGAACAGGCACTGTGGACCCGTCGCCGCCAAGGCCGTCATGACCTGCCCGGACTGATACATCACACGGACGCGGGGTCGCAAGGCGAATTCAACCGGTCGTCGCAACACCTCGATCACGGAGGTGTGCGATGGGGACGAGCTGGAAGCAGATGCCGCAGGTGCCCGCGGGTGCTCGGCGGGGGCGCGGGTCGCGGTGACCTACCGCCGCTCGCGGGACAGGGCGCTGGCCGTCGCGGGCGAGATCGGCAGGGGCGGCGGCGACGCCATCGCAGTCGAGCTCGACCTGGCGTCACCTGGCTCGGTATCCCTCGCTGTGGGCGCGGCCCTGGAGCGCTGGGGCCAGGTGGACGTGCTGGTGAACAACGCCGTCTACTGGGGCGACCGGGCGCCCTGGGACGTGCCGTTGTTCGAGGAGCTGGCGCCGGAGGAGTGGCGGGCGTACTTCCGGCTCAACTTCGAGGGGGCTTACAGCGCCGGGCAGGCGGTGCTGCCTTCCATGAGGTCGCGGGGCTTTGGCCGGATCGTTAATGTCTCCTCGGGCGTGGCGGCGGACGGGTTCCCGGGGACCGCGCCGTACGGCGCGGCCAAGGCCGCGCTGCACGGCCTGACCAAGACGTTGTCGAAGGAACTCGCCCCGGCCGGCATCCTGGTGAATGTCGTCATGCCGAGCGCCACGCGGACCGAGCGGATGGTTGCCATGCTCCCGGTCCGGGTCCTGGAGATGAGCGCGCAGGCGTCGCCGCTGCGCCGCCTGCCGGGCCCGGAGGAGGTGGCGGCGCCGATCGTCTACCTGTGCTCGGGCGCCAACACCGCGATCACTGGCGAGGTCGTGCGGGTGGGGGGCGGGGCAACGTGAGCAGTGCCGCGACCCCGGCCGCGGGCGCGCCGGCGGTCATCACCGTTGAGCACTTGCGCAAGGCCTACGGGACGACCGTGGCAGTGGACGACGTCAGCTTCTCGGTCGGGCGGGGCGAGATCTTCGGGATTCTCGGGCGCAACGGCGCGGGCAAGACGACGACCGTGGAGTGCGTCTCCGGTCTTCGGGTACCCGACGCGGGCGCGGTGCGCGTGCTTGGCCTCGAGCCGCGTCAGGACCGGGAAGAACTCCACGAGCGGCTCGGCGTGCAGCTCCAGCAGGGCGCATTGCCGCCCAAGCTCAGGGTGGGCGAGGCCATCGACTTGTATGCCCCGTTCTACGACCGGCCTGCTGACGCGGCGAAACTCCTGGACAGGCTCGGGCTGGCGGGCAAACGCGGCTCGTACTGGCGGGCGCTGTCGGGCGGGCAGAAGCAGCGGCTGTCGATCGCGCTTGCTCTGGTCGGCCAGCCCGAGGTCGCTGTTCTGGACGAGCTCACGACCGGGCTGGATCCCGAGGCCCGCCGGGAGACGTGGGAGCTGATCGACGGCGTGCGGGACAGCGGGGTGACGATCGTGCTGGTCACCCACTTCATGGATGAGGCCGAGCGGCTCTGCGACCGGGTCGCGCTCATCGACCAGGGCAGGATCGTCGCTCTCGGCAAGCCAGCCCAGCTCGCAGGCCAGGCCGCGACAGGCCGGCGCGTGCGGCTCCGGGCGCCCGGCCAGCGAGGCGAGCAGGTGCTGCGGGCACTGCCCGAAGTCAGCGCCGTCGAGCACCACGGCCCCGACGTCGTGGTCGCGGGATCGGGGAACCTCGTCACCGTGATCGTGCTGGCGCTGGACCGGGCCGGCCTGGTGGCCGGCGACGTGCGCACCGAGACGGGCAACCTGGAGGACGCCTTCCTGGCCCTCACTGCTCGCCCGGCCGAAAGCGGCGCCGGCGGAGCCGGCGGACCGGCAGCAGAACCCGCCGCGTCATGACAGCGGCAACCGCTCCGCACCGCAGGCGCCGTGCCCGCGCCTTCGCCCTGCTCGTGACCACCGAGGCCAGGCTCGCCTGGCGTCTGCCGACCGCGCTGGTCTTCGGGCTCGCGCTGCCCGTCCTGCTCCTGGTCATCTTCGGCAGCATCCCGGCGCTGAGCCGGCCGAAGGCGGAGTTCGGCGGCATCTCGTTCTTCAGCCTCTACGCGCCGACGCTCATCCTCCTGGTGCTGCTGGTGCTGAGCCTGCTGAGCCTGCCGATGCAGCTGGCTGGCTACCGGGAGCAGGGCGTGCTGCGGCGGATGTGGACAACCCCGGTCGCCCCCTCGTTCCTGCTCGCAGCGCAGCTTGTCCTGAACCTCGCGCTGGCCGCGGTGGGCATCGGGCTCGTTCTGGGCGTAGGTGCTGGCGCGTTCGGCCTCGTACTGCCCGCCGACGCAGCCGGGTTCGCGCTGGCGGTCGTGCTCACCGTCGGCGCGCTGTTCGCGCTCGGCCTGTGCGTGGCCGCCGTAGCCGCCACGACGCAGGTCGCCACCGGCATCGGCCTGGCATTGTTCTACCCGCTTGCGTTCTTCGCCGGCGTGTACTTCCCGCTCACCGTGATCGGCTCGACCCTGGTCAGCCAGATTTCCGAGGCGCTGCCGTCGGGCGCTGCCTTCGATGCCCTGCACGCCTCGTTCCTCGGGCGCTCCCCGGGCGGCGAGGCCCTCGCAGTCCTGGCCGGCTATACGGTCGCATTCACCGCTGCCGCGGTGCGCTGGTTCCGGTGGGACGTCGAGCAGCCGCGACAGCACCGCGGCCGGCGCGGGTCCTCACGCACGCCCTCACCGCCCCCGGCGCGGTCATCTCCCGCGCCCTCACCCGCACGATCAGCGTCGCCGGCAGCCCGACCGCTGGCGAGATCACCCAGCAGCTGCGCGGGGGCGTCCCGTCCCGCTACGAAGTGCTGCCGGGAAGGAAGATGACACGGTCCCTCCTCGGCGACGAGCCAGCCGGCCCCGACTACATCATGGTGAAAGGCGGGCTGACCGGCTTCTGGCGTGCCGAAGTACACATCATGCGCGGCCCCGGCAGGACGAGCCTCCAGGTGAAACCAGGCGGCGACCCCGTCTACAGCCGCATCGGCGTCGCCCGAAAAGTCGGCCGGGCTCTGCACCGCACCCCCCCGCTGACACCAGCCAGCGCCCGGGAACGGAGGCAGGCGCAGCAAGTGGCAGGCGTACTGATCGCTAGGGTAAAGCGCGCCCTGCTCTGCGCTTCGGCATGTTTGGCCCTGAGCCTGCAGCCGGGTATCCGCGCCCGGCGCTGTTACAGATTGCGGCCAGGCGCAGAGGCGATGCTTCCTGTCACGCGCGTCACACAAGCCGGCATCGAGCGACCGCTTCAGCATGGCGAATCACCCTGCCGGGCCGGGGCTGGCGGCCAGCCTCTCTGCCCACCGGTGCTGGCGCGGCGGCTGCTGCTGTCGCTGAGCTGGCTCCTGGAGCCGCGGTGGTCGTTCGATCGCGTCTTTGAGCCACGAGCGCTGCGCGGCACCGAGCACCGGCAGGGCGGCCTCGAAATCACGCTGGTCGTCGTCGGCGCGCGGCCGGTCCTGGCTGCGCCGTTCGCGGATGGATCCAGGTCGAGCCGGGCGCCCGCTCCGCCCGGCCCGGCCTAGCGCTCGATAAGGCGGTGAGCCGCACCGCCGCCGTCAGCCGCAGGTCCCGCGAGGACGGGCCGACCTGCACGGTGAACTCGCCACCGTGCGTGATCCAGCTGGCGAGGGACTCGTCGTAGCGAGCGAACGACCGCGCCGGGATCGTGAGCGTGACCTGCGCCGACTCTCCTGGTTCCGCGCGCACGACGGCGAACGCCGCGAGCGCACGCAACGGGCGTCCCCTCTTCGCCGGCTCGCCGGGCTCCGCCAGGTAGGCCTGCAGGACCTCCTTGCCGGGCCGGGTGCCGGTGTTGCGGATACGCACGGAAAGCTCCAGGTCGCCGCCTTCGGGCAGCCAGGGAGCGCAGTTCAGAGCTTCGTACTCCCAGGTTGTGTAACCGAGGCCGTGGCCGAACGGGTACGCGGGAGCGAGGTCCGCCGCGTCGTATGCGCGGTAGCCGATGAGTAGTCCCTCTGTGTAATCGAGCGTGCTGTCGGCATCGGGCTTGGCGTGCAGCACTGGCGCGCTGGTCTCGTCGGCCGGGATGGTAACCGGCAGCCGGCCGCCGGGCTCGGCATCGCCAAATAGCACATCGGCGAGGGCAGTCCCGAACTCCTGGCCAGGCAGCCACGCATAGAGAACCGCGGCGACCTGCCCGGCCCACGGCATGAGCACCGGCATGCCCGCGTTAACTACCACAACCGTGCTGGGGTTGACCGCGGCGATCCGGGCGATCAGTTCATCCTGCCGCCCGGGCAGCGCCAGCGTGGGCCGGTCGAAGCCCTCGCTTTCGGTTAGCTCCGCCGAGCCGACCACCACGACCGCAGCGTCAGCTGCGGCGGCTGCCGTCTCGGCCGCTGCGAGCAGGTCGTCGTCCCCGGCTACGGGCACGACGCCGAGCCGGACCGCGAGCGGGCCGTCGCCGTCCGCAGCCGGGCGGAACTCGACCCGCAGCCGCGTCGGCGCGCCCGCCGCCAGAGTCAGCTCTGCGCGAAGTTCGCCTGGCCGGGTCATGGCCTCGACCGGGTCATCGGGCGCCGCGGTCGCGCCGTCGATGACCGGGACGCCATCGGCCTCCAGCAGCAGGCCGCCAACGCCGGCCACGCTGAGTAAATGGCCTCCGGATACTTCAGGAACGAACGTTGTCGTCAGGACCACCCGCCCGGACTTCCCCCAGCCGATTCCGTCCGGAACCCCGTCCCACCAGGCCAGGTTTGCCGACCCGCGATGCTCAGCTGCGATCACAGCGCCCTGGGGGTCGGTGAACTCCAGGCGCAGGCCTGGCGCGCCGGTCACCGGATCGGTCAGGCTGCCGGGCGGCGCCTCGGGCACGTTGTGCCACGTCTGGCAGCCGGGCGAGACGCTGACCGCCACGTCGTTATGCAGCGATACGCGGAGCGCGTCGGCTGGCACCGAGACGGAAACGGGGGCGACCCCTGCGCTGCCGCCACCCTGGATAACCGGGCTGACAGCGTTCGGGCCGATGATCGCAAGTCTCCTGATGCTCGCGCGATCGAGGGGCAGCGCGTCGCCGGAATTGCGGAGCAGCACAAACGACTCAGCTGTCGCCTGCCGGAGTAGCCCGGCGTCAACGAGCGTGGGTACCCGGCCAAACGTGGTTGGCTGGCTGGTCGCCTCTTCTGCTGCCGGGGCGATCGGGGCGCCCGGTCGCAGCTCGGCGGCTGGCTCGTTCAGTGCGTCAACCCGGCGGGCGAGGCGAAGCAGCCGGGCGACCTTGTCGTCGAGCAGCTCTTCGGTGACGATGCCATCCTCGACGGCCCGGACAAGCAGCGCGCCCCAGGGGCCTTCCGGTCCCGGCATCGACAGGTCTAGCGTGGCGAGGGCGGTCGCGTGCGTGCTGCGCGCCGCATGCCAGTCCGAGGTGACGACGCCCTCAAAGCGCCACTCGTTCTTGAGGACGTCCCGCAACAATCGCAGGTTCTCGGTCATCGGGGTGCCGTTGACCTTGTTGTACGCGGCCATCACCAGCCAGGCGCCGGCTTCCCGGACGCAGGCCTCGAACGGCAGCAGGTAAAGCTCACGGAGCACGCTCTCGGTGACCCGGGCGTTATAGGTCCACCGCTCGGTTTCCGAGTCGTTGGCGACGAAATGCTTGACCGTCGCCCCGACGCCAGCCGATTGCACGCCGCGCACGTACGCGGAGGCGAGAACGGCTGTCAGCACCGGATCCTCGGCGAAGAACTCGAAGCCGCGACCACCCAGTGGCGTCCGCATGAGGTTGATCGTCGGCCCCAGCAGCACGTCGACGCCCTTGCTTCTGGCCTCGGTACCGAGCGCCGCGGCAATGCGGTAGATCACGTCCTCGTCCCACGTCGCGCCGAGAGCGGAGGGGGAGGGCAGGCACGCAGACGGATGCCGCTCGTCCTTGATGGTGCCGCGGACTCCGTTGGGGCCGTCTGAGGTCACCATCTGACGGAGCCCGATCGACGGGCAGTCGTGGGTTCGCCAGCTGTCCGCGCCCGACAGCAGCCGGACCTTCTCGGCAACCGGCAGTGCAGCAGCGAGGTCCCGCTCGGTCGGGCGGCCGGCGCTCACCAGCGGTGGCGCTGCTTGCTGCGGAGACGACCCCGCCGACGCTACCTCCGGGCTCAGCGGACCCAGCTGCGCAGGGGTCACGGTGCGGGTGCTGGCCGTCGCGCGGGGCGTCAACTCCGGACCGGGCATGAGATGTCTCGCGCACGGCCGGCGGTGTGGTGCGGGCGGGTAGCTCCTGCCCGGCCGGGAACCCGGCCGGGCAGGGTGCACCCGTGATTTGTTGTTGTCACGGTCGAAGCGGCCTCAGGAAACTGGCTTGAGGTGCTGAACCACGACCAGGATCTCCGGGATGTTGGGACCTGGGTCCATGTAGGCGTTGCTGGCGGACGGCCAGCCCGTGTAGTTGCGGGTGGAGAACTCTGCCCACGCCGCGCCCTCCATCAGCGGCGCCACCGGGACCTGGGTGGCCTCGATGTTCGCGAGCGTGTTGATCGCTGCGCTCAGCGCTGCCGGTGAACTCGCCTTCGCGTAGGCCTGAAGCGCGGCCTGGGCGGCCGGGTCGTTGAAGCGGCCGTAGTCGTAACCGGCAGTGCTGCCCGTCACGCCGGAGTAATCCATCCAGTTGTCGTAGGTGTAGTACGGGGTCAGGCCTTCGGCACCCCAGCGGATGGCGGCGTCGAAGTTGCCGCTGTTCAGATCGTTGGTCCACGTGGTCGGGCCGTTGCCGCCCGGGTCACCCTTGGCTGAGGCGTCGATGCCCGCTGCCTGGAGCTGCCTCGCCAGCAGCTGGGCATCGGTGTAGTAGTCGGAGTAGTCGGTCGGGACCTCGATCGAGAAGGTGATCTTCTGGCCGTTCTTCTCCCAGAAGTCGCCCACCTTCAGGTAGCCGTCGGCCGTCAGGATCTCGCCGGCCTTGGCCGTGTCCCCAGCCGGGTTCAGGGTGTTGGCCAGCGAGGAAGGCAAGTAGCTGCTGTAGGCGGGGAGGATCCCCGCAGTGTTGGTGATCGGCGGCTCCTCGCCAGACTCGCCGTCAGTGGCAAGCTGTTGCCGGTTTATGGCGTAGCTGATCGCCTGGCGCACGGCCGGGTCGTTCAGCGGAGCCTTGGTGGTGTTGAACCACAGGCCCGCCACGTTGTTGGCGGTGTAGTACGGAGCAGAAGTCGACCAGATGACGTTGTCTTTGCTCTTGGACAGGTACTGCTGCTGAACGCCCTGGATGGGGATTCCGCACCAGTCGATCGTGCCATCCGAGCAGGGGGTCTGCAGGTTGGCGTTCTGGGAGTAGGACGGGATGTTGATCTCGGAGACCTTCAGCGTCGACTTGCCGTAGTAGTCCGGGTTGACCTTCAGGGTGAAGTCGGTCGAGCTGAAGTGATCGAGCACGAACGGGCCGGTGCCGACGGGGTTCGAGTCTGTGTAAGTGGCCGGGTTGCTCACTGACTGCCAGACGTGCTGCGGCACGATCGGTGCCTGCAGGATGAAGAAGGTGTCGGCCACCTCCGGCTGGGTGAAGGTCAGCGTGGCGGTGTCGCCGCTACCGGATGCGCTCTGGAGTGGCGGGATCGACCAGTTGGCGTCGAGCGCTGAGTTGTTCTTGATCAGGTTGAACGTGAACGCGACGTCACTTGCGGAGAACGGCTTGCCGTCGCTCCACTTGACCCCGGACCTGGTGGTGATCGTGATGGTCTTTCCGTCTGGTGACCACGAGTAGTTCGTGGCCAGCTCCGGCACCGGTGGCTGGGCCGGCTTTTGCGTGTTGAACACCATCAGCGGCTGGTTGATGAGGTTCGTGACGTGCATCTCGTACCCGATGCTGGTGGGCAGGAACGGGTTGAAGTTCTGGGTGAATGGCGAGATGCCCGTGGTGACAATGGTGAGTGGCTTGGTCGATGAGCTCGGTGAGCTCGGGGAGGAGCCGCATGCTGCGGCCCCCAGCGCTAGTGCCGCGGCAGCCGCCACGCTGCCTGCGAATTTGAGATTCATTGCCTCTAGACTCCAAAAGGTGCCCGGTCGGCTGTGTGCCGGCCTTGATGTGACGTGACCGTGTCCGGGTCTGTTGCCTGTGGCGGTGCCAGCCGGCCGGGTCGCCCGTTGGCTGGCTTGCGCCGGTAGTGGTTCTGATGAAGACCTGGTTGCAGTCCTAGGCGTCCTCTGCGCTCATCACCTCGCCTCCTCCCAGGTCAGTACTGCGTCCGTTGCTGCCAGGTGCGGCGGCCCGCCCATTCGGCAGCGAGGGAGCCTGGTTGCGGTCGAGCAGCCAGCAGGCGCTGACGTGCCCGTCACCGGCGGGGAAGGCCGGCGGCACCCGCTCGGCACAGATCGCCATGGCATGCGGGCACCGCAGTCGGAACCGGCAGCCGGATGGCGGCGCCACCGCGCTTGGCGGGGCGCCCGCGCCGCGCAGCGTGACCGGCATGACCCGCTCCGGGTCGGGTGCCGCGCTGA
>JASHOE010000173.1 GCA_030041275.1 Streptosporangiaceae bacterium
CCGCCGCCGCGCTGCGAGCGCCACGGTCGGTGCGGTCGGCGATGGCCGGGTAAGAGGCACGGGGGTGGGCAGCGCCGGGACCGCAGCCGCCACACCCCGATTAGCGCAGGACCGATCACGATGACCAGCTGGGCACCTGAGCAGCTCCGCGCGATCGGCGCTGCTGACGAGCTTGATATCGCCGCCTGACCACGACACCGCCAACTGCCGGAGGACTCCAGTGACCGCCACCAACGCCGAGGAACCGTCAGGCGCCGAGCAGATGTTCGGTGACTTCGCGCCCGCTCTTGTGCATTTCACCGACGACGTCCTGTTCGGTGCGGTGTGGAAGCGCCCGCAGCTGTCGGCTCGTGACCGCAGCCTGATCACAGTCGCGGCACTGACCGCCGGCGGTAACGCCGAGCAGCTCACCTTCCACCTGAAGTACGCCAAAGACAACGGAGCCACCGAGGCGGAGCTCATCGAGGCCATTACACACCTGGCCTTCTACGCCGGCTGGCCGAAAGCGATGTCCGCGATGGCCGTCGCCAAACGAGTCTTCCGCGCCAGCTGACCGTCCAAGCACATCCGGCCGAGCCGCCACTGACCCGACCGAGAAAGGAATCACCGTGCGAGGAGTCATGCTTTACGCCCCGCGCGACGTCCGCGTGCAAGAGCGCCGTGATCCAGAAATCGAAAAGGCCACCGATGCGATCATCGGCCTGACAGCCACCTGCGTGTGCGGTTCAGACCTGTGGCCTTACCGGGGGATCGAGCCGATCGACGGAAGCTGGCGCTCGACTTCGGCGCCACTGACATCGTCACCGAACGCGGCGATGACGGCGTCGCACGCATCAAGGACCTCACGGGCGGCCTCGGCGACGACTCGGTCATCGAGGCCGTCGGCACCCAGGAGTCAATGATGCAGGCCGTCGGCGCCACCCGAGCCGGGGGCCATATCGGATACGTCGGCGTCTCGCACGGCGTCGAGCTCCCCGGCCAGAAGCTGTTCTTCTCCGCCGTCCATCTGCACGGCGGACCCGCCCCGGTGCGCGGCTTCCTGCCCCAGCTCATCGAGTTGATCTGCAACCGGGAGATCGACCCTGGGAAGGTCTTCGACCTCGAGCTACCGCTCGAGCAGGCCGCCGAGGGCTACCGCGCCATGGACGAGCGCCGCGCCATCAAAACCCTGCTGCGACCGTGACTTGGCCGACGACCTGAGAGGACAACAACGTGAACGTAGAACCGAACGCGCCGACCGAACGCGGCCCGCAAGACTGGTTCACCGGGGAGGTCTGGATCGACCCGGTCACTGCCGGGCATGGCTCCCACCGGCTGTCACTTGGCAACGTGCGATTCGCTCCCGGCGCACGCACCGCCTGGCACACCCACTCCATCGCCCAGACCCTCCACGTCACCCAAGGCAACGGGTTCGTTCAGGCCCGCGGCGAGGCCGTCATCAACATCCGCTCCGGCGACATCGTCAACGTTGCCGGGGGCGAATGGCACTGGCACGGCGCCACTCCCGACCACTTCATGACCCACCTGTCCCTCACCGAAGGCGAAACCGAATGGGGCGAGCAGGTCTCCGACGCGGCCTACCGGAGCAAGTGACGCCGCGGCCGACCAGCGGATACCGCAAGACGTCCGCGGCTAGACAGGCGAGCCCGCTCGGCACCGGCCGACCGGTCACCAATCGTCGAGGACGTCATCGATCGCGTCGTAGGCGGCCTCGAGCGCTTCCATGCCCTTGAAGTAGTAGGCCATGCCGCAGATCGGCTCGACGACCCAGTCCGGTGTGAAGCCCCATGCCTTCGCCAGCAGGGCGCCCTCTCGAAGGCCCTCACGGAAGCCAGTGAGCGCGTGCTGGCTGAGCATGAGGTACGGCGCCACCTGCTTCGGCAAGACCTTGAAGACCGCCTCCCACTTCGCCCGCTGCGACTTCAGGAAGCGCGGGTTGTGCTTCGCGGCGAATCGGATTGACTTCGGGATCCAGCCGATCGTCGACTCGTACCACGCCTCGATGTTCCGGCGATCCTCCTCGGTCAGGACGCTGACCGACAGGTCAAGCCCGGAGTGGAATGCCTCGGGGTCTGGAGCCCAGCCCGGAGGGAAGTCGGGGCCGTCACCATCGCGCCAGTCAAGGAGCGACCTGCCGACGGCGTTGTGGACGTGACCCATGCTCCGAATGCCGCCACCGGACAGCTGGGCGTACATAACGACCTCGAGAATCTGCGCCTTGCTCATTCCCCGCATCTGCAGTTCGCGGAACTCGTTGTAGATGCCGCTCTCCCAGCCGAGGCGCGTGTACTCCGCGAGCACGCGAATGTTCTGCAGGACGGGGCGGGCCGGGTGCTCGACGAGGCCATCGGGGATCCCGCCCATGCCCTTCGCGGCGAGCTTGGCGAAGTCAGGCCGACTGTCGACCAAGAACGACAACGCGTTCAGCCCGTAGAACTGGCCCCGCGTCCGCGTGTGGTGCAGGTATCGGAGCAGGTGAGACTGAATTTCTGCCTCTGTCGTCTCGGCCAAGTTCGACACATCAAAGGTGTCCGCGTCGTGATAGCGCTCGATGTCGGCGGCGTTCAGAGCCTCCCGCTTGTCTGCCATCCGCAGCTCCTCACTCGGTCGCAAGCCATCAGATCGACACAGGCAGCAAATGCGGGAAGTGGCAGCCGAGCACGCCGACGCAGCCAGCGCGGACGGCCTCTGCGGCCAGCCACTCGCGCACCTCTCGAGCCTCCGCCGGGTTCACGTCAAACGGCACGGCCCAGTCCGGATGCGCCAGCTGCTGAGGCGTGTGCACGGCGTCCCCCGCCAGGTACAGACGCTGGCCCTCGTCTGCGACGAGGTAGACCGAGTGGCCGGGAGTGTGGCCGGGTGTCGCGATACGGCGCAGGCCGGGGACGATGTCGACGTCGCCGTCCAGGAGCCGGACCTGGCCGCGTCGATCATGCTCGAAAAGAGCTTGACGGACGTAACGAGGTAGCGGCATCTGCGCCTGATCCTGCTCCACGAAGTAGGTCCAGTCGTCGCGTCCGACGAGGATTGATGCGCTGGGGAACACGGGCTGCCCAGTCTGAACGTCCCCCAGCGTGCCGACATGGTCGCCGTGCAGGTGGCTCAGCGCCACGACGTCGATGTCAGCTGGCGCAATGCCCAGGGCGGCAAGCTGGCCAAGCAGGTTACCCCCCACGAGCGTGCCGCGGCCCGCGTGGTCGACTGGGCCGATGCCCGCGTCGATCAGGATGGTCTGCTCGCCGCGCAGCACGAAGCAGCCGAGCGGCAGCCTCGCTTCGCCGTACCGAGCTGCAAGTTCGTCATGGGCACCGGTCGGGTACTCCGGCGATCCCACCATGGCCGGGCTCATCACCAGCACGCCGTCGGAGACGGCGGCCACCGTCAGCCGGCCGACGGCCACCTCGCGGCGAGCGGTCGCCGACAGCGGGTCGTTTCCCAGCCGGTGGCTCGCTAGCGGGTTCGGCATCAGGGCCTGATCGCCGTCATCACGAACCGCCGGGAAGCGCCGGGTTCGTGACTCCGGCGCTGCGCGCGGACACGGCGACGGAACCGAAGTTGATCTGGCCGAACCACGCCGGAATCACCATGCCGCCAGCGTCCCGGAGGGCGTGCAGCTGGTCGAATACCACAGGCATCGGCTCGAGCAGTTCATAGAGAGCCAGGTGTGTCACCGGGTCATAAGTCTGGGCGTGGCCGCCAACCGGCGTCATGGTGAATCGCCAGCACCGGTCGATGCCCGCGACAGTGGAATTCTCAGTCAGATGCGCGCGGTACCAGTCGTCGTAGGTCTGAGCGTCAACGCCGTCTGGCGGCGAGCTGATCGCGAGGAACATCTCGTCCGTCACCACTGGATTACCGTAGCCGGGCTTGAGAGCGCACTGCCAGGAAGCGTAATCGAGGCGTTCCCACCAGCCGGGTCTCCAGTTCGGCCTGGCCGTCCGCAAATGATCGCTGATGTTTGCCGGGCTCGGCCCGGTCTCATAGATCGTGAGGAACGAATACTCAGAAGGCGGGCGCCGGCCAGGCCGCGGGTGCACGGTGAATCGCCGGGCGCGCAGGAAGCCCGGCACGGCGACGACATCACGGATGTGTTCCTCATACCAGGCGTCATAGTCAGCAACGTCGATGCCCTCAGGTGCCGTCGAGAAGACCAGCCTGAGCGTCGTGGCCTCCATCAGTGCCTCCCGCAGTCAGGTCGCTCAGCGGCCCTGAGCACGATCGCACCGGCCGCCCCGCGTCCAGGCCGCGGACCGGGCCAAAGCCAGTCAGGTTGGCCAGCGGCCCGCGCGCTCGGCGGCGGGCGAGCTTCGAGTTCAGCTAGATTTGATAGGAGCCTATATCTGATCCTGCGGCCTCGAAAGGCGCTGCCTAACCGACCGTGCTCATCGCGTCGATCACGTCCAATTCCGGCTGGCTGAGCGCGAAGTTCCAGACATCAAGGTTCGCCTGGATGTGGTCGGGCTGGACCGAGCGCGGCAGGGCGATCACTCCGTGGTCAATGTGCCAGCGGAGTAGAACCTGAGCCGTCGAGACTCCATGTGCATCGGCGACACGCAGCAGGTCCGGGTGGCGCAGATCCGTGAGCCGGATCGCACTGAATCCTTCCAGTTGAATGCCGCGATCCCGGTTTTCCTGCAGTCGCTCGCGATCGAACAGGGCTGGAGTCCATTTGATCTGGTTAACCGCCGGCGTCACCCCGGTTGCCTTGACAATCGCGTCAATCTGCGTGGTGCTGTAGTTGCTGACGCCGATGGTCCGCGCGTTCCGCCGATTGCGAAGTTCGATCAGGAACTCCCAGAGCCGCTCCGACTGCTGCCCTTCGGGCGGATCGTGGATCAGCCAGAGATCCACATAGTCCGTCTGCAGCAATCTGAGGCTGTTCGCGATGGTCTCTTCCTCGAACCCGACCCGCCGGGAGGGAATCTTCGTCGTCAGAAACACGTCTTCGCGCGCGACGCGGCTGTCCCGCAACGCTCTCCCGATGTCGCCCTCATTGCCGTACCCGTACGCGGTGTCGATGTGCCGGTACCCGGCGTCGAGGGCAGCCCGCACCGCGCCGTAGCAGTCCGGCGGCCGCACGTCCCACGTCCCGAAACCGATCAGCGGTATCAGGACTCGGGGAGCAATCTCAACGCGTTGCTGATCTCTCGTCGTCAAACTGAGTCACCTCGGGAGCTAGCATCCTGGGCAGTACGGCCACAGCCCGCCGGGCGGCACGAGAGCGGCCATCGATATCCGGGTTCGCGACGAGCGCCTACACCCTGGCGGCGAGGCTTTCCGGGGTGACGTTCTCTGCGTCGGTGACCTGCTTGATGACGAAGTCGTAGGTGCCGTGCTTCACCCCGTTCTCGTCGACCGTGCAGGGCACCAGCAGCGCCGGATGGTAGAAGTCGTCATCGGTGTTCCCCGGCTCGCCCTCGATGTACAGCTGAGTCGTGATCGGCCTGCTGTTGCCTTGCACCTTCACGTGAATGTGCTTGGCTTCCCGTGGCTCATAGCAGCCCGGGATGATCGTGGTGACCGCGTACCGGCCCTGCTCGTCGGTCGCCACCCAGCCGTTGTACCGATAGCCCACCATGTCGTAATTCCCGGCCGCGTCCGACGACCAGAAGCTCACGACCGCGCCGGGAATTGGTGTGCCCTTCTCGTTGAGGACCCGGCCGGTCAGCACGATCTCGGGCTTGTCGCCGGGCTCGAGCAGGTTCGACCGCTGCGGCGTGCCGAGCCGGTAGTACGGGCCTTCGATCTCCTGCGGAGTCTGCTGCAGCTCACCCGGCCCGGGCGCCGGCGTCTGGCGGACGCCCGGGCGCCTCCCCGCCTGCGCGCCCGGCACGCCGCGATCGACCAATTCCCGACCGGTGGCCTGCTCTTGCACCGTCATGATGTCCTCCTCGTCTCAGCCCCAGAATCGCTCTGACGCGATATGCGCGCCAGCCACCAGGGACTCGAACTTGGCCCACATCACCTCGGGATGTGTGCGCTTGATGGCAGCGGCCTGTGCGAAGCCGCAGTCAGCGCCGCCGATCACATACTCCCGGCCGACAATGCGGGCGAACCGATCGAGCCGCTGGGCGACCAGACGGGGATGCTCGACCGTGGTCGTGTGGTGCGTGATGACGCCAGGGATGAGGATCTTGCCGTCCGGCAGTGTGGTCTGCTCCCAGACCTCCCACTCCCACTCGTGCCGCGGGTTTGCCGCCTCGATCGAGTACGCGCGGGCGTTTACCTGCACGATGAAGGGCACGAGTGCCTGAAGCGGTGCGTCCGCCACGTGCGGGACGTGCCAGCTGCCGAAGCAGACGTGGTAGCGGACCCGCTCCTCGGGGATCCCGGCCAGCGCGTGGTTCAGCGCGTCCACGCGCAGCTGGGCCCACCGCCGGTAGTTCTCCTCCCCGGCGGTGGAGACGATGTGGTCGTACATGTTCGCCAGCACCGCGTCGTCGACTTGCAGAATGAAGCCGGCCTCGTGGATGGCGAGGTACTCCTCCCGGAGCGCCTCGGCGATCGCGTAGATGTACTCTTCGTCGCTCCCGTAGTACTCGTTCACCCCCTGATAAGCGGTGCTCGCCGGGGCGACGCTGGTGAAGAACACCTCACGGCCCGGGTCAGCGGCCGTCGCTTCCGCCAGGTTCGCCAGGTCCCGGCCGACCAGGTCGTGCCCGGTGTACTTGATAGGGCCGACACACACCTCGGACGCGCCGCCGGTCAGCGCTCCCGGGATCTCCGCGTTATTCGTGAAGAACCCTCGAAATCGCACCCGGTCCCGGCCCAGCCAGTCCAGCGGCTTCAGCTGATCCCGCCGCACCTCGAACCCGCTGATGCGATCCAGCACGTACGCCGACCAGCTCGACTTCCCGAACTCGCCGTCATTGACCACATCCAGGCCCACGTTCCGCTGCCTGGCGACCACATCGGCCACGGCCGCCGCCAGCGCGTGCTCGTAGTCATCGGACCCACCAGGGTCGCCGCCCGGCTGGGACACTTCCACCAGCTTTTCCGGGCGGATCAGGCTGCCCGTGTGGGTCGTCAGAAATCTGTCTTCACTTCGATTCACGGTGTCTTCCTCCTCCTACTCACAGCTGCCCGGACGGCTACCAGAGCGCGACAGGTTCGCGGTCGTCGGCCAACCGGGCGGTGTCGCGAGGTATGTGTGCGAGTTCCGGTATCGGATGCGCTGTCTCTTACGCCTGGGCCACCTGGATGGGCGACCCCGGCGGGCGCCGCCGGCGCCAGGGTTAGCCAGCGCGAGCGTGCCGACGGGGCACGGCTGCGGCATTTTGGGGCACGAGCGTGCTTAGCCACGGAGCCTGACCGAAGCGACCGCACCGTCGGACGAATCTGACTCGAGCGCCTCGTCGTCCGGCTGCTGGTACGGCCTGCCGCGCAGCAACGAGACCGCGGCGCCGGCAATGGACATGGCGACCGCTGCCGTGAAGACGATGATCAGGCCGTGGTGGAACGGACTGGCTATCAGGTTGGGGAAGAACTGCCGGCCGGTCAGGACGGCGGCGTTGCGAGCTGGCAGCGTAGCCAGGGTCCCGCTGGGTGCCAGCATGCTCTTCACGGGGTTGTACCCGAGCAGCGCCGAGAACAAGGTGCTGACCGGGGGCAGGCTGGCGATGTGGGCGGCGACGCCGGCGGGCACGCCCTGGGCGCGCAGCCCAGCTGACAAGGTCCGGGGCAAGGTGTTGGCCAGGCCGGCGATCATGAGGGAGAAGAAGATCCCGATCGACAGCGACATCCCCGAGTTCTGGAACACCGACCGCATCCCCGATGCCGCGCCCCGGTGCCACGGCGGCACGCTGCCCATGATCGAGGAGGTATTCGGCGAAGCAAACAGCCCGGATCCCAGGCCGTTGCACAGGATCAGCAGCGCAAACGCCCAGTAAGGGAAGTTGACCGGCAGCAGCATGAGCCCGGTGAACCCGCACGCCGCCAGCAAGAGGCCCGAGGTGGCGAAGATCCGGGAGCCGTACCGGTCGGACAGGTAACCCGAGACCGGGCCGGCGATCAGGAACCCGGCCGTCAGCGGCAGCATGTAGATCCCGGCCCACAACGGGGTGACGGTGAAGTCATAGCCGTGTAGCGGCAGCCAGATCCCAGCCAGCCAGATCACCAGCATGAACTGCAGGCCACCGCGGGCGATCGACCCCAGCAAGCTGGCCGCGTTACCCGCGGCGAACGCCCGGATCTTGAACAGGCCCATCTGGAACATCGGCTCGGCGATCCTGGTCTCCACGATGCCAAACAGCACCAGCACCGTGGCGCCGCCGATCAGTCCGGCCAGCACGACCGGGCTGGTCCACCCGGTGGAATGCCCGCCGTAAGGCTGGATGCCGTAGGTGATGGCCGCCAGCAGGCTGGTGGCACCGACCGCGAACAGGACGTTGCCGACCCAGTCGATCCGCGCCCGCCGCGTCGTCGCGATCTCCCGCAGACTCCGGTAGGCCCACACCGTGCCGAATACGCCGATCGGCACGTTGATCCAGAACACGCTCCGCCAGTCCCACGCCGCTAGCAGCCCGCCCAGCAGCAGCCCGATGAACTGACCGGAGATCCCCGCGATCTGGTTGATCCCGAGCGCCATCCCGCGCTGGTTGGCCGGGAATGCGTCGGTCAGGATCGCCGCCGAGTTCGAGATCAGCATCGCGCCGCCGAACGCCTGCACCACCCGCCAGACGATCAGCCACAGCGCGCCATGACCCCCGGTGAACGGGTCAAACGACAGTGCAATCGAGGCCAGTGTGAACACCACGAAACCGAGGTTGTAAATCTTCACTCGGCCGTACATGTCACCGAGCCTGCCGAGCGTGACCACGAGCACCGCCTGCACCAGCAGATACCCCATGATCATCCACAGCACGTACGTGATGTTGCCCGGCGCCAGGGGACTCAGATGTATGCCGCGGAAAATCGCCGGCATCGCGATGATCACGATCGAGCCGTCAATCGTCGCCATCAACATCGTCAGCGTTGTATTCGACAACGCCACCCACTTGTAGCGGTCGTACGGCGGCGCCGGCCGGGCCAGACCGGCGCCGGGATCCAGCCGCGCGCGTGCGGGCGTTGATGTGACGGGAATCTGATCTGCCTCCGGCCGCCGTCGCGACATCAGGCCCACCTGCAGCACCTACGTCTCATGAGATTGCCTGCTGGCAAGCAGCTATCTCGTTCCAGGGTTCGGTCAACAGCCGAAAGGGATATGAAATGATATTAGCTCAACCCATGATGATCGGTCTACGCACCAGCTCTCGGCTCAAGGGTCGAGCGCCTGTCGCGCTGGCATCCGCCCGGCGCGCTGGCTCAGGTCGTGAGACGGCCGCCTCGCATGCCGATGCCCCCGGCGGCCATCGCGCGAAGCGTTTGCAGGATCTCGTCTGGCACGTCGAGATATCCGGCAGCGAGCGCAGTCGCACGCCGTTCACTCGACCTGTCTCCAGGGACGGTGACCGCCGAGTGCCCCGGCAGCGGGGAGGCCGAGCGGATGTCGCTGAGCAGCCGTGACATGGGCACAAGGCTGGCCGCGACAACTGACCCGGACAGCTCGAACGCCAGGAATAGGGCGCCCAGGTCGTACTCAGTCCGTACCGCGAGGCCCATCTGCGCGCCCGCTACCAGACCGGCCAGTAGTTCGACGGCCAGACAGAGCGCTGACCCTTTGTGACCGCCAAAAGCCACGACGGCCTCGACCTCCGTGGGCATCGTGGTGATGTTGCCGTCAGCATCCAGGAAGGCATCCGGTGCCAGCGGCCGATCTTCCAGCGTTGCCTGCCGGATCTCACCCCAGACCTGCTTGGAAGTTGAGAAGTCGATCACGAGCGGCTGGCCTTCGGCGCCGGGAAAGCCGAACGCTATGGGGTTAGTGCCGAGGATCGGCTCTCTCGAGCCATAGGGCGCTACCGCCCGTGGCCCAGCGTTGTTGGTCACGATGGCGGCCAGCCCCTTGGCAGCTATGGCTGACGCATAGGGCGCCAATCTGCTGCACCGGCTGCAGTTGACGAGCGTGACCAATCCCACCCCCTCGCGGACGGCAATCTCGCCTGCGAGTGCGGCGGCCTTGAGCGCAGCCAGCTGGCCAAGCTGGCGTCGGCCGTCAAGGTGCGCGATGGACCCGCGCTGAGAGACGACGACCGGCTCTGCCCTCGCTGCCTCCAGCGCATAGTCAATGAGCAGGAACTTGCTAAGGCCGTGCGCGTGGCTGCCCGCGAGTTCCGCATCAAGGTAGTCGTCGGCCAGCAGCTCGGCGTCTTCAGGCGGGATCTGCCGCCCTTTCATTGCTTGCAGCATGAGATCGCGGATCTCTTCAATCTGCGTTAGCACCGTGCTGCCTCTGCTTCCTGACCTGCCGTGAGCCGCCGCATGCCCGATCGCTCGACGAGCCCCAGCAGTTGCGGGGACAACAGTCTCGGCAGTGCCGTAGGTTTCTTGATCACTTCTGACTGAGCCAGCCCAGGATCAGCTCAGCGATCTCGGAGCTGTTGTCTTCGAGCATGACCATGTGCCCGTTGCCATCAATGCCACGATCACCGAGGTAACTGAAGTCGGCGCGGGCGCCATGCTGGCGCAGCCAGGCCACGAGCCTGTCCCCGTCCGCCCTAGGGTGCCCGGTGTCGTGCGTGCCGATGAGGACCAGTACCCGGCCGCTGTACCTGGCCCTCGAAGGCGTGCTGCTGAGCGCGGCCTGGAGCAACTCCGCGGACAGCCCGCCCCAGAGCGGGCAGAGACTTGCCTCGTACACCGCCAGATCCACCGTCGGCATGCGCCCGCTCGCGCCGATGCAGTGATCCACGATGAACGAACGCGAGCCCGTCGTCCAGCCGCGTTTCGGGAACGTGTACTCGCCCTCGGCTCGCACCGTGCGGATCGAGTCGCCGAGGTCCTGCCAGGACTCCGGCGGCTCGGTCATCTCGGCGGGCAGGCCAGGCGCCACCGCCACCAGGTTCTCGATCTTGCGGCCGTGCGTCTCCAGCAGGCGCAAGCCATACGGCCCGGACATCGAGTGCACGACCAGGTCCACCGGGCCGGTGACGGATTCGATCACCGCCGCCAGGCCCCGGCAGATGTACTCGGCCGTGATGAGGTCGGGCGGTCTGACCGCGGGACTGCGACCCGTTCCTGGCCAGTCGGGCAGCAGAACACGGTAGCCAGCCGCGGCGAAGTCGTAAGCCCAACCCGGTCGGCTGTCGAAGGTCTCCAGGTAGTGGGCGCCGGAGTGCCATGCGCCGTGCACGAGGACTGCCGTCCGGCCGTTCCACTGGTGCGGGTTGATGCTGCGCACATAGCAGGCAGGCGCGCGGGACTGGCCAGCGCTGTCGATGGGCGAGACGGCGGTTGCCGGCACAGCGAGTCTGCTCCTGCTCAGTCCAGGACGTTGCCGACGGGTCCGAGCTCGCGCCGGACGGCCCACTCCCAGAAGCACGGAATAACGCCGCCGCGGCTCGCCACCGCTGCCTCGATCGCGGCCCGCCCGTAGCCAGGGACCTCGCCAGCACCCTCGAGTGCTGCCGCATACCAAGCCTGGCGGCACCGCCATTCCAGCGTCACTGAGGTGGCGAACGCCTGCGCAATAGAGTCACCGACCACCATCACGCCATGGTTGCGCAGCAGCACGCACCGGGCGTACCCCATCGCCTGGACCGCCCGGCGGCACGAGGCTTCATCCTCGAAGAGGCCGTCGTAGTCGTCATAGAGCGCGTAGTCGGAATCGGGCAGATGCGCGGACCGCTGGTCGTACACACCGGGCAGCCGGCCCGCCGTCGACCAGATGGTGGCGAACTTGGGGTGCTGGTGGACGGTAACCGTGCAGCCAGGGTGCACCCGGTGATACTCGAGGTGGACGCCGATGGCGAGCGGCGCCGACCAGCGCCCGTCGAGCTTGTTGCCGTCGAGGTCCATCCGGATGATGTCGGACGCCTGCACCTCGTTCCAGCCCAGCTCGAGTGGCAGCGCAAGCAGCGTGTCGTCCGGCTGGCGATAGGTGATGTGACCCGCGCTGTGGTCGTCGAAGCCCTCGCGGTACAAGGCCCGCGCGAGCAGGGCGATCTCCGCTTGCGGGGTCAGTTCCGGGATCAGCTCGGCAAACCTGATCTGCGCGATCCGCTCGGCTACTGTCATGTCGGCCTCCGATCGATGCGGCACCCGCCGACCGGGAGCCGACGATCACTCATACCCGCACTCGAGCTGCTCTAGAGATAGACTAAATATGATTTCCTATCTCAGTCAACGAGAGGAGCTCCGGGCAGTCCGAGGGGCAGCGGTCGGCGGACCGCGCTCCTGGCAACCTGGGCGGTGCGGGCCACGGCACCGCGTTGCTGCGCTGCGGTTACCGCGCGGTCGTTCCGTTGCCGTGGAGACGGATCCCCCCGGCCAGGTCGCCGAGCGCGTCCACCACCCGATTGCTGATCTGATCGCGATAGCCCAGGCCGTTCGCCAGGCCAAACGCGGCGAGCGGGCCGGCCGCCTGCAGCGACGGCACGCCGAGCTCGGCGAGCCTGGCAACGTAGAGGTTGATGTCCTTGGTCATCAGCGCGCCGGTGAGGCCGCCCTCAAGGTAGTCGCCGTGCACGATGTGCGGGAACCGGTTGAGGGTCGCAAAGTTGACGCCGCTGCTGGAGTTGATGACGTCCAGCACCTGGTCGAGATCGAGGCCGGCCTGCTTGGCCGCGAGCATCACCTCGGCTGTTGCGGCGAGGCTCACGCCATTGAGGAAGTTGTTGAGGACCTTCGTCGTGTGCCCGGCACCTGGCGCACCCATGTGCACGACCTTGGCGGCGATCGGTTGCAGGACCCAGCCGATCTTCTCTAGTGCGGCGACCGAGCCGCCGACCATGATGGTCAGGGTGCCTTTCTCGGCCCCATCCGCTCCGCCGGAGATACCCGCGTCCAGGAACTCGATGCTCCTGGCAGCGAGTTCCGCGTGCAGCGCGATGCTCGAGCTTGGCGCGGCGGTGCTGAGGTCCACCACGATCTGACCCGGTCGGCCGACGGCCAGTACGCCGTCTTCGCCGCGGACAACTGGCTCGATCACGCTGCTGTCCGGCAGCGACAGCAGCACCACGTCGCTGCCTGCGACGACATCTTTGACCGAGGCGGCCGCGGCGGCGCCCGCCGCCTGGGCTCGCCCAGAGACCGGATCGAACCCCAGCACCGGATGACCGGCGGCGACCAGCCGCCGTGTCATCCGGCCGCCCATATTGCCAAGGCCGATGAAGCCGATTCGCTCCGTGCTCACCGTCAATACGTCCTTCCAGCTGCGGTCGCCGATCTCCGCGCGCCGACCGGGTGGGCTACTTGCCCCAGAGTTGCTTGCTGGCTAGTTCGCAGCCCGCGGCCATGGCCTTCAGCTTGGCCCAGACGATCTCCTCGTGACCAACCCGCGATCCGATGCCGCAGTCCGTGCCGGCCTGCACATTCTCCCGGCCGACGACACTGGCGTAGTTGACCAGCCGCTCCGCAACCAGGCCCGGCGCCTCCACCAGATCAGTCGCGTGCGAGATAACGCCGGGCACCAGGATCTTGCCCTCCGGCAGCTTCACATCGCCCCAGACCCTCCACTCATGCGCGTGCCGGACATTGCCGGCCT
>JASHOE010000174.1 GCA_030041275.1 Streptosporangiaceae bacterium
GACCGCCGTAGTCGTGGCGGCCCTGCTAGCGCGGCGGCGTGGCGTCCCGCTCCGGACCTACCTGCGCCCCGCCGAACTCTCGCGGATCACGGCGTAAGAACGGAACCCACAGGGCCACACCGTGCGGTTTCCGACCGAATCTGCGCCGGGATTGTCACGTTTGATTCCCGCGCAAACTCCACAAGGTCTTCCTGAAACTCCCCCCAAGGCAATCCTTGGCGGCCTCGGAAAGGTCGGCCCGACTCGCCTGCTACCACGACTTGCCTGGTACCAATGGGCGGATGAGGCTGTTCGTGGCGGTGGAGCCGCCCGGTGCGGCCCTGGACGAGCTGGACGAGGCCGTCGCCCCGCTGCGCGCGGCGCGGCCTGAGCTGCGCTGGACCGCCAGGGCGTCCTGGCATCTGACGCTGGCCTTCCTCGGTGAGACAACCGACGAGGTACTGCCCGACCTGACCACTCGCCTGGAGCGGGCAGCGCATCGGCACCCGGCGCAGCGGCTAGCCATTGCCGGCGGCGGCGCATTCCCGTCCGCGCGCAAGGCGCAGGTGCTCTGGGCCGGCTTCTCGAGTGACGAAAGGGCCCTCGCCAGTCTCGCCGCCTCGGTGGCGGCGGGTGCCAGGCGGGCGGGCGCGCCGCCTGCCGACGAACGCCGAAAGTACCGCGCGCACCTCACGCTGGCCCGCTGCCGCGCTGCGGCGGACTTGTCCGCGGTGACCGCCGAGCTGGCGGCTTTCGCTGGCACCGCGTGGACAGCGCAATCCATCCACCTGATCCGCAGCTATCTATCCGCCGGGCCGCCCCGCTACGAGGATCTGGCGAACTGGCCGCTGCAGGGCCAGCCGGGCTAGAGCCGCTCCAGCACGTAGTCGATGCAGCCGGTGAGGGCTTCCACATCGGACGGCTCGACAGCGGGGAACGTGCCGATCCGCAGTTGGTTGCGACCGAGCTTGCGATAGGAGTCGGTATCGACGATGCCGTTGGCGCGAAGCGCAGCGGAGATCGCGGTCGCCTGCACCGAGTCAGCGAAGTCGATGGTGACGACGACCTGCGAGCGCTGTGACGGGTCGGCCACGAACGGCACCGCCAGCGTCGACTTGTCCGCCCAGGTGTACAGGATTCCCGATGACGTCGCGGTTCGCTCGGTCGTCCAGGTCATGCCACCGTGGCCGAGCATCCACTCAATCTGCTCCGCCAGCATGATGAGCGTGGCCACGGCGGGCGTGTTGTAGGTCTGCTGCAGCTTGGAGTTGTCGATGGCGGTCTGCAGCGACAGGAACTCCGGGATGTACCGTCCGCTGGCGGCGATCCGGGCGGCCCGGTCGACGGCGGCTGGCGACAGGAGCGCCAGCCACAGGCCGCCGTCGGAGCCGAAGCACTTCTGGGGCGCGAAGTAGTACGCGTCAAACTCACCTGGATCCACGGCGATCCCGCCAGCCGCGCTGGTGGCGTCGACGAGCACGAGCGCGCCGTCGTCGGCACCGTCGACGCGCCTGATGGGCATCGCCACGCCCGTGGACGTCTCGTTGTGCGTGAATGCGTAGGCGTCGATGCCAGCTTCGGCCGCCCCGAACGGGTGCGTTCCCGGCTCCGACTTGATCACTGATGGATCGGCGAGCCACGGCGCTGCTTGCGCTGCCTTGGCGAACTTGGCTGAGAACTCACCGAAGCTCAGGTGCTGGGACCTATTGGTGATCAGCCCGAACGCCGCGATCTCCCAGAACGCCGTCGGACCCCCGTTGCCCAGCACGACGAGGTAGTCCTCCGGGAGCCCGAAGAGCGTGGCCAGCCCCTCGCGGACCCGCTGCACGACCTTGCGTACCGGCGCCTGGCGGTGCGACGTGCCGAGGACGCCCCGCCCGGCCGCAGCCAGCGCATCCAGCTGGGCTTCGCGGACCTTCGTCGGACCGCACCCGAAGCGGCCGTCGGCTGGCAGCAGGTCGGGCGGGATGACGATCGCGGTCGGGTCAGACATCCTGATCAAACACCTCAGCAGCGCCGGGAACATCGCGGACAGATCGGGCTTTCGGTCCAACATACCGGGCGCTCGGCCGGACCAGACGGCCGGTCTGCTTCTGCTCGAGGATGTGCGCTGCCCACCCGGCTGTCCGCGCGCACGTGAACATCGAGGTGAACATGTGGGCTGGCACTTCGGCGAAGTCCAGGATGATGGCCGCCCAGAATTCGACGTTCGTGGCGAGCACACGGTCCGGGCGGCGAGCGTTCAGTTCGTCGAGCGCGGCCTTTTCCAGTGCCTCGGCGACCTCGTACCGCGGCGCACCGAGTTCCTTGGCGGTTCGCCGCAGCACCCGAGCGCGCGGGTCCTCGGCCCGGTACACCCGGTGTCCGAAGCCCATCAGCCGGTCCCCTCGGTCGAGCGCCTGCCTGACGTACGCCGTGGCGTCGCCGGTCCGCTCTACTTCCTCGATCATGCCGAGCACCCGGGCCGGCGCGCCGCCGTGCAGCGGACCGGACATGGCTCCGACTGCGCCCGAGAGCGCCGCGGCCACGTCTGCGCCTGTCGAGGCGATAACCCTGGCGGTGAACGTGGAGGCGTTCATGCCGTGCTCGGCGGCCGAGACCCAGTAGGCGTCGATCGCCTTGACGTGCCGCGGGTCGGGCTCGCCGCGCCAGCGGATCATGAACCGCTCGGTAATGGTCCTGGCTTCGTCGACCCGCTTCTGCGGGACCATCGGCAGGCCGAGACCACGGGCGGCCTGAGCCACGAACGACAGGGCCATCACCGACGCCCTGGCCAGATCGTCGCGAGCCTCCTCGTCGCTGACGTCGAGCAGCTGGTGGATCCCCCACGCGGGCGCCAGCATGGCCAGCGCGCTCTGCACGTCAACCCGGATGTCTCCGGAATGCACGGGGATCGGGTACGGCTCGGCGGGCGGCAGCCCTGGTGCGAACTTGTTGTCGACCAGCAACCCCCAGACGTGCCCGTAAGAGACGTGGCCGACAAGCTCTTCGATGTCGACGCCGCGATAGCGGAGTGCGCCGCCTTCCCTGTCCGGCTCGGCGATCTCCGTCTCGAATGCGACGATGCCCTCCAGCCCAGGTACAAAGTCGGACATTCGTTATCCTCCATCTCCTCGTCGGGGACAGGCCGGCTGCTGGCAGGAGGGTCAGGCCGCGTGTCGGGCGGCGGGGCCAGCGGACCGTGGAGTGCCTGCGCCCCTATTCAACCTCGCGGGCCCCACGGATCGGTAACTCGGCCCGCCGGCGGCACGGGGGCCGCTCCGGCCGGGCACGTGGCGGCTGCCCAGCCGATGCGAGAGGATCGCTAGCCGTGGATCCATCGCGACATGAGGCCGGCGCCGGGCCGGCTGCCACGCCGCCAGCCGCCGGGCTCGGCCTGCCTGGCACGCTGGACGAGCACATGCTGCCCGCCGCGCCGATCGACCTGTTCGACCAGTGGATGGCAGACGTGCTCGCGGCCGGCCTGCCCGAGCCTTCGGCGATGGTGCTGGCCACGGTATCGGCGGACCAGCGACCAAGGGCCAGGATGGTCCTGCTGAAGGATTCCGGCCCGGACGCCTTCACGTTCTACACCAACCGCACCTCTCGCAAGGCCAGCGACCTGACCGAAGTCCCGCAGGCCTGCCTGGTGTTCCCGTGGTACGCGCTGCACCGGCAGGTGATCGTCGAGGGCGCGGTTACCCCGCTGTCGACCGCCGCCAGCGAGCCTTACTTCCACAGCCGCCCGCGGGGCTCCCAGCTGGGCGCGTGGGCCAGCAGGCAGTCGAGCGTGCTGGCCTCCCGGGCTGAGCTGGACGACCGGTACGCCGAGCTGGAGCGGCGCTGGCCGGAGGGGACGGAAGTGCCGATCCCGGAGTTCTGGGGCGGCTACCGACTCCTACCTGAGCGGATGGAGTTCTGGCAGGGTCGGCCGAGCCGCCTGCACGACCGGTTCCGATACACCCGCCAGGGCGCAGGCTGGGACGTCTGCCGGCTCGCTCCGTGAGCGTCCGGCGTCACCCACCAACAGGCGGAACGACGTCGCTCTCCTCCAGCACTTCCGTCGCGACCCGGACCCAGGCGCTGACGTCCTCGGCGGTCAGCTCGCGGATAGCCCAGTCGACGAGGCGGAGGCTCATGTGCGCCCAGGACGCCAGCCACACTTCATAGGGCGCTGACTTGGCCAGCAGACCGCCCACCCAGCGTCCGAGCTCGGGGGCTCGCCGGGCCAGGTCGAACCGCAGCGTCATCAAGTCCAGGCTTCCCTCGGCGCGGGCCGCTCCGTCCCAGTCGACCACGCCGGTTACCGTCCCGGTCGCGTCGACTAGCACGTTCTCCAGGTGGAAGTCGAAGTGCGTGACGTCGTCGCCTGCCAGGTCCGGCGGAAGATCCGTGCCAGCCGATTCGATGGCGGAGAGCAGCCGAGCGGTGCTCCCGTCGTAGCGGCTCATCGGCTGGTGCAGGCAGAATCCTGGCCCATCGGTCCGCAGGTAGAGCGGTGCAGCGGGCGGGCCGTCCCAGTCGGCCAGCAGGCCGCGGAGCCGGCCGTTGATCTCGATCATCGACTCCACCGTGCGCCGATTGACTCCATTCGGCGGAAAACCAGGGAGCAGCTCTTGCACGATGGCCGTGACACTAGGCAGCTCGGCGATGAGCTCGTAGCGCGGCGCGGGCACCGACGCGGCCCTGGCGATTTCGGCCAGCTCGGAGCCCCGGTACGCCCAGTCCGCATGCTCCGACGGAAGGCAGGTCAGGACCGCTCGGTGGCCGTCGGGCCAGCGGACGTAACAGGCGCCGATCTGGCCGCCACGGCACCGGCCCTCATCGGTGAGCCGGACGCCGGTAGCCGCGGTCAGCTCGGCCAGCACGGTCTCGGTGCGCCACCGGGCAGCGCGGGGGAGATCGACCACGTCGGCCGTTTTCTTGACTGGCCGGCCCGAGGCAGTTGTCGCCGGTACACGCTTCGCCTGCTGCGGCATAGCATCGATTCTGGAGGTAATTGCTTGTGACAGCGCATGGCCTCATCGATACGACCGAGATGTACCTTCGCACGGTCTTCGAGCTTGAGGAAGAAGGAATCGTCCCGCTGCGCGCTCGCATCGCCGAGCGGCTTTCGCAGAGCGGGCCGACAGTCAGCCAGACGGTTGCCAGGATGGAGCGCGACGGCCTCGTGCACGTCGAGGGTGGCCGCATGCTTGCGCTGACCGACACCGGTCGCGAGCAGGCCGTCCGGGTGATGCGCAAACACAGGCTGGCTGAGTGCCTGCTGGTCAGTGTGATCGGGTTGCCCTGGGAAGAGGTCCACATTGAGGCGTGCCGATGGGAGCATGTCATTTCCGACAATGTGGAGCGTCGGCTAGTCGAACTGCTCGATTACCCGGTTCGGTGCCCGCACGGAAATGTCATTCCCGGACTCACCGAACTTGGCGTTCCTGACGACGCGACGAAGCGCGCCGACGCCGCGAGCGCCGAGGCGGATATCGCCATGACGAACTTCGCGGTACTCGGTGCCGAGCAGGTCGTTGTGAGCCGCATTAGTGAGCAGATCCAAAGCGACGCAGCGCTCATGCTTAGACTCAAGAACATCGGGATACAGCCCGGACGCGAGGTAACGCTTGCGGCCAGCGACAACGGTGTGCGGGTGAGCGGTGCGGACAGGGTCGGCGTCGACGCGGCGGACTTGCCGGTCGAGGTTGCCACACATGTCTTCGTCATGCCGCTGTGATCACGGCCTCGTGAGCCAGCGATGACGACGGCAAGATCGACACGGCCGAAACTAAGCCCCGGCGACGTCCTCGACCACGTCTCCGCCGGGGTGGTTGTCACTGACCGGGACTGCGGGCTGCTGTACGCCAACCAGTTCGCCGTCTCCCTGTTCGGCTTTCCCGACGACGCCGAGCACCTGGCTGGGCGCCCGCTGCTGTCGCTGGGCATCGAGCAGTCAGACGCCGCGACTGTGCAGCATATGGCAGAGAACGTGCTGCGTGGCTGGCCCTGGGAGGGCACCTTCGCGAGCCAGCGGATGGACGGTACCAGGGTGTTCGTCCGGGCCCAGGCTTCGCCGCTCCGCGGCGGTGACGGTGAGATCACGGGCATCGTCATCATGGCCAGGGAGGCGACGAGGCGCGGCGGCCAGCGCGCCAGCGACCGCATCGGCCTGCTGGAGCGCATCGGCGAACGGCTGTCCAGCTCGCTGGAGCTGGACGTGACCCTTCGCCAGGTCGCTGAGACCCTGGTGCCGCAGTTCGCTGACCACTGCTTCATCGACTTGCTGCAGGGCGACACCCTGGTTCGCCGGGCGCAGTTCAACTCCCGTAGCTGGACGCCTCCGCCGGGCAGCTGGGCGCTCGTAGGCGAGCAGATCAAGTACCCGAAGGGCCACTTCTGCGAGCAGGCGATGTCGCACCTGGAGACCGTTGTGGTGCCTGACCTCGCCGAACAGGCCTTCCCGGTGCCGAAGCCGGAAAGCCAGCAAATCTGCGATGACATCAGGCTGACGTCGGTTATCGCCGCTCCGCTGGTCGTGCGCGGGCAGCTGCTGGGTGTCATGAGCCTGGCGCTGTCCTGGCTAACCGACCGCGATGAGCGGCACTACGGCGCCGACGATCGCGACTTCCTCAGCGCGATTGCCGGCCGGGTCGCCATCGCGATCGACAACTCGCTGCTGTTCGAGGAGGAGCGGCGCACCGCCCTGGCCTTCCAGACCAGCCTGCTGCCTAAGAGCCCGCCGTCCGTCGACGGCCTCGACGTCGCCTACAAATATGTGCCGGCCAAGCCACTCGAGACCCACGGCCAGGGCATCCAGACGCAGGTTGGCGGCGACTGGTACGACATCATTCCGCTGTCGGCTGGCCGGGTCGGCATCGTTATCGGGGACGTTGAGGGCCGCGGTGCCCGCGCGGCCGCCGTCATGGGTCAGCTTCGGGCTGCGCTCCGCGCGTTCGCCCAGGACGACAAGTCGCCAGCTGAGATCCTCCGTCGCCTGGACGACTGGGTCCGCTCGCTCGACTTGCCCGCGGCCGACGGGCTCACCGCCCCTGATCCGCCGACGGTCAGCTGTACGTACCTGGTGTACGACGCCTGGTCTCGCACGCTGTCGTTCTCCAACGCTGGGCACGTGCCACCGCTCATCGTGCGCGGTCACGACGTGAGCCAGCTGGAGATCAGCGACCGGGGCGTGCTGCTGGGCGTGCGCGGCAAGGGCGTACCGGGCCTGCCCACCTACCGCGAAGAGATGCGCTACCTCGCGCCAGGGTCCACGTTGGTTTTCTATACCGATGGGCTCGTGGACCGGCGGCAGCGCGCCGACGGCAGCGGGGTCTACACCGACACCGAGGTTCAGGACATGCTGCGGCGGGCCGTCCGGGCCGCAGCCGACGGGAGCGTGCAGCAGCTCGCCGAGGCCGCTGAGCACGCCGTCCCCGGCGAGATTGATGACGACATGGCGGTCGTCGTGGTCCGCACTTCGGAGGCGGACCTGGCGTCGTGGGAAGGCCAGTTCCCAGCCGAGCCGGTCCGGGTGTCGGAGGCGCGGAGGCTGGCGCAGGAAACGTTCCTCGGCTGGGGCATGGACAACGAGCAGGCGGAGCTGGCCTGCCTGCTTGTCTCCGAGGTAGTCACCAACGTGGTGCTGCACGCGGCGGCCACGCCGACGCCGCGGCACGAGTTCGTGCTGGAGGGCGCGGGCCCTGGTCCGCTCGGGATTCTCGGCGACTGGGAGCTGTCACCCTACGACGAGGCATTCGGCGCCCCGCCGGGCAAGGACTTCACGCTCAGGCTGCGGCGCGGTCGGCACGCCATCTGGGTGGAGGTGCTGGATTCTGACCTTCGGCTCCCCCGGATCAGGAGCGCTGGGGAGAGCGACGAGGGCGGCCGAGGGCTGTACCTGGTCGACCAGCTGGCCACGCGGTGGGGGTCGAGGCCGACCAAGGATGGCAAGGCGGTCTGGTTCGAGATGCCGATCAACGGCGTAGGCGCGGACCTCCTGTAGCCGACCCGGTCAGTGGGTCTGACCCGCCCACAACGCGAGCAGCACGACGACCACGCCGACGGTGACCGCGACCCATGACTTGCCGGTGACCATGATCCCCATCCGGCGTCGCGATCTTGCCATGGCGTAGGCGATGATCAGCGCGATCACCACCGCCAGGATGATGCCTGAGCCAATGCCTGAGCTCGTCATCGCAGTACCGCCTCGCCGTGCCGCCCGACCCTTGCCCACAGCATAGAGCGCTGGTCGGCCCCCGCAGCGCAGTCCGGATTCGGGCGCGCATCGCGTCCGGCCGGGCACTGCTAGCGGAGCGCGATGCGGTGCGCAGATCGCGATGCGGTGCGCGGATCGTGATGCGGTGCGCGGATCGTGATGCGGTGTGCGGATCGTGATGCGGTGTGCGGATCGTGATGCGGTGCGCGGATCGTGATGCGGTGCGCAGACCGCTAAAGATTAGGTAGTTTCCCCGATGCTATGGAGCCGCGAGCTTTGCGAACCTCGTCTGGCCAGTGCACAACGGCGGCGGGCTGGGAGGCGATCTGCGTTGGCCGCTGACGACTCCGCCGGCGTCGGCCGGCCAGGAGGGGACCGGCCGGCGGTCGCCGGGCAGGCCGCGGCCGAGGCGCCCGGCCTGCCTGACCGCTCGCTGATCCTGCAGCTAGTCATCGCCGATACCGAGCCGCTCAGCGGCTCCGTAGCCCGGCAGCAGCCTCCGATCAGAATCGACTTCAGCGGGTGGATCGGCCTGATGAGTGCGATCAACGAGCTGCGCGCTGGCCAGCCGGACACTGCAACTGATTGCTAACGTAAAGTTCTGGTTTTGGTGGTAATCCGCGTTGGTCCCGTGTCCGTCACTGTGGTGTTGATACCCGCCCTCTGCTCGGGGAGGGACCGTTGGCGGGGCCAGGCGACGGTTTGCTGGAGCGCGACGGGGTGACGGCCGCCCTACGGCGCCTGGTCGACGGAGTCGCGGCGGGACGGTCGGGCGCGGTCTTCGTGCTCGCTGAAGCTGGTCTGGGCAAGACGTCGCTCCTCGACCGGGCGTGTGTCTTCGCGACGACAGCCGGGCTTTCCGTCGGGGTCGGGCGCGGGCATCCGATGGAGACCAGCCTGCCCTTCGGAGTGCTGGCCGAGGCCCTGCGCGGAGTGGGTGGGCAGGGCGTGCTCGAACCCGATGAGTCGGCGGCCGGGATTGCCGGCGACCGCGCCAGTCGGCTCTACGGGGCGCTGCGGTGGCTGCAGGCCCAGGTCGAGCCCGGCATGTTGCTCGTACTCGACGACCTGCACTGGGCTGATGCCGACTCTGTCGCGCTGTTTTCTTTCGTCTGCCGTCGGCTGGCGTCGTTGCGGCTCGGGCTGATCACAGCCCTGAGGCCGTGGCCGTCGCAGGCGCACGAAGCCGTGGCGAACCTGGCCCACGAGGGCTGCGGAGTAATCCAGCGGCTGGCGCCGCTCAGCGAGACCGCATCGGGCATGCTGCTGGACAGCCGCGTCGGCACGCTGTTGTCCGAGCACCAGCGACATCGCGCGTTCGCACTGGCCGCCGGGAATCCGTTGTTACTGGAACAGGTGGCGGTGGCGCTCCAGGCTGGCGGCGAGCTACCTGAAGCTGATGCGCACGGCCTTGCGGGCTTCGGCCGGGACGTCTTGCTCGCCAGGTTCGCTGGGCTGCCGTCGGCCGGGATGCGCTGCGCTCAGGCCGCGTCGGTGCTGGGGGCGCATTTTCTGCCGGAGGTTGCCGCGGAAATCGCCGGACTACAGGGCGCTGAGATCGAGGAAGCGCTCGAATCCCTGGGTCGCAGCGGCCTCATCGGCCAGCAGCCGGGAGCAGAGGCAGACTTCGCGCACCCGCTGTTCCGGCAGGCACTATATGACGACCTCGTCGGCCCGGCGCGCGCGCGGCTGCACGCGCGCGCGTTCGCAGTACTTCACGCGCGCGGGATGGACGCTCAGGCGGCTGAGCACGCAGTGCGCGGCAGGCTGGTGGGCGACGACGAGGCCGTGCACGTCTTGGAGCTAGCGGGCCGGGCTGCCCGCCGAGCTGGCGCGCCATCCGCAGCCCTGACTCGGCTGGACGCGGCTGCCGCGCTGGCCGGTGATCGTTCGAGTATCGAGCTGCTGCTGGCACGGGCAGAGGCGCTGCTGGCTACGGCCCAGCCCGATCGTGCCGTGCGAGCGTACCGGGAGGTGCTCGGCCGTCCGGGCTTGCCGCCGGAGCGCCGCGTCGAAGGGCAGTGGATGCTGGGCCGCGCACTGCTCATGTCCGGTGACCTGCACCGAGCCATTGCCACGCTGGAGCGCGCTGCGGAAAGCGCGCTTCCGCGTGACCCTGGTACTGCCGCCGAGGTGCTGCTTGACGCCGCCTTCAGCAGCTGGCTGACGGTGGGACCGGGACGCGCGCTGCCGCTGGCGGCGCGGGCCAGGGAGCTTGCCGGTCCGCTCGGCGGCCCGCTGGCTATCCGGGCAGCGGCGGACTGGGGACAGATTGCCCTGCAGACGGCCGACCCCGCAGGCATCACCGCGGCCGAGCCGGCGGCGCCGTGGAAGGCCGGGCCCGACCTGGACTGGTCGGCGGACGCCGTCGGGGCTAGCGGTGGCTGGGGTCCCGTCAATGGCTTCGGCTGGGCCGCCATCTTGGTTGAGCGGCTGGCTGAAGCCGAACGGGCATTCGCGGCCGTCCGGGCTCTCGTCGCTGACGCGAACG
>JASHOE010000029.1 GCA_030041275.1 Streptosporangiaceae bacterium
TGACCAAACTCAGGTGGATTTCTCCAGGCCGACGGTTCCGCTGATCGCCGCCATGTTCAGGACCTGACCGGATCGAGCGGCGAGCTGGCCGAGAAGCCGGGGCAGCATCTCACGTTGCCGTACGCGGGAGATGTCCAGGACATCCTTGTCGATGACCAGGCTGATGTAGTTGGAGAACCAGCGGGACCGGGAACGGCCCGCTAGGCGGCGAAGGCGCGACGGGCATCCCGCCGGATGTCGAGCGCTGGGCGTACTCGTCGCGGGTGGCTGGCACCGCGGGCGAGGCCATATCCGGCTCTTCGAACTTGACGGGGCACGACACGGGCTCAGCCTGACGGACAAAGGCCTGGACTCCTCAACACTGACTGTTGATCATGGACAGCTGGCGGAGGAGCCACAGGCTATGGAGAAAGGTACGACGATTCTGCTGGGGCTGCGCGGTGTGGCGGTGGAGCGTGTCGAGCGCGTGACCGGCGCGGATGGCGGGCCGGCCCGGTTAGTGCATCTGAGAACGGCGGTGAGCAGCGCGGCGGGTTGTCCGTGCTGCGGGGTGATCTCGACATCGGTGAAGCAGTACCGCACCACGCGGCCGCGGGATCTGCCGTATGGCGAGGAGCCGCTGGCGGTGCGCTGGCACAAGCGGCAGTACCGGTGCCGGGAGGAGTCGTGCCCGCGTAAGGCGTTCACCGAGAGCATCGCCGAGATTCCGCCGCGGGCGCGGCTGACCGGGCGGCTGTGCCGCAAGGCCGCCGCTGAGGTGGCCTCGGGCCGTAGCGTGTCCGCGGTGGCAGCCGAGTATCAGGTGAGCTGGCCGGTGATCCACCGGCACTACGCCGCGCACGCTGATCAGCTGCTGACCGAGCCCGAGCCGCCTGCGGTGCTGGGCATTGATGAGACCCGCCGCGGCGCGCCGAAGTGGATGCACGACGACGAGGCTGGCCGGTGGGTCCGGACCGAACGGTTCGAGACCAACTTCACCGACCTGTCCGGCCAGGGCCGGCTGCTGGGCCAGGTCGCAGGCCGCACTGGCAAGACGGTCACCGGCTGGCTCGACGATCGCGGCCACGCGTGGAAACACCAGGTGCAGTTCGTGGCGATGGACCCGTGTGCGGTCTACCGGTCCGCGGTGCAGCGGGCGCTGCCGCACGCCGTCATCGTAGTCGATCACTTCCACCTGGTCCGCCTCGCCAACCAGGCCGTCACCAGGGTCCGGCAGCGGGTCACCCGGCAAGTGCTGGGCCGGCGCGGCACCACCCGCGAGCCCGCATGGGCCAACCGCCGCCGGCTGCTACGCGCCGGGGAACGCCTGTCCAGCGAGCAGTTCCACCGCATGTGGGAAGAGATCCTCACCCAGGAAGCCACCGGCGAGCTGCTCGCCGCATGGATAGCCAAGGAGGAGCTGAGGTTCCTGCTCTCGCTAGCCCGCCAGCACGCGCCGCAATCGGAGATCAGCAACCGCCTGTTCGCCTTCTACGACTGGTGCGCCCGCGCCGACGTCCCCGAGGTCACCCGGCTGGCCAGAACCATCGAGGCCTGGTGGCCGCAGATCCTCGCCTTCATCAACACCGGCATCACCAACGCCCGAACCGAAGCCACCAACCGGATGATCAAGGACGCCGCCCGCATCCCCTACGGGTTCCGCAACCTCGAGAACCAGCGCCGCCGGGTACGGTTGCACTGCAAACGGACGATCATCAGTCAGCCGATCCGAGAGTGACCAGTTCCTCAACTTCGAAGAGCTTCATTAGGAGACCGGAAGTGCCGGAAGTGACGCTACGGCGCGCCAGGCCAGACGAGGCCAGCACGCTGAGCGACCTGGCACTCGCCGCCAAGGGATTCTGGGGCTACGACCAGGCATTCATCGAGTCATGCAAGTCCGAGCTCACTTTTAGCCCCGACGACGTCGCGCGGCGGCACTTTGTGGTCGCCGACCTGGGCGGCCTGGTGGTCGGCTTCTATAGCGTCGACGGCGAGCCGCCGGTCGGGGAGCTTGGCAACATGTGGGTCAGGCCGAGTGAGATCGGCACCGGCCTTGGCCGGGTCATGTGGCAGGACGCGATGGCCGCCGCGGCCGCCGCCGGTTTCGAGTACCTCGAGATCGGCGCGGAGCCGAACGCCGAGGGCTTCTACCGCAAGATGGGCGCCGAGCGCATCGGCGAGACGCCGTCAGGGTCGATCGCTGGCCGCATGCTGCCAATGATGCAAGTCAGGGTCTCGGCAGCGTCTTAGACGCAGCGACTGGACAGCCCGATACGGCGCAAAGCGTCGTCCCGGTCGGTTACCGTGGCCCGGGCCCCGGCATTGCCGGCGCCACCATCAGCCGCATCCTCGACAACCACCCCCGCCGGGTACGGTTGCACCGCAAGCGGACGATCATCAGTCAACCGAAGCGAGGGTGACCAGCCCCCTCAATCTTGAAGAGCCGCTAAAGGCTGGGCCACCGTCATCCCCGCCAGCGCCCGGGGCGGCGGCCTGGCCGCCGCTACCCTCATCGGCGCCCTCGCCGGGCTGCTGCCCGCCAGCCGCGCCGCCCGCCTCTCCCCCACCCAGGCCGTCTGGAGGCTGTGACCCAAGGCCGACGTAGCAGCTGGCCATTCCACTCGCGCCAGGCTCGAGGCCACACATGAACGGTCCAGCCTCGCGGAATTCTTCGGCGATCGGCCACTCCTTTTGCCGCGCGAAGGAGGCGGTAAACAAAGGCTCGTTGGTGCCTGCGGTGGAACCCGTTCGATTTTACCGCAGTAAATTAATGGGGCACGCATTTTACTGCGGTTATTTCGTGGTTGCGGTTTCTGCTGCATTCAGCAAAACTTGCCTTTCAAGCTCTGGAACGATTCTGACAATCTGCTTGGAGGTAGCCGCCGTGGACATGCAGCCTTTCGGCTATCCGCCCGCTGAGCGATCGGGCTCGGTGGAGACCCTGCACGGGGTAAACATCGGCGACCCGTACCGGTGGCTGGAAGACATCAACAACCCGAAGGCGGCGGCCTGGGTTTCCGCGCAGAACGCGCTCACCGAGCAGGTTCTGGCGAGCGTCGGCTCTCGCGATCTGTTTGCGGAGCGCCTTTCCCAGTTGTGGGCACTTCCGCGGGCGGACGTGCCGTTCCAGCGCGGCGGCCGGTGGTTCCAGCGACGCGGCGCGGGTCTGGCGGCGCCGCCGGACGTGCTTTACGTCATGGACACGCCCGGCGCCGAGGGCCGGGTGCTGCTCGACCCTTCCACACTGTCCGCCGACGGCACCGTCGTGGTTGCGGCGAGCAGAGTGAGCCCGGACGGGTCGTTGCTCGCCTACGCGACGGGCAGCGCCGGGGCTGACTGGCTGACGTGGCGGGTCAGGCATGTGGGCTCCGGGCACGACTTGGCCGACGTCCTGGAGCGGTCCTACGCCGCGGAGTGGCGGGCGGATAGCTCGGGCCTTTATTACACCCGCACGGCGGCGCCGCCGGTGAGCTCTGGGCGTACCCAGGTAAGCGACGCGGTCATGTTTCACCGGGTCGGCGGCAGCCAGCACAGCGACGAGCTCGTGCTGTCGCTGGACGACAGCGGGCAGTGGCCGGAGATCGCCATCAGCAGCGATGGCAGGTACCTGATGGTCTCGTTGTCCCGGGGCCTCGGCTCCGGGGACGAACTGCGGGTGCTCGATCTTGGCAAGCCTCACCTCGGCTGGCAGCTGCTAATACCGGAAGGGCGGCATCGTTACGCCGTGGTCGGTGCCGAAGGCGGCACCTTCTACCTGCTGACTGACGACGCCGCGGACCGTCGCCGGGTCGTCGCAGTGGACGTGGCGGATCCGGCGCGCGACAACTGGCGAGACGTGGTCCCGGAAGCTGACGACACTTTGATGGAAGCTCACTTCTTCGGCGGCCGCCTGGTTTGTCATTACCTGCGCGACGCATGCTCGCTGCTGCGCGTATTCCGGCTTGAGGGTGCGCCTGAGCAGGACATCACGATGCCCGCAATGTCGACGCTCAGCGGCAGGATCGACAACCACGGTGCGATCGAGGGAACCACGGATAGTGGCATCGTTCACTTCCAAGCCGAGTCGTACACAGCGGGAGCCAGCCTGTGGCGGCACGACCTTGACACCGGGGAGACCACGATGGTCGGCCCGGCGCCGTTTTCGCTTGGCCCGGGCTACCTCACCGAGCGGGTATTCGTGATGGCTGCAGACGGGACGAGGCTGCCGCTGTTCCTCACCCGGCGGCGCGACCAGACACCAGACGGCACGGCCAGGGTGGTGCTATACGGGTACGGCGGGGTGGGCATCGCGATCACGCCGCACTTCTCGCCAACCTGGGCGGCCTGGGTCGAGCACGGCGGCATGCTGGCGGTGGCGAGCCTGCGCGGCGGCGGAGAGTACGGACGGTCCTGGTACGAAGCCGGGCGGCTGGCAAGAAAGCAGCAGGTGTTCGACGACTTCTGCGCATGTGCCCGGTGGCTGACCGAGTCGGGCTGGTCGAATGCTGAGCGGATCGCGATCAGCGGCGGATCCAATGGCGGCCTGCTGGTCGGGGCGTGCCTGACCCAGCATCCCGAACAGTTCGGCGCCGCCCTCGCCAGCGCCGGCGTCTTCGACATGCTCAGGTTCCACCACTTCACCGACGGCTGGACCTGGAAAACCGAATACGGCGACCCAGACGACCCACTCCAGTTCTCCTGGCTGCACGCCTACTCGCCGCTGCACAACGCCCGCCCCGCCAGCTACCCCGCGACACTGCTGACCACCGGCGAGCACGACAGCATCGTCATCCCCGGCCACTCCCTGAAGTTCGCCGCAACACTGCAGGCAGCCCAGACCGGCACTGCCCCCATCCTGCTACGCGTCAACAGCACAGCCGGCCACGGTCCCGGCACACCGGCCGGCCAGGCCATCGCCGAGGCCGCCGACTGCCTGGCCTTCATCGACACCTCACTACCCGCAGGCGGCTAACGGCTCGCACGTGTCACTGACCCGCCGGAGCGGTCCGTCCGGCGTTCAGCCCGAGCCCAGCCGGCTTGCCCGCCGGGCGGCCCAGCCACGCAGCCAGCGCGGCCGAAACCAGATGAAGTCGGGCGCACCTTCGAACCTGACCAAGGACAGGAAGCCCTGGCGGCTGATCCGCTGATTCGCCCTCGTCCAGGAACTCGCAGTGAGCCAGCGGGTGCATTGGTACCCCAGCGAGCCGCCGGACGTGACCGCGCGAGAGAGCGATCCGCGGCCGATCGTGCGGCAGCCCGCACAATCCCAGGCGCAGCGCGGTGGCGTGCCGCGCACGCGGAGGGCACTGCCGAGCGTGAGCGCGAACTCCAGGCGATGCGCATAAGACCGCTAGCAGATGCAAACTGGCATGCGAGGGAGCTCACCGACCAGCATCAGGTGAGCCGCTTGGCCACCGACATGGGCGACCGTGGGGTTCCGCGTCGCCCTCATCAGCTGTGCCGCTGGACCAACGGGCGGTTGCTACGACTACTTCCTATGGTTGCCCGACTCGGGAGGGACGAGCTCCCGCAGGATCGCCTCAAGCGCATCGACGATAAACAGGTGCCCCTCGCCCTCGACAACGTGCAAGACCGAGCCGGCGATCTCGTCGTGCATAAGGCGGGCGTGCTCGAGGGGAACGGCCCGATCCTCATCGCCTTGCCACAGGATCACTGGAACTTCGATTGCCTGGAGTTCGAAACCCCAGTCCGAAGCGAAGAGCCCGAGATCCTGCGCCCAGGCTCTCCCCGTGGCCCACGAGGCGCCAGCCATCTCAAGCTCAAACAGCTCTCGGACCTCCGGACGCCTGAGCACCTCGGCGTCCGGAGTTGGTAACTGTCTGGCAAAGAGGTCGAGCGCGCGGTTCGGGAAGCGGCTGGCCAAAGCCGCCTCGGCAGAGACTAGGAGCCGCACGGTGACGGAGCGCCTACGTGCAAGCGACGCCATCACCTTGTCCGCACGTGTCAGGTCCCTAGCGATGCGCGGATGCGCGAGCGGGCCTGCACCGCCCACGATCCCGGCGACCGCGACCCGGTCTTTGAGCAGCGCAGCGCACGCCGCCGCGTGAGGTCCTCCACCGGAGACACCCATCACTGAGAACCGGCCGATCGCAAGGTGGTCCGCAACCTGCTCGACGTCGGCAGGCCAGTCCACGAGGCGTCGCCCAGGCTGAAAGGTGCTGAGGCCGTAACCAGGGCGATCCAGCGTCACGAAACGCACGGCGGCGGCGCGCGCGTCAGCGTTGTGGACGCAAATCTGACGCCGCGAACCCGGCGTCCCGTGGAATCCGAAGACCGGCCAGCCCTGGGCATCTCCGAACTCGGTCCACGCAAGCTCGCGTCCGTCGGAGAGCGTCATCACATGCGAGTCGCCCACCCCGGCCTTGGCCAGCGTCCGCAGGTGTTCGCAGCTAGTAGACATGCACACTCCTTAGGGTTGTTCACTGCCAGGGAATCAGTCTGTGATTCGCGTATTGGTGGCGCGAGCGCCAGTGTCACCGTCGTCCGACCAGAAGGGGGACCTACGCGCGCCAGGCGGGTGACTCGCGGATTCCGCAGCTCGTTCCTCACGCATGAGCAGCGTCGCCAGCCGTTCGCCGGACTCGCGCAGCCCGGAGGAGATCATGGACGCGAGGGCGCTGACCATCCCAGACGCCTCATGCCACTCCTCAGCCTCAGAGTCACGTCGCCGGACTTCGTCCGAGAGGGTCGAGCTCATGATCGAGAAATGCCTCGGCAGCAGCTTCGCGGCCCGCGTCCCCTCGATGGCAGGACCTGGCGGATACAGATCCTGCCTGGTAAGCCGCCTCGGCCTTTCGTCACCAGCCCGGCCAGTTACTCGATCGATGTAGCGGTTCGCGCGCAATATCCGGAGGTGGCACGAGCAGCTCGCCATGCTCTGGCTAAGCACTTCGGCGCGTCGTCTGCTGGCTGCCAAAAGGTCGGCGCGCCTAGCAGGTCGAGCTGTCTCCAGTGGAGCGGATGGGGCTAGCGCCCGAAGTTTCTGCGGGTCGGGGGGTGCTTGAGTCGGTGGCGTCTCCGCCGGCATATGAGCAACATATCTTGCGCATGAAGTCTTGCGCAAGATACCTAGATAGATGCATGAGGAGCGAATTGCTCTTCGCGCGGGCCCGATCAGCCGCTCGGGCCAGCCCCAAGGGGAGTTAGCCGGCACGGATTCGGATGAGCTAGGTCTCAGTGCGGTGTTCGCTCAGTTCTTGGCATGCGGCCCGCTCCAGAGCCTGGACTGTCCAGTTCTCGATCGTCAGGCTCGCTCTGTCGGCCGCCGCCCGGCATGTCTCCAGCTGCGATTCAGACATCCGGATCCGCAGCCGCAGCGTGACCAGATCATCGTCCTCAGGACTCGGCCCAGGCCGACCAGCGGCGCGCTCAGTCAGGCTCGTGCGCACCTCGCGGCGCAACCGCTTCACCGGCCACCGGTGCTCCTCCGCCTTACGAAGCCAGAAATCCTGCTCCGGCTCGGCCAGCGCCGCCACCTCAGCGTGATGCCCGAAACTCAGTGTGTCCCGCCGACGTGACAACGCAAACCGCCTGGCCACCCACGCATAATTCCGCAGCGTCTGATAATCCAGCGACGTCTGCCCTATCGCCTCCCCATACCGGCCAGCGAAAGCAGACTCTCCGAACACCAGCCAGTCCCCCAGGCACCACGCAGCCGACGTGCACACTGCAGACAGCTGCAGGCCGATACTCACCCACCGCTCAAACGGCAGTTGTCGCGGCAACACGAGTCCACTACCCGAAAGCCTCACGAGCCCAGCGGGTCCTGCAGTCGCCGGTTCCGGGCGAGTTGGCGAGCTTCCCATCGTGTCAGCTCCCGGTACCGCTTGACACAGCCGGCACAAGACGCCAATCAGGCAGGCCACGAGGCCGACCACGGTCGCCGAAGACCAAGCCGCACGGGACAGCACGACCCCAGGAGCTGCCGCCGACGTCCGATACGCTGCCGGGCGCCGGATAGCATCTCCGCCGCTCTTCCGCCACAGCCTCTGACTGCATGCCAGCCGCAGCGCGCCGAGACCCCGTTACAAAGGTCGCCACCACTGAGACCTCAGAGTCTGCAGCATTTTTCACTACGCGTGACCATCACGAGAGCGACATTAGAAGGTGCTCAGCCACTCGGTAAGATCCAATCTGGCGGCAGAAAAATAGGCCATTCCCGTTCGACGAACCCGCCACCCCCTCAGCCGGTCTGTGCCCGCGCCCGCTGCGACGGCGTTGCGGCGGCACGTGAATACCGGCTCCGGTGCCAGCGACGCCGCCAGGGTCAGAATTCCCGTGCTTGCCGTTGACAGGCCTGACGGCGTGGTCTTTCGCCCCCACTCGGGTACACGGCCCGATGCATATTGTGAACAGTGACACCGAGACTTCACATTGGAGCGTCGAAGGGTGACGACCCTCCTGACCGCGCTCGCTCGCCTGTACAGATCTCGTCGATTCTCATTTTCGGCGTGATCGCGCGTAGATGATGAAGCCGATGAGGCAGACCGCGACGATTCCGAGAGTGATGAGCGGGAGGTGCAGGTGCCGGCCGTGGCTGGCCGCGACCGTGATTTCGGCAATCGTCATCGGGCCGTTCCTCATGAGACGTCTCTGGCAAGGGTTGTATGGCTGGCGGCCACAGCGAGTGCGATAGCTGTGCCCGCTATCAGGGCGGCAGCGACCGCGAAGGGCAGCGGCGTGACGCCGCTGAGGTTCGCGCCTGCCAGCTGGCGGGCGGCGCTATAGGGCAAATAGGCCGCGAGCGAGCTGGACAGCGCGTAGCCGATGCCCTCGGCAAGCAGGGACCAGGCGAACACGGCGATGATCGCGACGAGCTGGTTGCGGATAAGGGTGCCGACAGCGACGCCGAGAGCGGCGAGC
>JASHOE010000175.1 GCA_030041275.1 Streptosporangiaceae bacterium
CCTGGCAGCAAGCCGCTGCACGAGGTTCAGCTCGGTCCCGACCGCCCAGGCCGATCCCGATGGTGCCTGCTCGATCGTGGAGATGATCTTCTCGGTCGACCCGATGCGGTCGGCTGCCAGCACGACCTCGTGCTGGCACTCGGGGTGGACCATCACGGTGACGCCGGGGATGCGGGCCCGCACGTCGGTGACGCAGCGGGGCGAGAACCTGCCGTGCACCGAGCAGTGCCCGCGCCAGAGGATCATCGTGGCGTCGTGCAGTTGCTCGGCTGTCAGCCCGCCGGTGTCGCCGGCTGCGTGCGGGTCCCACACGACGCAGTCAGCCAGGCTCATGCCGAGCTCGAGGACTGCGGTGTTGCGGCCAAGGTGCTGATCGGGCAGGAACAGCACCTTGCTGCCCCGGCCGAGCGCCCAGCTCACCGCCTTGCGTGCGTTCGACGACGTGCACACCGTCCCGCCGTGGCGGCCGGTGAAGGCCTTGATGTCGGCCGAGGAGTTCATGTAGGTCACGGGCACGACCTCGTCGGCGATGCCGAGGTCCTCAAGCGCCTCCCAGCACTGCTCGACCTGGTTGTAGGTGGCCATGTCCGCCATCGAGCAGCCGGCCGCCAGGTCGGGGAGCACGACCTGCTGGGTGTCCGAGGTGAGGATGTCCGCCGACTCGGCCATGAAGTGGACGCCGCAGAACACGATGTACTCGGCTCCCGGCCGAGCCGCCGCGTCCCTGGCCAGCTTGAATGAGTCGCCAGTGACGTCGGCGAACTGGATGACCTCGTCCCGCTGGTAGTGGTGACCGAGAACGAAGGCGCGGTCGCCGAGCGCGGATCGGGCGGCCCGTGCCCTGGCGACCAGTCCCGGATCGCTGGCTGCCGGCAGCTCACCGGGACAGTCAACACCACGCTCGGACGCGGGATCGGCACCCGCGCCCAGCACGAGCAGGGGCAGTGAGCGGCGGGCACCGGCTCGCTCGGCGCGAGCAGCCGGGTCAGCCGGAAGGGTCTGTCCTGGCATCGTCATGACGTGCTCCGATCGCCGCTACTTATCGTCTAACTGACGATACTATCGTAGCTCCGGCCAGCGGGCCTCGCGTCGGTCGCCGCGGGTGATACGGGGGGTTCGAGCCGGGCACCCAAGTCACGAATGCCGCATTAGCGAGGTATGAGGTTAGCCAGACTCGGCAGGCACTCTGCTTGTCCGCCCGCGTTCGTATCGTGGGTGTCGCTGAGCTATCGCCATGGCAGTAGCACAGCGACACCCACGAGGCGCGAACCGACTGGGCGGCCGCCCAGCCGGGCGGCTAGCGCGGGCGGCCCGGTCGGCGAGGAATGAGCCGGCCCGCAGTATCGTTGTCAGTGCAGAACGGGCCGTGCCGACCGGGCACCGGCCGCCTGGCGAGCGCCGGGCTACCCGACCTGGGAGCGATTGCAGATGACGGTTCAGGACGAGGCGACCACCAAGGGCGTGCTTCTCACCGACGCAGCGGCGGCCAAGGTGAGCAGCCTCCTCCAGCAGGAGGGTCGCGACGACCTGCGGCTGCGTATCGCGGTCCAGCCTGGCGGCTGTTCGGGCCTGCGCTACCAGCTGTACTTCGACGAGCGCGAAATGGACGGCGACGTGGTCAGCCAGTTCGGCGCGGTGCAGGTCGTGACCGACCGGATGAGCTTCCCGTACCTGGGCGGCGCCACGATCGACTTCGTCGACACGATCGAGAAGCAGGGTTTCACGATTGACAACCCGAACGCCACGGGCTCGTGCGCCTGCGGCGACTCGTTCCACTAAGCACGTCATAGCGGTCACTGCCGCCGGCGGCGCAATCAAGCGCCGCGGGCGGCAGTTCTGCGTTTGGGCGTCGGCCGGTGCCGGGCGACAACACCGGACGTCGGAACTGGTGGCGGGCCCCGGATCCTAGGGCCGTGCTGGCCGTGTAGCCTGTGGGCCGCGACCCCCGCGGACGAGACGGAGAGCTCCTCACGATGCGCATAGCAGTCACCGGTTCGATCGCCACCGACAACCTCATGACGTTCCCCGGCAGGTTCACCGAGCAGTTCGTGGCGGAGAAGCTGTCCAAGATCTCGCTGTCGTTCTTGGTTAACGGCCTGGAGATCCGCCGCGGGGGAGTGGCCGCCAACATCGCGTTCGGGCTCGGCTGCCTGGGCCTGCGGCCGCTGCTGGTCGGCACCGTGGGCGACGACTTCGGCGACTATCGGCGGTGGCTCGACGAGCACGGCGTCGACACCAGCCCGGTGCGCACGTCGCAGCGCTTCCACACGGCGCGGTTCGTGTGCACCACAGACGCCGACCTGAACCAGATCGCGTCGTTCTACCCCGGCGCGATGAGCGAGGACGCGAGCCTCGACCTCAGCGTTCTGGCCGGCCAGGCCGACTTGGTGCTCATCGGCGCGGGCGATCCCGGAGCCATGCTGAGTCTCACCCGGCAGTGCCGTGACCTGGCGATTCCGTTCGCGGCTGATACCTCGCAGCAGCTGGCCATCCTCGAGGGCGAGCAGATCCGGCAGCTGCTCGGGGGCGCGAGCTACCTGTTCAGCAACGAGTACGAGGCGTCGCTGACCGAGCAGAAGACGGGCTGGACGGCCGAGGAGGTCATAGCTCAGGTCGGCACCAGGGTGACAACGCTCGGCGCAGACGGCGTGCGGGTGGACCAGCACGGTGAGCAGCCGCTTGTGGTCGGCCCGGTCAAGGACGTCAACCCGGTCGACCCCACCGGTACGGGAGACGCGTTCCGTGCGGGTTTCCTGGCGGCCGTGGCCTGGGGCTTCGACCTCGAGCGCGCCGCGCAGCTCGGAAACCTCATCGCGGTCCGAGCGCTGGAGACCACCGGGCCGCAGGAATACGCACTCGAGCCAGCCGACCTCATAGCGCGTTGCAAGACGTCGTACGGTGACGCGGCCGCTGACGACCTCGCCGCGCATCTGATCTAGCTCTGTCAGGCAGGGAACGACGGAGCCGGCCGCCGGTCCCGCTCGTCCGGCCGCAGCCGCCGTCGGCCGGCGAGTACTACACGCGGTAGCGTAAGTGCCATGCAAGCTCTGGCGTCCGGTGCAGCGGTGACGGGACACGCCGCCTATCACGGCCCGCCCGAGCTCACCGTCCCGCGCGCGTTCAGCTCCTGGATGCTCGACCCGTGGTCGCTCACGGCGATCGTGATACTCGCCGGACTGTACGTGGCAGGTGTGGTCGCGGCGCGCAGGCGCGGCGAGCCCTGGCCGGCCGCCCGCGTCGTCTTGTTCGTTGGCCTCGGTCTCGGCTTCGGCGTGATCGCCACGATGTCCTTCGTGGGCGTCTACCAGCCCGTGTTGTTCTACATCCGGGCTGTCCAGACGGTGCTGCTGCTGCTCGTCGTGCCGCTGTTCCTGGCCCTCGGCCGGCCGCTCTCACTGTTCATCGCCGTCCGGCCGCGAGCGGGGCAGCGGCTCAGGGCGGCGATCGCCAGCCGCGCCGCGCGGCTGGTCACCTTCCCGCCGATCACCACGTTCGTCCTGGTGCTGACGCCGTTTCTGCTGTACTTCACGCCGTGGTACGCGGCCGGCTTCAGCTCGGGACTTGTCGCCCAGCTCACCCACGTCGCGCTGATCGTGCCGGGCTTTGTGTTCTTCTGGACGCTGCTCCGCGTGGACCCGGTGCCCCGGGCGTACCCCTACATCGTCACGCTGTGGATCACGGCCGCCGAGGTGATCGGCGACGCCGTCCTCGGCATCGCGGTCATCGCCGACACGAGCCTGCTGGCCGGCCCGTACTATCACGCGCTGGCGCGACCGTGGGGGCCGAACCTCGCGACCTCCCAGGTACTCGGCGGCGGCGTGCTGTGGATTCTCGGCGACATCGTGGGCCTGCCGTTCCTCGCGGCCCAGCTGATCCAGATGATGCGGGAGGACGCGGCGGACGCCAAGGTCATCGACGCCGAACTCGACGCAGCCGAGGCCGCTCAGGCCGCGGTGGCGGCGGCTGAGGTCGTCAGTGGACCTGCGCAGGCCGGCGTCGCCGCAGAAGTAGGGCAGCCCGGGCTACAGCGACCCTGGTGGGAGACAGACCGGCGGTTCTCCGACCGGTTCCGCGCCCTCGACGACCCCGACTAGGACCGCAACCTCAGTAGCTGCGGCGGACCAGGAACGACCAGCCCCGCACGAGCTCGGCGGACTGGACGAACTCGTGCGACTTCAGCGCGCACCAGGCGGGTACGTCGGTCTTCGCAGCCGGATCGTCGGCGAGCACCTCGATGGTCTGGCCGATGGTGACGTCTCTGATCCGCTCGGCCAGCATGATGATCGGGATGGGGCACTTCTTGCCGAGTGCATCCAGCGAGAGCGTGGGGCGGTTCGTCGTCACGCCGATACCTCCGCGGATGTCTCGCCGGTGGTGCCCGCCGCGACAGTCTCCCGTATCCGGGCGACGATAGGCGGCAGCGCGTCAAGGAACGCGGTGACCACGGCCTCGTTGGCGTCGCGCGGAAGCGACACCCGGACGTTACCGTGGGTCAGCGCGCCCATCGCCGCCAGCACGTGGCTCGGCTGCCTGGTGTCGGACACGCACGCGCTGCCGGACGACACCGAGAATCCAGCGCGGTCGAGCTCGGTGACCAGCGCCTCGCCGTCGACGTAGAGGCACGAGAAGGTGACGAGGTGGGGCAGCCGCGAGTCCGGGTCGCCGTAGACGACGGCTTCCGGCACCCGTTGCGGCACCGCCGTGCGGATCCGGGCGACGAGAGCGCGCAGCGCGCCGTCCAGGCGGCTCCGTTCCTCGCTCATGGCCGTCAGCGACGCGGCGGCGGCCAGGATGCCCGGCACGTTGGGGAAGCCGGGGACGCGGCGGCCCTCGCGGTCGTCAGCCGGAAACGGCTCGCGCCAGCGGGTGGTGCGCCGGACAGCGAGCACACCGACCCCGGCCGGACCACCCCACTTACGGGCGCTGGCAGCGAGGAGGGACCAGCCCGCCGGCACCGGGTCACGACCCGCGGATGCGCCGGCGTCGACCAGCAGCGGCACCCCAGTCCGCTCGCATTCCGCCGCGACCTCTGCCACCGGCTGGATGGTGCCAACCTCGTGGTTCGCCGACTGGAGGCAAGCGAGCAGGGTGCGCTCACGCTGGGCGGCCGCGGCGAAACCAGCGACGTCCGCGCGCCCCACCTGGTCGACGCCAGCGATGCTGACCGCTGTTCCAGTGACCCGGTGCAGCCAGTCGGCCGCGTTCAGGACGGCCGAGTGCTCGACGGCGCTGGCGACGAGGTGACCAGGGCCGCGGCTGGCTGACTGCCGGGCCTGGACGGCGCCGAGCACCGCCAGATGCACGGCCTGTGTGCCGGAGCCTGTGAACGACACCTCGTCCGGGCGGCAATCGAACTCGGCAGCGACTGACTCCCTGGCCTGGTCGAGCAGCAGGCGAGCCTGCCGGCCCTCGCGGTGCAGCCGCGCCGGGTCAGCCCAGCCGTCATCGAGCGCGGCGAGCAGTGCCTCGCGAGCGCTCGGATGAAGCGGCTCAGCTGAGGCCGCGTCGAGATAACCGCGCCCGCCTGCGGGCCCGGTACGGTCTCCCACGCTCCCGACTCTAGCCAGACTGCTCGGCAGTCGGCGCAGACTGGGCCGTGGCAGGCCGGGGGTACCCCCTACGACAACTCGTCGGCGTTGTACTGTTTTCCACGACAGGCTGTAGGACGTCGAACCCATCCGGCCGCAGGCGCCGGGACTTAGCTGCTGGGAAGGCCAACTGTGAGTCCCATTGACCGGGCCGCCGGCGACGCCGCCCCGCCTCCCAGGGCGCGGACGCGGCTAATCCGGCGCTGGCTGCTGCGCGGCGTCCTCGCCGCCGGGCTCGTCCTCGTCACGACCGGCTGTGACGCCACGGATGTTGAACGGCTCGGGCTGCGCAACCCGCTTACCACCCAGGCCAAGCTCATCGTCGACCTGTGGCAGGGCGCCTGGATCGCTGCCCTAGCCGTGGGCGTGGTGGTCTGGGGCGGCATCTTGTGGACGGTCATCTTCCACCGCAAGCGCGGCGACCACATCCCCGCCCAGGTGCGGTACAACCTGCCGATCGAGATGCTCTACACCGTCGTCCCGTTCATCATGGTCGGCATCTTGTTCTACTTCACCGCCAGGGACGAGAACAGGATCGACGCGCTGTCGGCCAAGCCGCAGGTCGTCGTCGATGTCACCGGCTTCCAGTGGAGCTGGGAGTTCCAGTACCCGGGTTACCCGGTCAAGGACTCGGCGCACGGCGTGACCGAGGTCGGCGAGATGTGGAACGGACGACTCCCCGCGACCAACAACGGGAGTGATTGCCTCAAGCCCGCGACCGCGGATGACTGCACCCTGCCGCTGCTGGAGATCCCGGAGCACGAGACGGTGCGGTTCAACCTCACCTCGAACGACGTCGTGCACTCCTTCTGGGTGCTGCCGTTCGACTTCAAGCGCGACGTCTTGCCCGATCACCCGAACCACTTCCAGGTCTACCCGACCGCGACCCTGTACAGCGGCTACGACACCATCGGCCGGTGCTCGGAGCTGTGCGGCTTGTACCACAGCCGGATGCTCTTCCGGATCAAGATCGTGACTCCTGCCCAGTTCACGGCGTGGATCACGGCACAGCAGAAGCTGGAGAACGCATCTGGGGGTGCTCAGTGACCACGTACCAGCAGCCGTACGCGCAGCCGGGGGCGGCGACTGCGCGGCCGTACCGGAAGGGCTCGCTGCTCGCGGACTGGCTGTCGACGACTGACCACAAGATCATCGGTCACTTGTACTTGATCACGTCGTTCGTGTTCTTCATGATCGGCGGCGCCATGGCGATGATCATGCGCGCGCAGCTGATGGGCCCGGACAACACGATCGTGTCCGACCAGCAGTACAACGAGCTGTTCACCATGCACGGCACGATCATGCTGCTGCTGTTCGCCACGCCGTTGTTCGTTGGCTTCGCAAACGAGATCATGCCACTGCAGATCGGCGCGCCCGACGTGGCGTTCCCGCGGCTCAACCTGCTGAGCTACTACATGTTCACGTTCGGCGGCACCATCTTGCTGCTGAGCTTCCTCACGCCCGGCGGCGCGGCGGCGTTTGGCTGGTACGCCTACTCGCCGCTGACCAGCGCGCAGTACACGCCGGGCATCGGCGGCGACATGTGGATCATGGGTCTCGTGCTGTCCGGCCTGGGCACCATCCTCAGCGGCGTGAACTTCATTACCACCATCCTGTGCATGCGCGCCCCCGGCATGACCATGTTCCGGATGCCGATCTTCACCTGGAACATCCTGCTGACCTCCATGCTGGTGATCCTCGCCTTTCCGGTGCTCGCCGCGGCCTTGCTGGTGCTGGAAATCGACCGAAAACTCGGCGCGCAGGTGTTCTCCGCCAGCAGTGGCGGGGCGATCTTGTGGCAGCACTTGTTCTGGTTCTTCGGCCATCCGGAGGTCTATATCGTGGCGTTGCCGTTCTTCGGCATCGCCACCGAAGTCCTGCCGGTGTTCTCCCGCAAGCCGCTGTTCGGCTACAAGGGCCTGGTGGCTGCCACGATCGCCATCGCCGGCCTGTCCCTGACGGTCTGGGCGCATCACATGTTCACCACCGGGGCGGTGCTGCTGCCGTTCTTCTCGTTCATGACGTATCTGATCGCGGTGCCCACCGGGGTGAAGTTCTTCAACTGGCTGGGCACCATCTGGCGAGGTCAGCTCACCTTTGAACCCGCCATGCTGTTCATCCTCGGCTTCATGATCGTGTTCCTGTTCGGCGGGCTCACCGGGGTCATCCTGGCGTCGCCGCCGCTGGACTTCGCGGTCAGTGACTCCTACTTCGTCGTCGCGCACTTCCACTACGTGCTGTTCGGCACCGTGGTGTTCTGCATGTTCGGCGGGTTCTACTTCTGGTGGCCGAAGTGGACCGGCAAGATGCTCGATTACCGGCTTGGCCAGTGGCACTTCTGGAGCGTGTTCATCGGGTTCAACATGACGTTCCTGGTGCAGCACTGGCTGGGCGTCATGGGCATGCCGCGCCGCGTCGCGAACTACCCGTTCCTTCCGCACCTGGCCACGACGCTGAACGATGTGTCGTCGATCGGCGCGTTCATCCTCGGGGCATCGAACTTCATCTTCTTCTACAACATCTACATCACGTGGAAGCGGGGGGAGCAGGTCACCGCCGACGACCCGTGGGGCTTCGCCAACTCGCTGGAGTGGGCCACGTCGTGTCCGCCGCCACGGCACAACTTCACCTCGATCCCGCGGATCAGGTCAGAACGACCCGCCTTTGACCTGCACTACCCGCACATCAGATCGGGCCGGGACCGGCACGCTGAGCTGGCGAATCAGCAGTCGATCGGAGCAGGATCGTGAAAGTAGAGGCGTACCTCTTCCTCGGCTGCGCCGTTTTCTTCGGCGGCTCCGACATCGTCTACTGGTATTTCTCGCACGACCCCACGGGGACGACCGCGCTCGCGCTGTCCGTCGCGCTGGCGTTCCTGATCGGGTTTTACGTACTCTTCACAGGCCGCAGGCTGCCGGAGCGTCCGGAGGACAGCCCGGACGGTGAGATCGATGAGGGCGTCGGCGAGCTGGGCTTCTTCAGCCCGCACAGCTGGTGGCCACTGTTCGTCGGTCTGGGCGCCGCGACCGCCGCGATCGGCGTCGCGATCGGCTGGTGGTTGTTCCTCATCGGCCTGCTGATGACGGTCCTCGCAGTGATCGGGTTCGTCTTCGAGTACTACCGCGGCCACTACGCGCACTGACGCCCGCGCCGCGGCTGGAGTGGCTGCTGGTAGCGGCGCGGGCCCCGTCAGGCGCCTGGTGCTGCCGCCCGCAGCGTCGCTTCAATGTTGGGCCACGGCAGGCCAGGCGGCAGCAGGATTGTGACGATGTCGGCTGCAGGGTTCCACTGCTCGAGCTGCTTGCGGACCTGATCGCGCGTTCCGTAGACGGCGAGCTGCTCGACCACGCCCTCAGCGCCAGGCGGGACGACCATGCGCCGGGGGCTAGGGCGCGGGTTCGCGTCGATGATCGCCTGCACCTCGGCGGCATAGCCTTGCCCGGACACCGACCGGGCGTAGACCTCGCCCATGGCGCTCAGGTACCAGGCGGTGCTGCCAGCGGCAAAAAGGTGAGCCATGTCGGCGTCTTCGTCGACCGCGGCGAGCGGACCGGCCGCGACCGTGAGGGGCGGCGACTGCGGGACGGCGGTTTGGCGCATCTGCCGGAGCTCGGCTGCCCAGCCTGCCAGGTAGTCCCTGGCCACCAGCGCAGGGATCCAGCCGTCACCGAGTTCGGCAGTTATCCGGGTGGTCTGGCGACCCAGCCCCGCGATCCAGATGGGTAGCTCGGAAGCGGGCGGCTGGCCAAGCCGCAGCGGATGCGCGCCCGCGGCGTGGTCGAGCTGGGCGGGCTGGCCGTCGAGCAGCGACCGGACCTTGGTCACGACGTCGCGCAGCCTGGCAGCCGGGTGCTCGAATGGCGTGTCGTGGAAACCCTCCACCAGCGCTCGAGTGCTGGCGCCGAGGCCAAGCACGTAACGCCCGCCGCAGATCTGGTGGAGCGTGGCGGCGGTCATGGCTAGCGTTGCCGGGGTTCGGCCCCACACCGACAGGACGGCAGAGGCGAGCCGGATCCTCGCGGTGCTCAGCGCGATTTCGGTCAGTACCGGTGTTGAGTCCAGTCCCCAGCCCTCCGGCAGCGCGAAGACCTCGTACCCAAGCTCGTCGGCCAGCACGGCGGTCTGGACGATGACATCCCGTCTGGTCTCCATGGGCGTGAGCCCGACGCCGCGGCGGGCGCTCATGACGCCTCGTCCGCGGCCAGCGCCGGAACCGGGCGCGGCACGGTTATCCACACGGCCTTGGCCGTGGCGAGCACCGTGCCGCCGGGCCCGAGCAGGGCCGACTCGGCGTGGATCTTACGGCCGTCCCTCGCGCCGGGCCACGCGATGACCAGGCACTGGTCGCCGGATTGCGGCAGCACCGCGAGGCTCGCCGTCATCCGGCCGAGCAGGACGGCGGTGTCGGAGCCCGCTCCTGCGGCGTCAGCGGCGGCGAATCCGCTCGGGCAGTCCAGGGCAGCCCAGACCACCTCCGGCAGCACCATCCCGCTCGCATCCGTGACTGACCGGTCCGGTGTCCACGGCGCCGCCCACATCGCCCCAGCCAGCGGTCCCGGAAAGATCCGCAGCCCGTCCCCCGGTTCGCGGCCCATCCCGCACACGAAGCAGTCGGGGAAGACCGGATCGGCGTAGTAGCGCGCACTGCCCGCCACTGCGTGCGCTTCGGCTGCCGTGACCGGGCCGGGTATGGCTGTCGGCGGGCTGTCCGGGGCGGAGTTCGCCGCAGCGATCAGCGTGCTGCCGTGGTGGACGCTGACAGTGCTGTCGCCGTTGCGTTCCACCGCAAGGGGCGTGCCGAGCGGAGCAGGCGCGCGCAGCGTGACCGTCACCGGACCATCGGCGTATGCCGCGATCCGGCCGCAGACGTAGCCGCCGTTGCCGCAGCCCGGCGGACCGCAGAAGCGGGCCGGTATGACCAGGGACTCTGCTGCCGTGCAGGCACCAGCAGGCGCTGCTGCGCTGCCGGTCCCGGCGTTTGCTCTGGATGTCATGTTGCCACGCTAGGAGCGGCCAGGCTCAGGCGGCCATCGGGTGAACTACCGACGAGTGCGACGCTTTCTCCGACCCCGCCGCGTTGCACCACGGCACACGTCGGTCAAACTACCGAGACGCTCCGCGGTCGAGGCGGTGCTCGGTCACCCACGCCGCGATCTGGGCCCGCGAACGCACGCCGAGCTTGCGCCGGATGTTCTCGACGTGCGCCTCGGCCGTCCGGGGCGCGACGGACAGTCGCCTGGCGATGGCCTGATTGGTCAGGCCCTCGGCGATCAGTTCGGCCACCTCGATCTCACGATCCGTCAGCTGCGGCCCGGTGTTCACCGGCTCGCCCAGGAAGCTGACCATCGCGTCCAGGACTGCCGTCCAGTCGCCGTGGTAGAACACGTGGCTCGAGCCCGGCAGCGGCATCAGCGTCGCGCCGGGGATCAGCGCGGCGACCTCCCTGCCCAGTTCGAACCTGGTGCCCTGATCCGCCTCGCGGTGGAGGACCAGCGTCGGTGCGACGATCGCTGGGAGCAACGCCCTGACGTCGGTGTCGTAGTACACCTCGAGCAACCGGGCCGCCACGTCCGCTGACGCGCTTGCGCGCTGGAACCGGGCGAACTCATCGCGCTCCGTGGCGGTTGGATCGGTGATGAAGGCGCCGGCCAGTGCCTTCAGCCCCAGGCCCCAATGGGCCCGCACCAGCGCGACGATGGAGTCCCTGATCTTGGCCGGCGCCAGATCTCTGCCGCTAGCGCACATCCCGTACAGCACCAGCGCCTCGACGCGGTCTGCGCACCCCGCCGCGATAGCGGCAGCCAGCTGACCGCCCTGTGAGGCCCCGAACATGCGAAAGCGGCTGACACCCACCGCGTCTGCTACCGCCAGCGCCGCAGCCACCTGCCCGTCGAACGACAGGTCAATCTGGTCCCTGTCGGAAAGACCGCAACCGGGCTTGTCATAGCGGATCACGGTAAACCGCTCGGCCAGGCGCTCCAGGAAACTGCCAAAAGACAACAGTTGCAGCTGCCCGCGTAGATCCGTGATCCAGCCCGAGTCGAACATCAGCGCCGGGCCAGCGCCCGCGGTCGAGTAAGCGACGCGGCCAGCGGGCGTCGCGCAGTAGCGAATCCTCGGCATCACCCGTCCAGGCTGGCACCCCCAGCCGGCGGGCTCAAGTCGCGCGTCCCGCTGGCGCGTCGGGATGCAGAGGCCGTCCGGGGCGAACGCGGCCGATGCTCAGGTAGAGGATGCCGCCGAGCGGAATCTGGATCACGCACACGAGCGCCCATTTCGACCTGGACAGGTACCGGACGTCGGCCGCGCGAGCGATATCGGTGAGGCAGCAGGCCTCAAAGCAGATCGCTAGCGCGGCGACGACCAGCAACGAGCCGCGCGGATCAGGCCACCTGACCAGCACCGTGATGAGACCGGCGACGACGACGAGCCAGACAACGACGGCGCGGGCCACGCGGCGGGCCACGTCGTTGGGCGGTGGCAGCGCGCCCGTCCGCCAGTACGCGCTGGCGACACGCCGAGACCCGGCCCGGGTAGGCCCGCTCAGCCGCCTGGTCGCCCAGCAGACACCGGCGCAGAACGCCAGTGTGCGCAGCGTACGCAGGAACTGCGGTCGGATGCTCGCGTCGCCCAGGATGGCGGGCAGCTCGGCGGTCCATTCCTGGCAGCGATCGCCGCGCTCGTCCGCCGGCAGCCGACGGCACGAAGCGCGGACCAGCCGCTCCGCGATGCGCTGCACAGGATCAGCGGCGCTCACGGCGCGCTCCTCGGTGTTTCTGGCCGGGGCTCTGCCGCGAGGCGCCGCGTCCGCCTGGGCGCGGTGAGCTGCACGGTGCCAGGCTACACATGTAGCCTATATATGTCGAGCCGCACCGGTGGCAGCCAGCGCCGTGGTGGTCGCGCAGTGGGAGCCAGCTGCGCGGACGCCAGTCAGCCGTAAAAGTAGCGCAGCAACAGACCGAAGCCGATCAACCCAACGAGGCCCAGGTACACCCGCCAGCTACGGCGAGTTGCCTGCCTGACCGGATGGTCGCCGGACGGCCAGAGGTCCGGGCTACGGCGACTTCTCCGCCCTCTGATCAGCCGAGTGACCTGGATACCAGTGACGCCGACCAGGAACATGGCCCCGAGGCCAACAAAGGCGGCACCCATGCCAGGTTGCTGCAGCCGGGTGAGGTAGTGCGAGCCGAAGAGCAGCAGGGGATGGTCGGTTCCGGGGTCGCCCGTCAGGCCGAAGCCCACGACAAAGGCGACCAGCGAGAGCACGACCCAGGCTGTGCCCCACAGGCAGAGCCGCCACGAGGCGGCCAGCCGGATGCGGACCGGGACTTTCCTTTCATGCCGTGGTGGATGGTGCTTGGCGCTCGGCACTTCTTCCGCCATGACGCGCATTATTACGTGGCAGGACGTGGGGGGAGCTTCGCCTAATCGGTCCAGTCGAGCTGATCAGCCGGGCAGCCAACGGACAGGCCGTATTCGGTGGCCTCGGCACGGCCAGCCTCGTCGCCCTTCCGATAGCGGAACACCTTCCCGGCGAAGACCACCACGTGATCATCGCCGACGCCGAAGTCGGCGTACCACCCGCCCTCGGCTATCAGCACATCGGCAAGCTGCCGTGCTAGCTCGCCGGCCCGGTCGTCCTCGGCCTGGAACTCGACGAACGTCCAGGTCGTCGGCATGCCGGGCGGCTCATCGGGAAAGTCCTTCCTGAAGATCCTGGTGACGCTGAGCCCGTCGATGCGCAACTCGGCATCGACTCGGATGCTCTCGGCGAGAAGTGTTCCGGTCAGCATGGGCAGCAGTCTCGCACGGAGGCCCACCTGCCGGCAGTGGACGGGAGGTGACAACCATGCGAGCAGCGCTGGCGCGGCAGCTGGGTGGCATCGGCAGCGTGCAGCTTGCAGAGCTTCCAGATCCGGTACTGACGGCGGGTCAGGCGCTGATCAGAGTCCACGCCGCTGCCGTCGGACCGTGGGATGTCGGGTTCGTCAGCGGTGGTTTCCCCGGGATTGCCTTGCCCTTCGTGCCGGGCCAGGAAGTCGCTGGGGTGGTCGAAGCGGCCGCCGACGGTGTCGGTGCGCGGCCTGGGCGCCGCCGAGGTGTTCGACCATCACGCGGCCGACTGGGTTCAGCAGGTCCGGACCGTGGCTCCCGGCGGTGCCGATCTGCTGCTGGACGCCGCGGGCGGCGAAACCCGCGATAGGGCCCTCGGCGCGGTCCGCGATTGGGGGCCGCGCGATGTTCATCGGCCAGCAGGCATACGCGGGGCAAGGTCGTGCTGCAGATCGGCGCGTAACGACGGCGGCTGGCGCGGCGGTCGGCATCGCTCTCGATGCCGACAGGCTCGCTTCACTCCTGGCTGGCGCGGTCCTCGCGTGCCTTGCCAATTGCCTGGCCGAGCGCCCTGCCCCAACCTGGCTGGTCCGGGTCGGGGCGTGCCTCTGCCGAGACCTTACGGGGGGCAACCTCCACCGCTGCCGTGACCGGCACGGTCTGCTCCGTTAGGAGCTCGACGGCCACCTTTTCACGTTTCTTCTTCGCTCTGTTGCGAAAGAGACCCATGTCGGGATCGTAAACCGACAGCAGTGGCACCGGTGCTTATCGCCACGTCACGACGCAAAGAAATCCACGAGGACAGGAGCGAGGACACGAGGGCTCACGTTGTGGGTCTGACCGGCCAGCAACCGCAGCTGGCCATGAGGCATCGCGCTACTCAGCGCCTGGGCTGTGCTTGGCATGAACGGCAAACTCGCGTCGCCCGCCATGACCAGGGCCGGAGGTGACACCCGGGCAGCCAGATCGGTGGGCGCTGACCAGCGCTCACCGATGATGGCCGCGTGATCGTATGCCAGTGTGGGGGCGACCGCCTCCATACCGGGCCAGAAAGGCGCCTGGCGCATAGCATCGACCTGGCGGCGGGGGTGCCGACGAACCGCATGAACAGCGCGACCGCGTCGTCCCGGCGACCGGCCGCGAGGGCGTGAGCCAGGTCAGTCAGGTAGTCGCTCCACGCATTCTGGGCATCGGGGTCGTCGTTGTACGGCGGCTCGTACATGGCGAGCTTTCTGACCCGGCCGCCGAGCTGGAGCGCTGCGTGCATGGCCAGGGTGGCGCCCGACGAGTGGCCATACAGGAACGCCGAGCCGCCAGCCTGATCGATCAGGGCGCCGATGTCCTCGATCTCCCGGTCCACCGCGTAGGGCAGGGTATCGCCGCTCGCGCCGCGGCCGCGGCGGTCGTAGCCGTAGACCGTGAAGTGCGGCGCCATCAGCTCGGCCAGCTCCGACTTTCCGCCGGATGAGTGCACGCTGAGCGCGCCGTCGACGAGGATCACGGCCGGCCCGTCGCCAACCCTGTCGTACGCGATTGTCGTGCCGTCGCGTGAGCTGACCGTGTTCATGGGCGTCCCTTCGCCGTGCCGGCGTGAGTCAACACGGCCCGATTCTCGCGCACCATGCGGCGACCGCTGACGTGGGCTGAGAGCACAGTCAGGTACGGCAGAACGCCCAGGGGGCCTGGAACCGCTCCTGGTGCGGTGAGCAACCGCTACAGCGCCGCAGCGGGCCGGTCCTTGGGAGCCGGCCCGCTCGGGAGCTTCTGTCCGCGAGGACGCGCTAGTGCGCGTCCTCGCCGTGCTCGGACTCGCTGGCGGTTCCGGGACCCGCGGCGCTCGACGCCTGGCCGCCGTGGCCGTTGTGCTCACCGGCCTCAAGCTCGCCGTTGCCGTGGCCGTTGCCGTGCCCATTCGGGTGCGCCTCCGGCATCGGCGCGCTCTCGGTGATGACCTTGTAGAGGCGTTCTCGGACCCGGCCGATGCCGCCGCGCATGCCGGGCGCCGGCACCTCTGTCTCGTCGGTCTCGCCGGGTGGCAGCGCGGGGTGGATCGGCCGTGAGGTCAGCACGGCGAGCGCATCCTCGTCGACCGGCCTGGTCTCTTCGATGAACTCCCCGCCCGGCAGCTGCCTGATGATGCCCGTCTCGACGCCGTGCTCGATCAGGTGGTTGTCCTTGTGCTGGAGACCCAGGCAGATGCGTTTGGTGAGGATGTAGGAGATCGCGGGGACCACGAAGATGCCGATCCTGGCGAACCACGTCGTCCAGTACAACGGGATATCGAGATGGTCGGCGATGATGTCGTTCGCACCCTCGGCCCACAGCACACCGTAGAAGGCGATCGTCGCGATGCCGATCGCGGTACGGGTCGGCGCGTTCCGCGGCCGGTCGTTGAGGTGGTGCTCCGAATGATCCCCGGTGACCCACTGTTCAAGGAACGGCCACAAGGCTGCTCCGGTGAAGACGATCCCGAGCGGTACCAGGGCAGGGAGGAACACGTTGAACGCGAACGTGTGCCCGAAGACCACCCACTGCCAGTTCGGCATGATGCGCAGCGCGCCCTCAAGGATGCCCATGTAGAAGTCGGGCTGGGAACCGGCCGACATGGCGACCGGGTTGTACGGTCCGTACAGCCAGACCGCGTTGATCTGGGTGAAGGTTGCGGCCAGCGCGACAGCGGCGAAGGTGAAGAAGAAGAACGCGCCGGTCTTAGCCATGAAGTACGGGTAGAGCGGCGCGCCGACGACGTTCTCGTTGGTCCGGCCTTTGCCAGGCATCTGGGTGTGCTTCTGGTAGAAGGTCAGGAACAAGTGCACCGTGATCAGGGCAAGGAGCAGGCCAGGGATTATCAGCACGTGGATGATGTACAGCCGGCCGATGACCTGGTTGCCGGGGAACGGCCCGCCAAACAGGAAGTAAGCCAGATAGGTGCCGACGAGCGGGAATGACTGCAGCACGCCCTCGGTGATCCGCAGGCCGGCGCCGGACAGCAGGTCGTCAGGCAAGGAGTAGCCGAACAGGCCCTCGAACATGCCCAGGGTGAGGATGACGATGCCGATGAGCCAGTTGATCTCGCGCGGCTTGCGGTAGGCCCCGGTGAAGAAGATCCGGATCATGTGGGCCATGATCCCGGCCATGAACAGGTCGGCGGCCCAGTGGTGGATCTGCCTGATGAGCAGGCCACCGCGCACGTCGAAGCTGATCCGCAGGGTCGACGCGTATGCCTCGCTCATCCGAACGCCGCGCAGCGGCACGTAGGAGCCGTGGTAGATGACGTCGGTCATGCTCGGCTGGAACCACAGGGTCAGGAACGTCCCGGTGAGCAGCAGGATGATGAACGTGTAGAGATTGATCTCCCCGAGCAGGAATGTCCAGTGGTCGGGGAAGACCTTGCGCAGCAGGACACGGACGCCGCGGGCGCCGTGCAGCCTGTCATCCAGCCAACGGCCGGTTCCATCCAGCGCCTTCTCGACGCTCATGACCGCTCCCAGAAGCTCGGGCCTACTGGCTCGTTGAAGGGGCCGGTGGCGATCAGGAAGCCCTCCGAATCCACGCCGATCGGCAGCTGCGGCAGCGCCCTCGTGGCCGGGCCGAAGATTACCTTGGCGCCGCGGGTGGCGTCGAAGGTGGACTGGTGGCACGGGCACAGGATGTGGTGCGTCGTCTGCTCGTACAACGCCGCCGGGCAACCCACGTGCGTGCAGATCTTGGAGTAGGCCACGATGTTGTGGACGGTCCAGTTCGGCACTGTCAGGTTCGGCGGCGAGGGGTGGCCTGGCTGCACCGGAGGGCCGAACACGAGCTGGCCGGGCCGGAACTTGATGATGATGACGGCGGCCTTGGCCATCGCGTCGTCGTCGTTCAGGTAGCCCTCGGGCCCGACGCTGATGAGCGAGCCCGGCGAGTTGAACTCGGCTGCGGTGATAGGCCGGCCCGTCCCGTAGGCGAGCAGCCGCAGGCCCTTGCGCCAGACGGTCTTATCCAGGCTGGTCCCCGGCAGCGGGCCGAGGTCGCGCAGCAGGAACAGCGGCGCGACGGCCAGCGGAAGCGTGGCGGCGATCAAGGTCCGCCGCACCAGCGGCCGCTTGACGAACTGGCTGGTCGCGGCGCCCTCATCGAAGGTTTTCTTGAACTCCGCGCGCTGCTCGTCCGTCGCCCGCATCGGATGCCGCTGCTCGGTGATCTCCACGGTCGGCATGAGATGGCGGACCCAGATGACCGCGCCGGCGCCGAGCAGCAGGAAGACGAGCGACAGGCAGCTGCCGAGAACGAGGTTGGAGTCCTGCACCTGGTTGATAGCGCCCACGCCGATGATTGCGTACGCCACCAAGAAGCCGAAGCCAGCCACCATGGCAAGGAAGAAGCAGACGGCGACGATCCGCTCGGCCTTGCGCGCCCGCCGCGGGTCAGCAGGATCGGGCGGCATGTACGGCTGCTCTGGCACCCGACCGCCGCCGTCGCGCTCGGGCAGCAGCGTCCGCGCCGACGTCGGCGACGGCGTTCCAATGACGCGATGGCGCGGCCCCTGGTACCCCGGCTGGCCAGTCTCGCCTGGGGCGGCGCCGCCAGATCCGGCCGGGTCGGCCGACCCGGATGCCCCGTGGCTCACCCCGCCGAGGTACTCGGGCCAGGAGGCGCCGGGGTCGCCGCCGGGGGAGTTCGTGTCACTCATGAGCCTTCCCGTGCTTCGCAGTGATCCAGAGCGCCACCAGCACCATGAAGAACAGCAGGCCGAGGAAGGCGACAAGGCCCTCGGTCACCGGTCCGACCCGGCCGAGGCTGAACCCGCCAGGGTTCGGCTCCGACCTGACCGTCGTGACGTAGGCGATGATGTCGCGCTTCTCCTGCGGGGTGATGGTGAGGTCGTTGAAAACGGGCATGGCTTCAGGCCCGGTCAGCATCGCCTCGTAGATCTGGGTCGGCGTGGACTCGGTCAGCGGCGGGGCGAACTTGCCGTTGGTCAGCGCGCCGCCGGCGCCCACGAAGTTGTGGCACGCCGCGCAGTCGGCCACGAACAGCTGCTGGCCCAGCCCGATGTTGGCGCCGGAGGTGCTGACCTGGGCCGCCGATGGCACCGTCGGGCCGCCGCCCAGCGACTGGATGTACGCGGCGATGGCGGCTGTCTCGGCCTTGTTGAGCCGCGGCGGCTTGCGGTCGTTCTCGGCACCGAGTTCGGCGGCTGGCATCCGGCCGGTGCTGACCTGGAAGTTCACCGCCGCCGCCCCGACGCCGATCAGGCTGGGCGCCTCGGCGGTGCCCTCCGCGTACAGGCCGTGACAGGAGGAGCACTCCTCCTGGAACAGGTCGTGGCCGTCGGCGATCTGCGCAGAGTTGGGCGCCGCCTGCTGGGCCGCCGATGCGTTCCCGCTGGTGATGAGCGCGTACGCGATACCGATGAGGATCAGCACACCAGCTATGACAAGGTAGGCCGCTGCCGGGTGACGGCGCCTGGCGGTGATCCAGCTCACAGCTATCCCCAGTTCCCGGTCAGTGGATCAGGTAGATCGTGGTAAACAGCCCGATCCAGACGACGTCAACGAAGTGCCAGTAGTACGACACGACGATGGCACTGGTCTGCTGCTCCAGGGTGAATCGTTTGGCCGCGAAGGTGCGGCCGAGCAGGAACAGGAACGCCACGAGCCCGCCCGACACGTGCAACCCGTGAAACCCGGTAGTGAGGAAGAACACCGAGCCGTAGTTGCTGGATCCGAGCGTCACGTGCTGCTTGCGGATCAGGTCCAGGTACTCATAGCCCTGGCCGAGAACGAAGTACAGCCCCATCAAGAAGGACAGCACGTACCACTCGCGCAGCCCCCACCGCCAGAATTGGAGGATGTTGCCCGCGCGGCGGATCTGATGCCGCTCGACGGCGAACACGCCCATCTGGCAGGTCACGCTCGAAAGCAGCAGCACGGTGGTGTTGATGGACGCGAGGAACAGGTCCAGGTGCGCCTTCGGCCACGGCTGGCCCATGCCTTTATCCACCGACCGGATGGTGAAGTACATGGCAAACAGCGCCGCGAAGAACATCAGCTCTGACGACAGCCAGATAATCGTGCCCACGCTGACGAGGTTGGGCCGGCTGGTAACTCCGCGCGGCTGAGCTACCTCAGTAGATGCTGAGACCACGGGGCCATTATTACGACACCGCGTAGGCGTGCGAAGCCCGACCCCCCAGGTCGGTAGCATCCATGGCATGAAGGTTGTCGTGTATAGCCATGATGCCGCCACTCGTGCCAGAGTGCGGCTTGCCATCGGCCGTCGGCCGGCCCCCGACGTGCCGGAGGCCGAGGTCACTGACGTCGCGACCGAGGCCATGCTGTGGCGGCTGCTCGACGCCAGGCAGGCAGACGTGCTGGTGCTCGACGGCGAGGCCCAGCCGGCCGGCGGGATGGGCGTCTGCCGGCAGGCCAAGGACGAGATTCACAACTGCCCGCCGGTGCTCCTGATCATCGGTCGGCCCGACGACGGCTGGCTGGCCACCTGGTCGCGGGCCGACGCGGTGATCAGCCACCCGATTGACCCGATCGAGCTGGCCAGGGAGCTCGCGGTGCTGATGCGGCAGCAGGCACCCGGCACCGCGGTGGCCCGGGCCTGACCGCGACCGGCGAGGCTCCGGCCAGCCGATAGCGAGCCCGTTCCCGTGATGTAAGAGGGAACGCCCTGAGCACTCTTCGCAGCAGTCCTGACCGTCCCGGATCGAGGTGGCAGCAGATGGATGCGCGCACGAACTGGCCCGCCGTGCTGGGCGCGCTGATCAAGGGTGAGCACCTCGCGGTGGATGAGGCGGCGTGGGCCATGAACGAGATCATGGAAGGCGCCGCGACGCCCGCCCAGATCGCCGGCTTCGGAGTTGCCCTGCGCATCAAGGGCGAGACGCCTGGCGAGGTCACCGGCCTAGCCGACGCGATGCTCGAGCATGCCACGCCGATCGCCATCCCTGGTCCGACCGTCGACCTGGTCGGAACCGGGGGAGACGGCGCCCGGACGGTCAACATCTCAACCATGGGCACCATCGCGGCGGCCGCGGCGGGCGCCCGCATGGTCAAGCACGGGAACCGGGCCGCGTCGTCGGCGTGCGGCACGGCTGATGTGCTGGAAGCGCTGGGGGTGGTGATCGACCTGCCGGCCCCGGCGACCGAGCAACTCGTGGCGGAGGTGGGCGCCGGCTTCCTGTTCGCCCCGCTGTACCACCCGGCGCTGCGGCACGTGATCGTGCCGCGCCGGGAGCTCGGAGTGCCAACCGTCTTCAATGTCCTCGGCCCGGTGGCCAACCCGGCCAGGCCCACTGCCCAGGCCCTCGGCGTGGCCGATCCGCGGATGGGACCGATCCTGGCCGGCGTGCTGGCGGCTCGCGGTTGCTCCGCGCTGGTGTTCCACGGCGCCGACGGGCTGGACGAGCTGACCACGACAGCTCCGTCAACCGTTTGGGTCGTGCACGACGGCGCGGTCAGCGAGACCACCTTCGATCCGGCCGAGCTGGGCATTGCCCGCAGCGCGCCCGCCGACCTGCGGGGCGGTGACGCAGCGCACAACGCTGGCGTGGTCAGGGCATTCCTCGGCGGCGCGGCAGGGCCGGTCAGGGACACAGCGCTGCTGAACGCGGGCGCGGCGCTGGCCGCCGCGACCGGCGTGGCAGGGCCGGACGCACTGGTTCCGGCGCTCGCCGACGGCTACCAGCGGGCCGTCGCGGCCCTGGACTCGGGCGCCGCGGCCACGCTGCTTGACCGGTGGATCGAGACGAGCAAGCGGCTCGCACCCGAGTAGGCCGGCTTCGGCCGTCGCCCAACGACGGCTGTTAGGCCGGTTGCGTCAGGACTCGGAATAGCCGAGAGAGAACGCCGCCTCGAGGTCGTGCCGCGAGTAGGTACGGAACGCGATGTGCGTCTCGGTGTGCGTGACGCCAGGGACCTTGTTCACCGCGCCAGGGATGACGTCGCCCAGCTCGTCATGGGCGCGCACCCGCACCATCGCGACCAGGTCGAACTCGCCGGTGACCGAGTAGACCTCGCTCACCGACGGGATCTGCGCGATGGCCTCCGCAGTCTCCGGGATGCGGGCCACGTCCGTCTTGATCAGAACGATTGCGGTGACCACGATTCTCCTCCGGTAGCCGCGTCTGCCCCATGGCCGCGGGCGTGAGCCGGGTGCCGGACCCGCCCGTCCGAGCAGCAGCGTAGCCCAACGCTCAGCTGGCCAGGCGGCGCAGGACCTGCTGGCCAGCCGGCTGGTCACCCGCCGCCAGTGCAAGCAGGCCGGTGAGCACGTCGGCCGTAGCGCGGGCGTCGGCAAGTGCACGGTGGCTGGGTGCGGTCCTGGCCGAGAAGTACGCCGCGAGGGTCGCGAGCCGGCAGTCTGGCACCTCGTCGGGGCCGAGCAGCAGCCTGGCCAGCGAGGCGGTATCCAGCACAGGAAACCGCGGCCACGCGAGCCCGCTCGCGGCGCTCGCGGAGGTCAGGAAGCCCAGATCGAACCCAGAGTTGTGGGCCACGAGGATGCAGTCCCCGGCGAACGTCAGGAAGGCACGCAGCGCGGTGGCCACGGAAGGCGCCTGGCTCACCATGACCTCGGTAATGCCCGTCAGCGTGATGATGTCCGCCGGGATCGGACGGGCAGGCCGGATCAGTGAGCAGAACTCGCCGGTGAGCTGGCCGGCGGTGAGCCGCACGGCGCCGATCTCGGTGAGCTCCGCGCGGTCACTCAGCCATCCGGTGGTTTCCACGTCGACCACGACGACGGTGAGGTCCGCCAGCGGTCCGATCATGTCGTCACGGTAGGGCCTGGTGCCGACAGTCCGGCCCAGGCGCGCCGGTCGCGGTCCCCTTGGGGGGTTCTCGACACGCTGGCCGCCGCTGGACCAGCGCAGGAGCGTGAGAGTTCGCGAAGTGGTTGAATCCCCACTCCGGACGCCCTAGGGTCGTGCAGCGAGCCGCATCGCTAGGCAGTCGCCTTCCGGCGGCGGCGGGCGGCCGCAGCTGAATCTCTTGCGAGCCTGCGACTTTGCCTGCAGGAGAACCGGGGACCCAACCGGTGACGCGCAACACACCGCGTCGCCAGGGGTGAATCGACCCGGATCCAATTCCGGGCCGTAGGGCATGCTTCCACAGCCCGAACCCGTCAGCTCACCCGGTAGGCCGCAGTGGAAGAAGGAGCGTGTCACGCGGGTGCATACGGCGCCGATGGCTCGTAAGTTCATCAAGCGGGGTGTCACCGGAGTGACCGTCGCGGTCTTCGCGGCCGGGCTGCTCATGGGAGTGTCGAGCAGCGGCCTCGGTGCGTCGAAGCCGACACTCAGCCAGGCTGAGGCGGCGCTGAGCAAACTGCAGGCGCAGGTCGACAAGCTTGACCAGCAGTACGACCAGGTGCAGCAGGAACTCGCCGCAACGGATCAGCGGCTGACCGTGATTAACAAGGAAGAGGACGTCTTCGCGGCGAAGCTGGCTGACGAGAAGGGCGAGATCGGCCGGATCGCCGTCACCCAGTACGAGGACGGCAATATCAATGCCTCTCTCGCGCTGCTCACGTCCGGCAAGCCGCAGGAGGTGCTGAACGAGTCCTCCATCCTGCTCGAGCTGTCGACGACGAACACCGCGCAGATCGATCGGCTGCGGTCGCAGGCGAGGGAGCTCGCTAACACCCAGGCCCTGGCGGTCCGGACCCAGGCCGGGATCGAGCAGCTCAAGAACAGCCTGCAGGGGAAGAAGACCAACCTGACCAAGCTGGAGAACCAGCAGGAGACGCTGGTGGCCCAGCTGACGCCGGCTCAGGCGGCGCTCGTCCAGCCGGGTGCCGGCGGCTCGACCACCGCGAAGTACACCGGCCCCACCTCGACTCAGGCCGAGAAGGCGGTCGCGTTCGCTTACGCCCAGCTTGGCTGCCCGTACGTGTACGGCGGTACCGGTCCGTGCGCGGACGGTTTCGACTGCTCCGGGCTCACCATGGAGGCCTGGGCTGCGGCTGGCGTCTCCATCCCGCGTACCAGCGAGGAGCAGTGGGACGAGTTGCCCCACGTCAGCACCCTGGAACCGGGAGACATCATGGTATTCAACGGCGCCGGGCACGTCGGCATCTACGTCGGCGATAACGAGCTGATCGATTCGCCGCATACAGGGCTCGACGTCGAGCTGGTGTCTTTCAGCGGCTGGTATCAGGAAACTTACGACGGCGCTGTGCTGCCCTAGCAGGCACGACGCCGTGCGCTGTCGGGCCAGCGCCGAATCCTCGACAGCCGCTGCCGGCCGGTAGCATGTGCCTCCGGCCGGCAGTAGACACGAGGGTCGGCGGCCGGACCGTGTGCCCGGGGGCCACATGAGCAAGGTGCTGATCGTCACCAACGACTTTCCGCCGCGCCGCGGCGGCATCCAGTCGTTCGTGCACGCGCTCGCGCTGCGGCTGCCCCCGGACGAGGTCGTCGTGTACGCGCCCGCCTGGCCGGGCGCAGCGGAGTTCGACACTGCCCAGCCTTTCCCGGTGATCAGGCACTCAGGGTCCCTCATGCTGCCCGTGCCGTCGGTCGCCGCGCGCGCGTGTGCGCTGCTGACCGAACACGGCTGCGATCGCGTGCTGTTCGGCGCCGCGGCGCCGCTCGGCCTGCTCGCGCCGCGGTTGCGAGCGGCCGGAGCGCGCCGGATCGTCGGTCTCACGCACGGCCACGAGGCTGGCTGGGCGGCGCTACCGGGCGCGCGGTCGCTGCTGCGGCGCATCGGCGACGACGTCGATGCGCTCACCTACCTCGCCGAGTACTTCCGGGTACGGCTGGCGAAGGCACTATCGGGGGACGCAGCCCGGCGGATGGTGCGGCTCGCGCCGGGCGTCGACCCGGCAGAGTTTCGGCCAGGGGCCGGAGGCTCGCGGATCCGGGCTGAGCGCGGCATCGCACCCGAGCGGCCGGTCGTCGTGTGCGTGTCGAGGATGGTGCCGCGCAAGGGCCAGGACAGCCTCATCAGGGCGTGGCCAGCCGTGCGCGGCCGGGTGCCCGGCGACCCGCTGCTCATGCTGGTCGGCGACGGCCCCTACCGGTCCCGGCTAGAGGCGCAGTCGCGGCAGCTGGGCGTTGCAGAGTCTGTCCTGTTCACGGGCCCGGTGAGCCGCGCCGACCTGCCGGCCTACTACGACGCTGGCACCCTGTTCGCGATGCCGTGCCGGACCCGGCGCGCAGGGCTGGACGTCGAGGGCCTTGGCATTGTTTACCTGGAAGCGGCGGCTACCGGCTCACCAGTCATTGTCGGCGACTCCGGCGGCGCGCCGGACGCCGTCCTCGATGGCGAAACCGGCTACGTCGTCCCCGGCCGGGAGCCGGGTGTGCTCGCCGATCGGCTGGTCGAGCTACTGACCGATCCCGCTGGTGCGACGGCCATGGGCGACAAAGGCCGCGCGTGGATCGACCGCGACTGGACCTGGGACCGCGTTGCCGACCGGCTGAAGGCGATCCTGGCGTAACGGCGAGGCCGGGACCGACCCTGGTATGGGCGGCGCCGTAAGGCCGCCCGGACTTGAGGTCGGCCACAGGCCGACTCCACCAGCTGCCTACCGCGTGTACAGCGCCCCGATGTCCGCCGCGAAGTCCTTGGCTACCGCGGCGCGCTTCACCTTCAGCGACGGCGTGAGGTAGTCGTTGTCGGTCGTGAAGTCCATCGGCAGCACCCGGAACTTGCGAATCGACTCAGCCCGGGATACCGCCTTGTTCGCATCGTCGACGGCCGCCTGCAGCTCGGCGAGCAGGTCGGGATCGTCGGCCAGGTCCGCGGCAGTTGCCTCGGCCGGCTTGCCGTGCTGTGCCTTCCAGTAGTCCAGCGCGTCGGAGTCCAGCGTGATGAGGCAGGCGATGAACGGCCGGCCGTCTCCGACCACCATGCACTGGCTGATCAGCGGGTGCGCGCGAAGCCGGTCCTCGAGGACCGCCGGCGCGACGTTCTTGCCGCCCGCCGTGACGATGAGCTCCTTCTTGCGGCCGATGACGCGGAGAAATCCCTCGTCGTCAAGGGACCCGAGATCACCGGTGTGCAGCCAGCCCTCGCCGTCAATGGTCTCCTTCGTCGCGGCCGGGTTCTGCCAGTAGCCGATCGAGATGATGCCACCGCGCAGCAACAACTCGCTGTCCTCAGCGATCTTGGCGCTGACGCCGGGCAGCGGCTGGCCGACGGTGCCGATCTTGTTCCGGCTCGGCTTGTTGACGGTCGCCGCGGCGGACGTCTCCGTCATCCCGTAGCCCTCAAGCACCGTGATGCCCACGCCACGGAAAAAGTGGCCGAGGCGCTCGCCCAGCGGGGCGCCGCCAGAAACCGCGTACTCGACCCGACCGCCGACCGCGGCCCGCAGCTTGCCATAGACAAGGCGGTCAAAGACGGCGCGCCTTGTCTGCAGCCCCAGGCTCGGCCGGCCGTTGTCGAGTGCCTGGCTGTAGGCGATCGCCGTGTCGGCTGCCGCCGCGAAGATCTTGCTCTTGGCTGAGCTGGCCGATGCCTGCTGGACCGCCGTGTTGTAGACCTTCTCGAACACCCGCGGCACCGCAAGCAGGAATGTGGGCCGGAACTCACGCAGACCCTCGGCCAGGGTGCCGATGTTCTCCCAGTGGCCGAGCACCGCGCCTGCCTCCAGGCAGCCGATCTCCACGATCCGAGCGAACACGTGCGCGAGCGGCATAAAAAGCAGCGTCGAGGCGTCCGGCATCTCGAACACCTCGGGAAGTGCAGCGTGCACCGCGTTGCGAACCGCGCCGAGCAGGTTGCGGTGCGTCAGCTCGCAGCCCTTAGGCCGGCCCGTCGTTCCTGAGGTGTAGATGATCGTCGCCAGATCGCTCGCCCGGCGGCTGACGCGATGCTGGCGCAGCTGGTCGTCGGTGACGTCGGCACCGACAGCCGCGACCTCATCGAGCGCGGCGATGCGCCAGAGCGGCCCGAGGCTGGGCAGCCGGTCCCGGACGCTCTCGATGGTCTGCACGTGCGAGTCGTCCTCGGCGATGATGGCGCGGGCGCCCGAGTCGCCGACGATCCACTCGACCTGCTCGGCCGACGACGTCTCATAGACAGGAACCGACACGGCGCCCGCGGCCCAGATCGCGTAGTCGGCCAGCGTCCATTCGTACCGGGTGTGAGACATCAGGGCGACTCGTTCGCCGGGCTGAATCCCGGCTGCGATCAAGCCCTTGGCTAGCGCAGACACCTGGCCACGGAAGTCTCCAGCGGTGACATCCAGCCAGCTGCCATCGGCTCCGCGTCGGCGGAGCATGACCTCGTCCGGATCGGCGGCTGCCCGGCTGAACACCACATCGGCCAGTCCGGCGTCGTCGGGAATCTCGATGAGGGCTGGGATACCGAATTCGAGCACTGACCCTCCAGCTGCCACGTTCCCATACCGCTCTGTTGTCGTGGGCGGACCCCTGTTGCCTTTGGACGTTACCGCTTCTGGCCAGCCGACGTGCGCCACCGTCCGGGCTAGGCCTTTCTGCCGGACTTGCCTACTGTAGGCAGATGCGGGTGCACGTGGTTAGCGATGTCCATGGCCGGAGCGAGGCGTTGCGCCGCGCAGGCGATGGTGCCGACGCGCTGATCTGCCTGGGCGATCTGCTCCTGTTCATCGACTATGCCGACCACAGTCAGGGCATCTTTCCCGACCTGTTCGGCGCCGAGCACGCTCGCACGCTCGTCGAGCTGAGGTCGGCCGGACAGTTCGACGCGGCCCGTGCGCTGTCGGCGAAGCTGTGGGCGCGGCTGGATGGTGACCCCCGGCGGCACATCGAGACGGCCGTCAGCCGGCAGTACGCGGAGCTGTTTGCTGCCATGCCCGTGCCGTCCTACCTGACCTATGGGAACGTCGACCTGCCGAGGCTCTGGGCCGAGCACGTCCGGCCCGGTCAGCAGGTCCTTGATGGCCAGCGGATCGAGCTCGACGGCTGGACCTTCGGCTTCGTCGGCGGCGGGCTGCGGACCACTTACCGGACCCCGAATGAGCTCGACGACGATGTATTCGCGGCGAAAGTCGCCGCGGTCGGTGCGGTCGACGTGCTGTGCGCGCACATTCCGCCAGCCGTACCAGAGCTGCTCTACGACACCGTCGCGCAGCGGAAAGAGCGGGGGAGTGACGCCTTGCTCGAGCTGGTCAGGGAAACCCAGCCTCGGTACGTGCTGTTCGGTCACGTGCACCAGCCGCTCCAGAGCCGGATCCGGATCGGCGCTACCGAGTGCATCAACGTCGGCCATTTTCGCGCCAGGGGCAGGCCGTATGTGCTCCAGTGGGGATGATGGCCGGGCAGAACCGCAGCGCCACCCCGGTCCGCCAGGTCTGACGTGCGACTTCGATCGCGGTACGCTCCACCTCATGGCCGACAAGACCTCCTCGAGCATCACGGTGGCGGCCGACCGCGCCGCCGTCATGGGGGTTATCGCCGACTTTGGCGCCTATCCCGAGTGGGCGACGGGCGTGCGCTCCGCGGAGGTCGTCGAGGCCGGGCCGGACGGGCGCGCGCAGCGGGTCCGGTTCGGGCTGGATGCGGGAGTGATCAAGGACAGCTATGTGCTGGCTTATGAGTGGGACGGGGACAACGCGGTCAGCTGGGAGCTGGCCGAGGCAGGCTCGATGGTGACCGAGATGTCGGGCGCGTACCGGTTGGCGAGCGACGGCGGCGGCACGAACGTCAGCTACGAGCTCGCCGTCGGGACGAGGGTGCCGATGCCGGGCTTGATCAGGCGGCGCGCCGAGCGGACGATCATCGATGCGGCCTTGAAAGGCCTGAAGAAGCGCTCGGAATCTGGGCGCGCCGCTGGCCGGTGAGGCGTGCGGGACGCATCTGCGGGAATGAGTCAAGAAGTGGTGGCACTATGAGCGAGCAGTCCGGCCAGCGTGAGCCCGCGGACAAGCCGCCCCGGTCCGGCTCGTCTAGGGGGGACCGGCGTCGGCCGGGCGATCCAGGCCCGGATCTGGTCGGCGACCTGCAGCGCTGGCTGATCCGCTCCAGCGCGAAGAACATGCGCCGCGAGTTCGAGGATCAGGTTCGACGAACCATTGGCGGTCAGCGTCAGGACCGCGGCGACGTGTGGGATGTGGCCACCACCGAGATTCCGCCCGACGTCGGAGAGGCACCGGAATGCCAGTGGTGCCCTATCTGCCGCGCAGCGCGGCGAATGCGCGATTCCGGACCCGGCCTGAGCGGGCCGCTGTCTGGAGCCGGCGAGGCAGCCGCGACCATGGTCCACGACGCGATCAGCGCTATCGACTCACTGCTGGCCAGGTCGGGCCGAGGTGGTGCGACAGCTGATGCTCCGGACGCGGGCAGCGCCCGCTCCGATACCAGTCCGGCCCGCTCCGATGCCAGTCCGGCCGGCCCGGAGCCGACCGAGGCAACGGCCGGTCCCGGGACCGGGGCTGGCCCGGCCGAGCCGTCGGTCGCCCGGCCCGACTCGCTGGCCGGGGAACACGGCCAGGTCGGCTGGAAGCCCGGTGACCGGCTCGCCACTGCCGGTTCCGCGGCGACTGATCCGTGGGCCATCGCGACGGACGCGGACGCGGCCGTCGACGGTGTCGAGCCAGGCAGTGCCGAAGATCGGCTGAACGGGCGAGGGCATGGGCCTGGCGATCGGAGTTGACGTCGGCGGCACCAAGGTCGCTGCTGGTGTGGTCGACGACCGCGGGCGGGTCATCGAGAGGCTGAAGCGCTACACCCCCGCCGCGAGCCCGGACGACACGATCGGCGTGATCGCTGGTGCCGTGAGTGAGCTGCTGGGCCGGTACACCGTGGACGCTGTGGGCATCGGCGCCGCGGGGTTTGTGGACCAGACCAGGGCCAATGTGCTGTTCGCGCCCAACCTCGCCTGGCGCGACGAACCGGTCAAGAAGCTGGTAGAGGAGCACATCGGCCGGCCGGTGGTCGTTGAAAATGACGCGAACGCTGCCGCCTGGGCAGAGACGAAGCTGGGTGCGGCGCGCGGCCATGAGCACGTGCTGCTCATTACGGTGGGTACCGGCATCGGAGCAGGAATCGTGCTCGACGGGCGGCTGTACCGCGGGCGGTTCGGATCAGCCGGAGAGCCTGGTCACTACCGCGTCGTGCCCGACGGACGGCTGTGCGGTTGCGGTAACCGGGGCTGCTGGGAGCAGTACGCGAGCGGCAGCGCGCTGGTCGCCGAGGCCCGAGAGTTCGCCCGGCGCTCGCCGGAGGCGGCTACGCGGCTGCTTCAGCTCGGCGGCGGTAGCCCCGATGGCATCGACGGGCCCGCGGTCACCGAGGCCGCCCGCGAAGGGGATCCGGGCGCGGTGCGCTGCTTCGAGATCGTGGGCGACTGGCTCGGCGCGGGCCTGGCTGACCTGTCGGCCATCCTCGATCCCGGCTGCTTCGTCATCGGCGGCGGCGTGTCGGATGCTGGCGAGTTGCTGCTCGGCCCGGCGCGTGATGCCTACGAGCACGGCCTCACGGGTCGCTCGCATCGCCCTTACGCCGACGTCAGGCTGGCGGAACTGGGCCCCGACGCCGGGCTGATCGGGGCAGCCGACCTGGCCAGAACCGGCTGAGGCATTCGCTGTTCCGCGCCCGCGCGTCAATGGGATCTGCCGCCGCGCCCAGGCGTGCGGCGCGCCCGCGAGTCAAGGCGCGCTACAACACGGCGCCGTCGTCGTCATCGTCGCGCCGCGGGCGATCCCCCAGCTTGACGACCAGCGTCACAAAGCCGCCGATGAATGCCGCAACCGCGACGAATGCCGCGGTGGCCGAAATGGTCCAGTGCAGGAACACGCTGACGATCAGCAGGTACGCCGGCCCACCGACAACCCCGACCAGCGCCGCCTTGGAGATGGAATCCAGCTTGGCCGGCGGCGGGAGGGGAGCCGGAAGATAGCGCTCGTCCTCCTCGTCAGGCGGGACATACGAGCGCGGGTCACCCGCCGGCCGGACGACACGCGTGCGATCGGCGGGGCCGTAGCTGGTGCGCTGTCCGGGCCACGCTGGAGCTCCAGGCAGAGCACTCGGCTGCTCCGGAGAGCTGACGGGATCGGCCTGGTTGGGCGGTGCCCCCAGCTCTGGCCCGGCGGCGTCCGCCGCCGCGAGGTTGGCAGCAGCCCTAGCGGCCGCCGAGCCTGGCAGGTCTTCCCTCGCGGGCCACGGAACCTCGGTCAGCATCGGGTCGGCGGGACGGTCGAAGCGCGCGATGAGGTCGCGCCAGGCAGCCTCATCCCTGCTGATCTCGCCGTCAGTGTCCCCGGCACCGCTCATCCGACGTCATTCCCCGCCGATCGATTCCCCGCTGGTCTCGCCTGTAGATGCCCGTCCTAGCTCGCTATGTACACGGACGAACTCAAGACTTCCGGCAAATATTGCCTCTGCATCGTTATCGAGCGTCGCCACGTGATAGCTATCGGCGAGCTCACGGACCTCGAGCTGGCTGGCAGGCAGCGCACGGGTCAGCAAGCTGAGGCTGGCCGGCCCCACGACATGATCGGTCGTGCTGTGGTAGACGAGCACCGGCTGGGTCACGTCGGCTAGGTGCTGCTGGGTGGTCCGCCACAGGCCGGGCAGGCTCGCGGCGGCCTTGACTGGCGTCCGGTCATAACCGCCCTCGGTCACACCGGGCTTCTTGATGTCGCTGGCGATGCCCTTCACGGCGGGCACGACAAGCTTGACCACCGGGACCACCAGGAACAGCAGCTTGGAATCGGGGGCCAGCGACGGATTGACCAGAACCAGGCCGCGGACTGCCGCGCCGCGCAACTCTGCCAGCCGAAGCGCCAGGCAGGCACCCATCGACAGGCCCATGACGAAGATCTCGTCGCAACGCGACTGCAGCTCGTCAAATGCCCGGTTGACCTCCGCGAACCAGTCCTCCCACCGGGTCCTGGCCATCTCCTGCCAGGTGGTGCCGTGACCAGGTAGCCGGGGCAGTGAGACAGTGAGCCCTGCGGCTGCGAGAGAGGAGGCCCAGGGCCGCAGCGACTGCGGGCTGCCGGTGAATCCGTGGCAAAGGAGCACCCCGGTCGGGCCGCCGTCGCGGGCGAACGCCTCGGCGCCTGGCACTACTGGCATGTGCGGAATCCTCCGTTGTTCGTGGCTTCTTCTGGCATCGTCGCACGGCCGCCACTGTGACTGCATCGGCTCATGGCAGTTAGGGCCAGGCTCGTGTTTCGAGAGCCCTCGCGGCGGGCAGCAACTGCCAGGCCTGGCCGGCCACGCGCGAAGTCGGCGTGGTACGGGGTCGTGCGCGACTTGCGCGAGATCCTCCCTTAGCGGCAGTCTTTCGATCATGGGGAGTCCGCGCGATACGTGCGGCTGCCGGTCGGCCAGGCGCTGGCCGGCGGAGCGTCCCGCGGCGCCCCGCACCGAGCCCGTGCTCCGAGCCGAGGTATGACGCGTGTTCTACTGGGTGGTCAAGGCGATCATCGGGCCGTTCCTGCGGACCATCTTCCGGCCATGGGCGGAGGGCATCGAGAACGTCCCGCGCACTGGCCCCGCGATCCTGGCAAGCAACCACCTGTCGTTCTCTGATCACTTCTTCGCCCCTTTGCCGCTGCCCCGCAAGGTGGTATTCCTCGCCAAATCCGAATATTTCACTGGTCGGGGGATCAAAGGGCTCATGAGTAAAGCCTTCTTCCACGGCGTCGGTCAGCTCCCGATCGACCGGACCGGCGGCGCTGCCAGTGAGCGGGCGCTGCGAACCGGGTTGCGAGTGCTCGCCGCGGGCGAGTTGCTTGGCATCTATCCGGAGGGAACGCGAACGCCCGACGGCCGGCTCTACCGCGGCAAGACGGGCGTGGCGCGGCTCGCTCTCGAAGGCCGGGTTCCCGTCATCCCGACCGCGATGATCGGCGGCTTCGAATTCCAGCCGCCTGGCAGGATCGCCCCCAGGCTCAAGATCCGGCCGGGCGTACGATTCGGCAAGCCACTGGACTTCTCCCGCTACTACGGCCTAGAGCAAGACCGGATCGTACTGCGGGCGATGACCGACGAGATCATGTACGAGCTCATGAAGCTCTCTGGCCAGGAATACGTCGATGAGTACGCCCAGCGGGCCAAGCTTCGGCTTGGCAGCCCGGTGCACCACAACGGCCATGGCCATCCGGCCACCGAGGACGAAGAGGGCGAGGGCGAACATGAGCCCGCGCCCCGCCCCGACCACGTCGGGGTCGCCGACCCGGAGCCTGCCGCCAGCCACGCGGCCGTGGCCGCCGACCCGACTGACTCGGCCGCGCGCGGCGGTCCGGCCTGACGGCCCGACCGGCCAGCTGTCAGCCTGCCCAGCCCTTGGTCTGCTCGACCGCGCTCCGCCAGCGCGCGTGCGCAGCATCGTCCCTCGGCCCGGCGATGAAACGCCGGTCCAGCTGCCAGGTTGCGGCCAGCTCACGGCGGGATGACCAGATGCCGACCGCCAGGCCGGCGAGGAACGCGGCGCCGAGAGCCGTGGTCTCGGCGACCACGGGCCGCTCGACCGGCCGCCCGATCTGGTCAGCCTGCAACTGCATCAGCAGGTCGTTGACGCTGGCCCCGCCGTCGGCCCGGAGCGCCGGGCTGCCGGCGGCCGCGTCATCGTGGCCCGCCCCGTCGGAGCCCACGCCCGTCTCGGCCGTCATAACGTCCACTACGTCGCGCACCTCGAAGGCGATTGCCTCCAGCGCGGCCCGGACGAGGTGCGCCCTGGTGGTGCCGCGGGTCAAGCCGAACATCGCGCCGCGAGCGTTCGGATCCCAGTCGGGAGCGCCGAGACCGGTGAGCGCTGGCACGAACACCACACCGCCCGAGTCGGGCACCGAGAGGGCAAGCGTTTCGCTTTGCCCGGCATTGTCCAGCAGCGCGAGCCCGTCCCGCAGCCACTGGATAGCCGCGCCGGTCACGAACACCGATCCTTCCAGGGCGTAGGTCAGCTCTCCGGAAGGCTCAAGCCAGGCCACCGTCGACAGCAGCCCGGCGTCCGAGCGCACCACCTGAGAACCGGTGTTCACCAGCACGAACGATCCGGTCCCGTAGGTGCATTTGACTGCGCCTGGATCGAAGCATGCCTGGCCGAACAGCGCAGCCTGCTGGTCTCCGGCGATGCCCGCGATCGGCACCGACTGGCCGAGGAACGCAGCCGGGTCGGTCTGCCCAGCGACACCGGTGGACGGCACGACCTCCGGCAGGGCGTGCGGCGGGACGCCGAACAACTCACACAGCTCGGCCGACCACTGCCCGGTCTCGATGTCAAACAGCAGCGTCCGGGACGCGTTGGAGGCGTCACTGACGTGCCGCCGCCCGCCCGTCATCCGGGCAATCAGGTAGGAGTCCACGGTGCCGACGGCGAGCGAGCCGTCCGTGACCCCGGCCCACATCGCGGGCTCGTTATCGGCCAGCCAGGTCAGTTTCGTGGCGGTGAAGTAAGGATCGAGACGCAGCCCGGTCAGGGCGCTCACTCGCGGCTCGTACCCGGTGTCCCGCAGCGCCGCGCAGATCCCCGCGGTGCGCCGGTCCTGCCAGACGATGGCGCGGCGCGGCGCGGCGAGCGTGGCCCGATCCCAGATCACGGCGGTCTCGCGCTGGTTGGTGATACCGACGCAGGCCAGGGCCGGTGACCCGGCCGCGTCGAGGGCCTTCGCAGCGGCCGCGAGCGTCGCCTGCCAGATGCCCTCTGGCAGGTGCTCTACCCAGCCCGGCTGCGGGAAATACTGTCGGAACTCCTGGTAGCCGCGGCCCGCGACGGTGCCCGACTCGGTGATGATGGCCGCGGTGACGCCGGTGGTGCCGGCGTCGATCGCCAGTACGGTCATGCCCACTAGTGTGGTGGCAGCGAGCGCGAGAAGGGGATTACTGCATGCGAGTCGGAGTGCTTACCGGGGGCGGGGACTGCCCTGGCCTGAACGCCGTCATCCGGGCGGTCGTGCGGACCGGCGTTGCCGAGCACGGCATGGAGTTCATCGGCTTCAGAGACGGCTGGCGTGGTCCGCTCGAGGGCGACACCATGGTGCTCGACGTTGCGGCGGTGCGCGGGATCCTGCCCCGCGGCGGAACCATCCTCGGGACCTCCCGGACTAACCCGGCGTCGGCGGCCAATAACGTCGACGGCAAGTCCGGGATCGAGCGCGTGCTGGAAAACCTGGAGAGTCTCGGCGTCGACGCGCTCATCGCGATCGGCGGCGAGGACACGCTCGGCGCGGCCAGCAAGCTGCACGCGGCCGGCGGCAGGGTGGTGGGCGTACCCAAGACCATCGACAATGACCTCGGTGCCACCGACTACACGTTCGGATTCGATACCGCGGTCAACATCGCCATGGAGGCGATCGACCGGCTGCACACGACGGCTGAAAGTCACCACCGGGCGCTGATCGTCGAGGTCATGGGGCGCAGCGCCGGATGGATCGCGCTGCACGCCGGGATGGCCGGCGGGGCGAACGTGATCCTCATCCCGGAGAAGCCGTTCGACCTTGATCAGGTCTGCGAGTACGTCCAGCACCGGTTCCAGAGCCAGTACGCCCCGATCGTCGTGGTGGCCGAGGGCGCGCACCCGAAGTCGCTGGACGAGGCGATCGGCGGTCAGGCGCTGGACGAGTTCGGCCACGTCCGCTTCGGCGGAGTTGGACACCTGCTCGCAGATGAGATCGAGCGCCGCACCGGCAAGGAAGCCCGCGTCGCGGTGCTGGGCCACATCCAGCGGGGCGGCACGCCGACGGCCTTCGACCGGGTGCTGGCCACCCGCTTCGGGGTGCAGGCCAGCCGAGCCGTGGCCGACGGTGCCTTCGGCAACATGGTTGCGCTGCGCGGGACTGACATCGTCCGGGTACCGCTCGCAGCAGCGACCTCGGAACTCAAGCTGGTGCCCCCCGAGCGCTACGCCGAGGCTGAGGTCTTCTTCGGCTGACCGGAGGGAACGGCCTGACAGCCCCGCACCGCCGTCCCCTGGTCCGCAGCCGCCGGGCTCCCAGGCCCGTCCTGAGCACCGCGGCGGGCCTAGGCTAAGACCATGATCAGCCAGGAGGTGGCCCGAACCTGGATCGAGCGGTGGGACGCGCAGCAGCAGGCGTACCTGCCAGACCGCGAGGACCGGTTTACCGCGATCATCGATGCGGTCGAGGGGATCGCGGGCCGCCCAGACCCGCTGGTACTCGATCTCGGCAGCGGGCCAGGGTCATTGGCGGTCCGGCTGCTGCGACGGCTGCCGGAGGCGACCGTCCTCGCGATTGACGCTGACCCGCTCACGCTCGCCCTGGGCCGCAGCGCCTTCGGCAACGTGACGGGCCTGGAATTCTGCGACCTCGATCTCCGCACGGCCGGATGGTCTGCCGGCCTGCGCCTAGAGCGTGCGCCAGACGCGGCGGTGAGCACGACTGCGCTGCACTGGCTGCCGCAGCGTGCTCTCGGGGCGCTGTATGCGGAGCTGGCACGCATACTCCGGCCCGGCGGTGCGCTGCTGAACGGCGATCACCTGTCCGAGGACGACACCGCTCCCCGGCTGCAGCGGCTCGAGCGGGCTCTGCTCCAGCGCGAGGAGCAGCGCCGGTTCCCCGGCGGTCACGCGGAGAGCTGGGTGGACTGGTGGGCCGCGGCCGCCGCTGATCCGGCGCTCGCGGTGCTGCACGCTGAGCGCGCGGCCAGGGAGGTGGAGTCCGAGCACCACGGCTCGCCCGCCGGCCGGCTGAGCGTGCACGTCCGCGCGCTGCAGGCGGCTGGCTTCGCCGAGATCGGCACGCTCTGGCAGCGAGGCGAGAACCGGGTGCTCTGCGGTCTGCTGCCGGGCTAGCGAAACGGCCCACGGCGACAGGCAGTCTTCGATCCATGCTGGAGACGGTCGGGCTTCGCAGGCGCGAGCGTCGGCCATCCGGCGGCCCCACGGTGGCAGACTGAGGTAATGACAGCGCAGTCGGTCGCCGGTGCGGCCGAGCCGGAAGCAGTCGGTCCCCGCTACGAGCCGTGTGTGCTGCTCAAGCTCGGCGAGATCGTGCTCAAGGGCCGGAACCGCCAGCAGTTTGAGCGGCTGCTGCATGACAACATCCGGCGGTCGGTACGGGACACGGGCGTGGAGCTCCGGGTCTGGCAGCGCGAGGGCGTGATCGTGCTGCGGGTCGCAGGCGCGGACGACGCCAGTCTTGCGGCCGAGACGGCGGTCGGCGTGGTCGCCGAGCGGATGACCCGGATGATGGGAGTCGCCAGGGTGTGCCGGGCTGTCCGGGTCGCCAAGGACCCGGAGGCCGCGACCGCTGCCGCGGTGGACCTGATGGCTGGCTGCTCCGGCTCGTTCGCGGTCCGGGCCCGGCGCCGGGACAAGCGCTTCCCCGTCACATCGGCGGAGCTGGCGATCCGGATCGGCAGCCGGATTCAGCAGGAATATGGCTACCCGGTGAACCTGCGAGCGCCGGACACCACCGTTTTCGTGGAGGTGGACCAGCGCGAGGTCTTCGTGTTCACGCAGGGCTGGCCAGGACAGGGCGGGCTGCCGGTGGGCATGAGCGGGCGCGCGCTCGCGCTGATGTCAGGCGGGATCGACTCGCCGGTGGCCGCGTATCGCATGATGCGCCGCGGGCTGCGGTGCAGCTTCCTGCACTTCTCCGGGATGCCGCTGACCGGGCCCGAGTCGGTGTACAAGGCCTACGGGCTCACTCGCCAGCTGGATCGGTTCCAGCAGGATTCGCGCCTTTTTGTAGTCGCGTTCGGGATGGCGCAGAAACAGCTGGCCTCCTCGGGCGCGGGCAGGCTGCAGATCGTGGCACAGCGGCGGCTGATGCTCAAGACGGGTGCGGCGCTTGCCCGGCGGCTGCGAGCGGGCGCGCTCGTGACGGGCGACTCGCTGGGCCAGGTGAGCAGCCAGACGCTCACCAACATCACCGCGCTTGACGACGCCGTCTCGCTGCCGATCCTGCGGCCGCTGATCGGCCTGGATAAGGCGGAGATCATCGCCGAGGCCCGGCGGATCGAGACGCTGGCCATCTCCGAGCTGCCAGATCAGGACTGCTGCTCGCTGCTAACCCCGAGGCAGGTCGAGACGAGGGCGCGAATCGAGGACCTGCGCCGGATCGAGGCACGTCTCGACGCGGAGGATCTCGCGGAGGAGCTCGCCGCCGCTGCCCAGGAGCACACGCCTGGCCGGGCTTGACCGTCGCAGTGACGACAGCGGCTCAGGTGCCTACCGCGGGCTGGTCAAGCGACTGACCGAGCTGCCCCGTCCAGATCACAGCTTCGCCGCCGCGCCGGGTGAGAATCGCGCCGCTCGCCCACAGCGACCTGGTGCCGCTGGCCAGCGCGACGTCGCTGATGCTGCCGCTGTCCAGCCAGGATCGCGCGGTGACGGCCGGTTGCCCGCCACCCAGGGCTGATACCTGCAGGATCAGGCCGGCCGCCGAGGCATTTGCGGGCGTCGCCGTGACCAGCACGCTCCCGTTGGCGCCCACCGCGAGCCGTCCGGCCCACGCATTGATCTGCGTCAGGAGGCTCGTCCAGCGCACGCCATTCCAGTGCAGCAACACCAGCCGCTCGCCGCCGGTCGTGTTCGCCTTGGTGCCCGCGACCCACACGTCGCGTGCCGAGATCGCGAGGATGTCGTGCGGCTGGACTCCGTCGAGATCGGTGCCGGTCGGGACCGGCTGCCAGCTCGTGCCGTCAAAGCGCAGGATCGAGTAGGACGCGGGGGTGACTTCGATTGCCCAGATATCCGCGGCTGATGTGGCGCTCGCCCGGCTTATCGAGCCCGCCAGTCCGCTTATCCGCTGCCAGGAGCTGCCGTCGAAATGCCAGGTCCCGAGGTCGCTGGTGCCGTTGGCAGTAGTGCCGAAGACCCAGACATCGGAGGGGCTGACGGCGGTGAGCCCGGTGATCTGGCCGCGCTGCCAGCGTCTGGCGACCTGCCATTCCACGCCGTCGTAGTGCAGCAGGTAACGGCCGTACTGGCTGGCGGCCCAGATGTCGATGGTGGACGTAGCGCTCGCGTCGCTGATGAAGCTGCTCAGGCCGGACGGTAGCGTCGCGGTCGTCAGCGCCGTGCCGTTCCACCACGCGGCCACGGGCGCGCTTGGTCCGCCTGGATTCGTGCCGCCGAATGCCCAGGCCGCCTGCGGGCCAGTGCGCAGGATGACCGAATAGCCAGAGGCATTGGTCGGCTGGCCGTAGTGGTGGATCGCGCCCATTTCGAAGACAGAGCCGGCCGTCGTGGTTGGCTGGCCGTGAGTCACGGCCGCGGGCTCGGCTGGCCGCGTCCGCCCAGAATGAGAGACCTCGGAACGGGCACCAGCCAGCCGACTCCCCACCCCCGGTGCGGGCACCAGTACGCAGGCCGCGATGAGTCCCGCCGTGACCACGGTGGGGCGGATCCTGAGCATCGACGTCTCCGCGGGTCTGCTCTTCAGCGGCGAGCCGGGCCGGGCTCGCGATGTGCGCTCAGTCAGTTATGTCCTTGGTACCTAACGTCCAGGTCAATTCTTCCCCAAAGATACCGGGAAGTCGCCATGCTGAGCCCGAGTCACTGCTCACGCGACACGGCACCGGCCTGGCAAACTGAGTCACCCGCTCGACATGACGAGCAGCGACGTGATCCCGGCGGTGCTCAGGCGACCGTGCTCAGCGTTCTGCCAGCCGTGACGGTACGGCCGAGTAGCTGCGGCAGCGTCCGGACAGTCGCCGCGAGCTCGTCAATGTCGGCGCCGGTGAGTGCCTGGTCGCCGTCGCACAGGGCGGCTGCGGGGTGCGGGTGGACGTCGACGATGATGCCGTCAGCGCCAGCCGCGATCGCTGCGCGGCTGAGCGGCAGCACGAGGTCCCGGCGCCCGCCTGAGTGCGATGGATCGACGATGACGGGCAGGTGCGACAGCCGCTGGGCAACCGGGACGGCGCTGATGTCGAGGGTGTTGCGAGTGGCGGTCTCGAAGGTCCGGATGCCGCGCTCACACAGCACGATGTCGAGGTTGCTGCGCTGGGCGATGTACTCGGCGGCCATCAGCCACTCCTCGACGGTGGCGTTCATGCCGCGCTTGAGCAGCACCGGCCGGTCCGCGGAGCCGACGGCCTGCAGCAGCGCGAAGTTCTGCATGCTGCGCGTGCCCACCTGGAGCATGTCGGCGTAGGACGACACCAGGTCCACCGAGGCCGGGTCGATGACCTCGGTGACGACTGGCAAGCCGGTCTCGGCCCGGACTTCGGCGAGGATGCGCAGCCCGGCCTCGCCCAGCCCCTGGAACGCATACGGCGACGTCCTGGGCTTGAAGGCGCCGCCGCGCAGCAGCGATGCGCCAGCCGCCTGCGCCATCATGGCGGCCGCGAGGGTCTGGTCTGCCGTCTCGACCGTACACGGACCGGCGATAACGGTCAGGTGTCCAGGGCCGATGGGCACGCCCCCGACCGTGACAGTGGACCGACCGGGGTGGTTCTCCCGGCTCACCAGCTTGTACGGCACCGAGATACGAATGACGTCGGTCACCCCGCGGTAGCTGCGCAGGTTCAGCGCGCCGAACTCGTGCACGTCGCCGACCAGGCCGATGATCGTGCGGGACACGCCCCGGCTGACGAATGCCTCGCCACCCGCAGCGCTGACGAGCGTGACGATCTGCTCGATGTCGGCCTGCGTGGCCTCCGGGGCCATCACCACCACCATCGCATCCTCCCTGGTCCTAACAAGACGAAAGCCCCGGGCCGTTGGCCCGGGGCTCAGAGTGCGTATCGCTCGCGTCAGCACATGGCGTGGCGGGCGACCGCCCGAGAACCGGGCCGGTAGCCGAAGCCAAACCAGTAACCATGACGCACGGCGGACAGCCTAGCGCATCGCGGACACCGCTCGCTGCCCGGTAGGGGCGGGAAGTCTGCGCCCACAAGGGTGGCAAGATAGCTGCGGCTGGTGCAGGCGGCGGGCGGACATCGCGGCGGCTGCGGCGGCGGATAGGAAGGGGCTGGTTAGCGGGACATGGCGGACGAGCCGGTGCTGCCGCCGGGTCAGTACATACCGCGAACGCTGCCGGTGCTGCACTACGGCCCCATCCCGGCGTTTGCGCCGGAGACCTGGCACCTGCGTATCTTCGGGGCGGTCGAGTCGGGAACCGAAACGCGGCTGCGCTGGGACGACGTGGCGGCGCTGCCAGCCAGCGAAGTAACGGCTGACTTCCACTGCGTGACGAAGTTCAGTGTGCCCGGCATCTGCTGGGCTGGTGTCCTGGCGACCGAGTTGTTGCGCCGCTTTCCCCCAGCTGCCTCGGTGACGCACGTGATGATCTGGGCCGACTTTGGCTACAGCGCCAACGTCCGGATCGGCGACTTCGCTGCTGAGAGCACGCTGCTTGCTACGCACCGCGACCACGTGCCGCTGACTCCCGAGCACGGCTATCCGCTCCGCCTGGTGGTGCCGCACCTGTATGCGTGGAAGAGCGTCAAGTGGGTCCGGGCCATCGAGTACATGACGGCGGACCGGCGGGGCTTCTGGGAGGAGCGCGGCTATCACAACGTCGCCGACCCGTGGGCCGAGCAGCGCTACTCCTATCAGGAGCAGGAAGGCGAGGGACCGCCCCAGTGACGGGAGCGGCTGCGGCGGCTAGAGATAGCCGACGTTGATGGTGATCGTCGTGCCAGGCGCTGCCTGGCCGGTGGGCGAGTAGCTGGTCACCGTCTGGCCGAACATGCCCTGATTGACCTGCACGTTGAAGCCGGCCGCCTGGAGCGTGCTCTGGGCTTGGGCCGCGCTCATCCCGGTGACGTCCGGGATCGCCACCTGGCCCTGACCGCCCTGGCTCCCCTGACCGGAGGAGACCTCCAGGGTGATGACCTCGCCGGATTTGATCGGCGTGCCGGCTGCGGGTTGCTGGCCGGTCACGGTGCCCGCTGGCTGCTGGCTGCTGTTATCCGCGACCGGGTTGATGCTGTAACCACCCGCTGCGGCGACCGCCTGGGCGGTGCCGATCTGCTGGCCGACGAAGTCCGGCAGCGGCTGCCCTGAGCTCACCACGAGCGTGACCGGCTTGTTCTTCGGCCAGTGCCCGTAAGCGACGGGACTGGTCGAGATCACCACTCCGGCCGGGATGCTCGCGGACGTCTGATAGCTGGGCGGGCTCCATTTCAGGCCGTCTGCGTGAATCGCCTGCTCGGCCTGGCGGAGCGACTCTCCTGTCACCGAGGGCATGGTGATCAGCACCGGCCCTAGGGAGGGGATCAGCAGCACGGTGCCGCCGTGCCCGATCCTGCTCCCCGCGGCCGGGTCGGTCGTGATGACCTGGCCCGCCGGGACCGAATTGCTGTGCCTGCCGTGCCCCATCGCTGCCTTCAGGCCGGAGTTCACAAGGTCTCCGCGCGCGGTGCTGACGGTCATCCTGGCCACCGTGGGCACGCTGGTGTATTGGCCCGCAGCGAGCCACCAGGCGACCGCGCCGACCACCAGGACGGCAAGCAGGATAAGGATCCGACGGCTGAACAGCCAGCGCTGGAGCCAGGGCTCGAGGTAGGGGCGGTCACGCCGGTTTTGGCGCCCGCGCCGATAGCCGCCGGCGACGTCAGGTTCGGCATCGATCGGAACGACCAGGGTGCGATTGGCGGGCGGCGAGCCGCCAGCCTGGTACGGCGTGCTGCTTACGCTGTAGTCAGGCCGCACCGCGACCGTGCCAGCTCCGTGGCCGCCTGCGGCCGTCAGCGCACCGTTGTCGGGCCGGGCGCCCTCGGCCGGGCTAGCCGAGGGGCCGGCCCCGTTGGCGCCCGCGCCGTCTCCCGCGGCCCCGCTCGTCGCGCCGACGGGCAGGTCTCGCCTGGTGACGGGCGGCAGCGGCATGCCGCGGCGGACCTCCTTGATTGCGTGCAGGAAGCTGCGGGCGTCGGCCGGGCGCAGGTCCGGGTCGCGGCTGGTAGCGAGCGTGACCAGGGCATCCAGCGCGGGCGGCAGGTCCGGGTTGACGCTTGAGGGAGCCCGCACGACGGAGTTGACGTGCTTGTATGCGACGGCGAGCGGTGTGTCGCCAGTGTGTGGCTGCTGGCCGGTTAGCAGCTCAAATAGCATGACGCCGGCCGCGTACACATCGGTTCGCTGGTCGGCCGCGTTGCTGATCACCTGCTCGGGCGCGAGATATGCCGCCGTTCCGATGAGCAGGCCAGACCTGGTGTGCCTGATCCCGGACGAGGCCCGCGCCAGGCCGAAGTCGGCCACCTTGACCGCGGTGCCGTTGCCGAGCAGGACATTCTCCGGCTTGACGTCCCGGTGGATGATCCCGGCGTCGTGCGCGGCCGCGAGACCTGCCAGCACGCGCTCGATAATGTCCAGCGCCTCCCGCGGACTCAGCCGGCCGCGGGCGACGAGCAGCTCGCGCAGGGTCGGCCCCGGCACGTACTCCATGGCAATGTAGTTGAGGTCGCCGGTGGAGCCCTGGTCGAACACCGCCACCACGTTGGGGCTGGACAGCCGGGCGACCGCATGGGCCTCGCCGATGAACCTGTCGACGAACTCTCGGTCCCCGGCAAGCTCTGGGTGGGCGATCTTCAGTGCGATGGTGCGCTCTAGCCGCACGTCGCGAGCCAGGTATACCGTCGCCATGCCGCCACGGGCGACCTGCGACTCGACCAGGTACCGGCCGTCGAGTAGCTGCCCTATCGGCGCCGACAACGTCGCATCCATCGGGGAAATTGTAGGGGCCGCCTAGCAGTCCGCGCCCAAGAACGCCGTGCAGCCGTGCCGCCCTGGGATGCGGCAGGTCCTCGCTAGCCGACGGGTGGTGAGGAGGCGAGGGCGAGCCGACGGCGGGGCACCCGGCCGGCGAGGAACGCATGCCGTCCAGCCGCGACGGCGAGCCGCATGGCCTCGGCCATCAGCTCGGGATTGCGCGCTCTGGTGACGGACGTGGCCAGCAGCACCGCCGCGCAGCCCAGCTCCATCGCGATCGTGGCGTCGCTGGCGGTGCCGATTCCGGCGTCGAGCACGACGGGCACGCTCGCCGACTCGACGATCAGCTCGATGTTGTGCGGGTTGCGGATGCCGAGGCCAGACCCGATGGGTGCGCCGAGCGGCATGACAGCGGCGCAGCCTGCCTGCTCAAGCCGCCGCGCGAGAACCGGGTCGTCGTTGGTGTACGGCAACACCGTAAATCCGTCCGCGACCAGTTGCTCAGCCGCCGAGAGCAGCTCCACCGGGTCGGGCAGCAGCGTCCGCTCGTCGGCGATGACCTCGAGCTTGACCCAGGTCGTGCCCAGTGCCTCCCTGGCCATCGCGGCGAGTGTGACGGCCTCGGCGGCGGTGTAGCAGCCAGCTGTGTTCGGCAGCGCCCGGATGCCACGATCGGCGAGCAGGCTGAGTACGGAGCCGGTCGCGGCCGGGTCGACCCGGCGCATCGCGACCGTGGTCAGCTCTGTGCCGGACGCGACGAGGGCGCGGTCGAGCACGTCCAGGCTAGGCGCGCCGCCGGTCCCCATGATGAGCCGCGAGGTAAATGTCTCCCCGTCGATGACGAGCGGATCGTCCACTGTCAGCCTCCCTGCACTGCGGTGAGCACCTCGACCTCGTCGCCGTCGGCCAGCGTGGTCGTGTCCCAGGCTGTCCGGCGGATGACCGCGCCGTTGACGGCAGCCGCCACGCCGGCGGAGGCGCTCGTCAGCACCGCGACCGCCTGGGCCAGCGACAGCCCTCCGGCCGTTTCGTGCGGCTGGCCGTTGATGATCACCTGCATGTCAGCGCTCCTTCGGGCGTCGAGGCGGCTCGGCCGCGGGCGGCGAACCGGTCGGCGCCAAAGGCCCGCCAGATCGGATCGGGCTGTCCGGTGCGCAGGAACGATGCCACCGTGTCGGCGGTCACTGGCGCGAGCAGCACGCCGGCCCGGAAATGGCCGGTCGCCAGCACCAGGCCAGCCAGCTCGGTCGGTCCGATGAGCGGAGCGTTGTCGGGCGTGCCGGGTCGAAGCCCGGCGGCGACGTCGACGAGCTCGAGTTCGGTGATACCGGGCACCAGCGCGCGAGCGTCCCGCAGCAGCTCCCACATCCCGCCTGCGGTGACCGTGGTATCCGGGCCGCGCTCCTCCTGGGTTGCACCGACGACGAGCTCGCCGCTGTCCCGCGGCACCAGGTACACGCTGCTGCCGCGGACAAGTCCGCGCACGGTGCGGCGAATAAGCCCAGGTGGGAGGCCGGCCGCGGCCATCGCGGCCGTGCTGCGCAGCCGGATGATCTGTCCTTTGACAGGCCGGACGGGCGGCACGACGCTCGCTGGCACGCCTGGCATTGCGGCAGACTGCCAGCCAGCCGCCAGCACCACCCAGCGAGCGGCAAGCACGTGGTCGTCGGCCAGCCGCACAGCACTGGCCCGTCCCCCGGTGCACAGCACTTCGGTTACCGACTGCCGGACGAGCTGAGCACCGGCAGCCTCGGCCGCGCGCAGCAGAGCAGCCGCGAGCAGTCGCGGGTCGACCGAGCCGTCGCCGTCGGCCAGCAGCCCGCCCCTCACCGACGGGTCGAGCATCGGCTCTGCCTCCCGGCACTCGCGCGCCGTCAGCTGTTGCAGATACACGCCAAGCGACTCCTGCAGCAGCCGGGTCTCCGTCAGCAGGGCTAGGTCGTCAGCGTCGTAGGCGACCTGCAGGGTGCCACCCGGGCGGAAGCCTGTGGGCAGACCGCTAGCCGCCGCCACCTCGGTCGCGAAGGCGGGATAGCGACGGAGTGACTCGCTGCCCAGGGTAAAGATCTCGCGCTCGGCGTACGCGGCCTCGGCGACCGGGGTGAGCATGCCCGCCGCGGCATGGGTTGCGCCATGGCCTGGATCAGGATCGGCGACGACGACGCCCAGGCCCTGCTGCGCCGCCCGCCAGGCCACCGAGAGGCCGATGACGCCGCCGCCGATGATCACAACGTCCGTCTCGGCCTCTGCCTGGGCGACCACGGTCGGCTCCCTTCGCCGGCATGACCCGGATCAGGTTCCTGCGGTCGGCGGCTCGCCAGCCGCCCTCTCAGTCCGGTCACACCGGACTCCCGCGCGATGCGTCCTAGCGTAGCGCGGTCGGCTCAGCCGGGATCCGGCACGACGGCTGTCCAGGTTCGGCCGGAATTCGCCGTCCGATACAGGCCAGGAGTGGTGGCGATCCACGTGAAGCCGACCTGCGGGCTTACGAAGTCAAACTGTGCGCCGTCGGTCCCGAACTGCCGCCCCTGCGGCACGACCGTCCAGGTCGATCCGCCGTCGGTGGTCAGGTAGAAGTCCTCGCCGATCACACCCTGCGGTCCAGCGGACACCGCGACGCCGTCGGCCGGACCGAAGAACTGGACCCGCGGGTACGGCCCAGCTCCCGCCGGCATCGGCTCGGTCCGCCAGCTCGCACCGGCGTCCGTGCTGACCAGCAGGACCGCAGCGGCTGGATACGCGCTCATCGCCAGGAACGTGGTCGGACCGGTCAGCTGCAGTGGGCCGGCCGCGCAGCCGTCCAGGCAGGCCGAGCTTGCCAGCGGCAGCGCTGCCGCCTGCCACTGCAGGCCGCCGTCCCGCGACACAAGCACCTGATACCCGCCATTGCACACGCTGGTGATCCAGCCCGTCTCGGCCGGGCCGAACGCCATGCCGGTCTTGTCGCACACCGAAGGCAGCCGGTCGGCGAGCAGCGACCAGGTCACGCCTCCGTCTTCGGTGCCGTACACGGACACCGGCTCCTGTCCCATGGCCGCGCCGGCGGCCACGAGCAGCCAGCCCCGCTCAGTTCCAGAAAAGCTAACCGCCACGGACTGGCTGCCCGCGACGGCGTTCGACTCCGTCCAGCGCCGTCCTCCGTCGCTCGTCACGAAGACGACCGTCGACTCGCTATCGCCGCCGTTGACCGCCAGCCACGCCTGCCGGGCCGACTCCGCGTACAGCAGCGCTTGCCCGTTCACCAGCAGCGGCTGCGCGGCCGGGGGAGTCACAACGGCCCAGGTCTGCCCGCCGTCACCGGTCACAGCCGGCTCGAGTTCCGGACTCCCGCTTCCGGCCGGGTCCGAGCTCCAGACCAGCGCCCACCCGTCACTGGCCGACACCATCTGCAGATTGTTGATCCAGACCGGAGTGCCGCGAGCCGCCGGGTGGCCCGAGGCCGCGGCGGCCGTTTCCCGTCTCGCCGCCGCGTCCTTGGGTTGTCTGGAAGCCTGACCGCAGCCGGCTAACGAAGTCACCGCAGCGAGGAGAGCAAGGGCGATCACGCGACGCATGTCCTAGAGACTCGATGGCCAGGCCGAAGGTTGTGATCCACGGCGCCGGTTAGCTCTTACGCTGAGTCCGTGCCGACTCTCACCTTTCTCTTCACCGACATTGAGGGCTCGACGGCCCTGTTGCGGCGGCTGGGAGAGTCGGGCTATGCGCAAGTGCTCACAGCTCACCACACGCTGATTCGCGCGGCGCTGGCTGCCCACGACGGCACGGAACTCAACACCATGGGTGACGGGTTCTTCGCCGGGTTCTCTTCCCCACGGGCGTGTGTAACGGCGGTCATGGAGATGCAGCAGGCGCTCGACGCGCAGGTCTGGCCTGACGGTGAGCAGGTCAAGGTGCGGATGGGAGTGCACACCGGCGAGGCCGAGCTGACCGCTACCGGCGTCGTTGGTCTCGACGTCCACCGAGCTGCCCGGATCGCCGGTGTCGCGCACGGAGGTCAGGTCCTGCTGTCGGAGACGGCGGCGGCCCTCGTGCGGGACTCACTCCCAGCCGGTGTCGCGCTCGACAGCCTCGGCGTGCACCGGCTGAAGGATCTTGGCCGCCCGGAGCAGATCTTCCAGCTCAGGGCTCTAGGCTTGGCGGCTGAGTTTCCTCCGCTGCGGTCCCTGGGCAACCCGGCCCTGCTGAACAATCTGCCGATACAGCTGACGCCGTTCATCGGCCGCAGCCGCGAACTCGACGAGGTCCGCGCACTGGTCAGGTCCGCTCGCCTGACCACTCTCACCGGGGCTGGCGGAGCTGGTAAGACGCGGCTCTGCCTCCAGGTCGCCGCCGAACTGGTAGACGGATCCGGCGACGGAGTGTGGCTGGTTGAGCTGGCTGCACTCACCGACGAGGACGCGGTCCCGGCGGCCATCTGCGACGCGCTGCGGATCGTCAAGCAGCCAGGACGGCCGGCCCTGGAGACGCTGCTCGATGCGTTCGTCTGCCAGGACATCCTGATCTTGCTGGACAATTGCGAGCACCTGATAGGGGCGTGCGCTAAGGCCGCCGACGCGATGCTGCGGCGCTGCCCGCGGGTCCGCCTCATGGCCACGAGCCGCGAGCCGCTCGGCATCGCGGGCGAGGTCATCTACCGGGTGCCGTCGTTGTCCCTGCCGTCGGGCGGGTTCGATCCCAGCACGCTGCGGGGCTGCGATGGGGTTGCGCTGTTCGCTGACCGAGCCAGGGCCCAGGGCGTTGCCCTGACGATCGACGAGCAGACCGCGCGGCCGGTGGTCTCGATCTGCCGACGCCTCGACGGGATGCCGCTCGCGATTGAGCTGGCGGCGGCCAGGCTGCGGTCGATGTCACTTCAGGAGCTTGGTGACCGGCTCGACCAGCGCTTCCGGCTGCTGACCGGCGGAAGCCGGACGGCCTTGCCACGGCAGCAAACCCTGCAGGCTACCGTCGAGTGGTCCTACGACCTGCTCGATGCCGCCGAGCAACAGCTGCTGCGCCGGCTGTCGGTGTTTCCGGATAGCTTCGATCTGGCTGCCGCCGAGGCATCTTGCGGATTCGGCGAAATCACCGCGCTTGACGTTGCCGGGCTCGTCGGCTCGCTCGTGGACAAGAGCATTCTGCTGGTGGAGCAGGCGGGCCCGGGTGTGCGCTACCGGCTGCTTGAGACCATCCGCCAGTTCGCCGCCGAACGGCTGCTCGAGACCGGAGCGGACGACGCGGCTGCGGTCGCCCTGCGGCACTCCGAGCATTTCCTGGCAGTCGCCGAATCCGCCGCCCCGCATCTGACTGGCCGAGATCAGGGCAGCTGGCTTACCCGGCTTGATGCCGATGAGCCGAACATCAGGCGTGCGGCCGACCAGGCTGCGGCGGCCGGGCCCGATGGAGTCGAGCGGGCGCTGCGCTTCGGCTTCACGCTCCGCCGCTACTGGCTCGCTCGGTCCGGCCACGAAGACGCTCTGACGCTTCTGCTCCCGGTACTAGCAAAGCCCGAGGCTCGCCGCGACCCGCGGCTGTTCGGGGCGGGGCTGGAAACCGTTGCCGCTGCTAGCCTCCCGGTCGACGTGGCGAAATGCATCGAACTCGGTGAGCAAGCGGCGCAGTGGGCGCGGCAGCACAACGACGAGATGCTGCTGATCGGCGCTACCACAATCCTGTGCGCCGCTCACTTCTTTGCGGGCGAACCGGAGGCGGGCCTGCGCATCGGAGCACAAAGTGTCGAACT
>JASHOE010000176.1 GCA_030041275.1 Streptosporangiaceae bacterium
CGGCATGTTCACCATCCGGTCGCTGCGGACTGGTCCGCCAGGGAGGCGGATGACATCGTCTTCTGCCGGGTTACGCAGATGGGGCTGCTCCGGTTGCTGTCCAACCCCGCCATCATGGGAGACGATGCCATTGACCGCAGCCAGGCGTGGCGGACCTACGATCAGCTCTGGACTGACGAGCGCGTCCTGTGGGCAGATGAGCCAGCGGAACTGGACGCGGTCTGGCGCACGATCTCCGCGCGTGACGACAAGAGCCACAAGCTCTGGACCGATGACTACCTGGCAGCCTTTGCCCAGGCCAGCGACGCCACGTTGGTGACCCTCGACCGCAAGATGCCCGCCCGCTATCCGTCTGTTCGGGTCGAACTGCTGCTCCCTGACCCGAACCCGTCGTAACAACTTGTAACGGACTGCTGTGCTACTCACATAGGCGGGCGGGGGAATACTGCACGCTCAGAACAAGTGCACTGCCCCAGTAAGGTCCCCTGCTCAGGAGGGCAAGGTCAGGGGGGCCGCGCCCCTCCTTGGCACGGACCCGGCATAACCATCGGTAGCGTTCGTTTGCTACCTATCCGCTCCCTGCGCGCACCGACGGTAGCAACCCCACCACAGGACCCTGAGGTCAGGACGCCGGAAGCCCGTTTAGCTGCTCCCGGTCACGACCCAGGAGGGGCGGGGTTCCAGTGATCTGGCCTACAGCGGGAGTTTCCGAGCAGGCACGAGACACGCTCACCAGCCGGCGGCCGGACGAGGCTCTCGGCCCTGGGCCGGTAATACGGCCGGCCGCCGATCCCGCTGACCTGCTCAGGCGGCTATGGCGGTACCGCGCCGTGCGGTTCGGCGCCGTAGCCGCATCGTGCACCATCGGGCAATTGCTTGTGCTCGCCTGGCTTACCCGCCTCGGTGTCGGCAAAGTGCTTGCGAACGGAATCGGCTTCGCGCTTTCGGCCCAGGCCAGCTTCGTGCTCAGCGCACGCGTCACGTGGCGTGACCGCAAGCCGCACCGTAACCGCCCGGCCGGGACCGGATTCACGCGCTGGGCCAGTTTCAATACGGTGGCCATTGCGGCGCTGGCGGTCAACGAGCTCGTGTTCACCATGGGTGCGCACGCCGGCCTCCGGTTGCTCCTGGCCTCGCTGGCCGGCATCGCGGCTGGTGCGGCCGTTACGTTCACGCTCAACAACCAGGTCACCTTCCGTGCCAGGACCACGAGGAAAAGCGTCGGCGCCCGGCTTGAACGCCGTCCGGATCTCACGGAAATCAGCGGGCGAGCGCAGCGCGACGGGGTGGCCTTCTTCCTGCCCGCTTACAACGAGGCAGCGAACCTGCGGCACATCGTGCCGGGCATCGTCGCCTACTTCTGCCAGCTGGCCTGTCCTTTCACGATCATCATCGTGGATGACGGCAGCACAGCAGACGACACTTTCGAGGCGGCGGAGCAGCTGGCAAGCCGCTATCCCGGATATGTCCAGGCCGTTCATCACAGCAAGAACAAGGGGTACGGCGCCGCCTTGCGGACCGGATTCCGTGCGGCCCTGGCCACCGGGCACGGCCTGATCGGATTTTGCGACGCCGACGACCAGTTCGAGATCGCGAGCTTCGGGACCCTGCTGGCGGCGCTCGTCGACCGTGAGGCGGACCTTGCGGTTGGCTACCGCATCGCGCGGGCCGACTCGCTGAAGCGGCGCGTCATGGGGCGCAGCTGGCACTGGCTGTCAAGCCTCGTACTCGGCGCCAGGACGGCCCGTGACATCGATTGCGGATTCAAGATCTTCACCAGGGCGGTCCTGCAAGCGGTCGAGCCGCGGATCAGCGGCGGCTACGCCGCGGTCTCGCCGGAAATCCTCAGCCGGGCCGCAACGGCCGGCTACACGATGACCGAGGCCGGCGTTACCCACAAGCCCCGCGGCCATGGACGGCAGACCGGCTCGGACCTCAAGGTCGTGATGCTTTCCCTCGTCTACCTCTTCCATCTCCGCCTCGCCCTCAGAACGGAATGCTGACGTGACGGCCGCCACCTTGCAGCGGCAGTCGCTGCCCCAGCGGCACGGGCGCGCGGAAGCACGGGTCAAGCCCGACCGTGCGGCCTGGGGCGTCGCGCTGGCCGCGGCCGTCCTATCGGTAGCCGCCTACGTCACCACCGTCCGCCTGCACGCGGTCCTGCTTTACGTCGACTGCATATCGCATCTGGAGATCGCCCGCCGTGTCGTCAGCGGCACCAGCCCGGGCCTGGCTCAGCTCGGCTACGTCTGGCTGCCGCTGCCGCACCTGCTGATGCTGCCCCTCATCTGGAGCACGCCGCTTTACCGGAACGGCTTCGCCGGCAGCATCGTCTCCATGGCCGCCTACGTGGCGGCCGCGGTGCTGATCTACAAGATCACCTTCGGGCTCACGAGCAGGAAGTTCGCCGGCATCGTCGCCGCGGGCGTCTTCGGGCTTAACGTCAACATGCTCTACATGCAGAGCACGCCGATGACCGAGGCGCTGCTGTTCGCCATGCTGGCGGCGATGGTGTACTGCA
>JASHOE010000177.1 GCA_030041275.1 Streptosporangiaceae bacterium
GGACCCCGAGCTGATGGACCAGCTCGCGCTGCCGTTCGCCTACGCGGTGCCGCCGAACACGTCGCTGAAGCTGACCGGCAATAATGTCCCGCCGGGCACCGGGCCCTACATGTGGAAGTCCTACAACCCGAACACCGAGGCGGTGCTCGTCCGCAACCCGTACTTCCATGTCTGGAGCGCCGCCGCTCAGCCGAACGGCTATCCCAACGAGATCATCGAGAAGTACGGCCTGCAGGTCTCCGACGAGGTGACCCAGGTGCTGAACGGGCAGGCCGACGAGGTGTTCGACGGCGACTCGATCCCGTCCGACCAGCTCACGACGCTCAACAGCCCGCAGTATGCCGGCCAGGTGCACGTCAACACCCTGACGGCTGACTACTACATGGCGCTGAACACGACCACAGCGCCGTTCAACAACCTGGACGCCAGGCAGGCCATCAACTACGCGGCCAACCGCACTGCCTACGTCAAGATCTACGGCGGCTCGTCGCTCGCGGTCCCGGCCTGCCAGATCCTGCCGCCGAACTTCCCCTCGTATAAGCCGTACTGCCCGTACACGACGGGGCCGCAGACGGTGTGGTCCGGCCCGAATCTGGCCAAGGCCAAGCAGCTCGTGCAGGCGTCGGGCACGGCCGGTGACAAGGTCGTAGTCGACAGCACCAACGACCAGGTGGGCACGGCGCTGGCCGAGCAGATGGTCTCGGACCTGGATTCCATCGGCTACAAGGCGAGCACGCAGCTGCTGAGCGCCACCAACCAGTACCCGTACATCCAGAACTCGGCGAACGCCAATACGTGGAATGTCGCGTACTCGGCCTGGTTCCAGGACTACCCGGCAGCATCGGACTTCCTTAACGTCCTTCTCGGATGCGGGACCATCCACAAGGACAGCGACGCGAGCCCGAACATCGCGGAGTTCTGCGATCAGTCGATTCAGAAGCTGATCAACCAGGCCGAGTCGGACGAGGCCACCAACCCGGCCAAGGCCGCGTCGCTGTGGACGCAGGTCGACCAGATGGACACCCAGCAGGCTCCGTGGGTCGATCTGTATAACCCCAAGCAGATCGACGTCCTTGCCAAGGCCGTGCACGGCTACAAGTGGAATCCGCAGTGGTACATCCTGATCGACCAGCTGTGGCTGTCGTCATAGGGCAGCGGGCCGAGACGGAGACCGCTTCGTGGCTGCTGTAGTCGAGCAGGCCACCGCTACTGGGTTGCGGCCGGCTGTCGCCGGCCGCAACCCATGGGCGCTGGCCTGGCGGAGGCTTCGGCGCAACCGCATCGCGCTGGCGGCGCTCGGGGTGTTCCTGCTCATCATTCTGCTGAGCCTGGCAGCGCCGCTCTACGCACATGACATCGCGCATGACGGCAACGTGCTCAGCCCCAACCTCAATGGCACGACGATCGTGAACGGCAAAGTCACGCCCGTCATGCAGCAGGGTGGCGGAGTCCTCAAGCTCGGTGAGGCCCCCATCGGCCCAACTTGGGATCTTCACCACTACTTCCTCGGCGCCGATAGCATCGGCCGTGACGTCTTCGCGCTGCTGCTCTACGGAGGTCGCGCGTCGCTGCAGATCGGCATCACCTCGGCGGTGCTGTGCTGCGCCGTGGCTACCCTGGTCGCGTTGGTCGCCGGATTCTTCGGCGGTCTGGTCGACACGATCTTGTCCAGGATCATGGACATCATCTGGGCATTCCCGGTCTACCTGCTGGCCATCTCGCTCGCGTCCGTATTGCTGACCAGGGCGAGCGGCATCCAGATGGGCTTCCTGCGCGTGACCGCCGCCAGCCTGTGGACGTGGACGGTCATCATCGGGTTCATCTACGTGCCGTACGTCTACCGGCCGGTCCGTGGCCAGGTGCTGTCCGTCGTGAACAAGGAGTTCGTCGAGGCGGCGATCGCGCAGGGCGCGTCGAATGTCCGGCTCATCTTCTCCGAGATCCTGCCGAACGTGGTCTCGACGGTCATCGTGCTGCTGCCGCTGATGATCGCAACGACCATTCTGACCGAGGCGGCGCTCTCCTACTTGTCGGTCGGCGTCCAGCCGCCCAACGTCAGCTGGGGAACGATCATCAACAACGGCCAGGCGCTCCTCTACACCAGACCATGGGTGTCGATCGCGCCCGGCATCATGATCCTTCTGACGGTGCTGTCGCTCAACGTGCTCGGCGACGGCGTGCGCGACGCGCTCGATCCGCGGGCCAAGCTGAGGGTGGGCTAGCGATGCCCGCGCGCGAGACGGAGCCAGTCGCATGCTGACCTTCATCGTGCGGCGGACGCTGTGGACCGTCGTCGTCATGTTCGTGATCACGGTCGTCGTGTTCATCATCTTCTTCAAGACGCCTGGCGTGGACCCGGCGCGCGCGATCGCGGGCCGGAACCCGAGCCCGCAGGTGCTCGCCGAGATCCGCGCCCAGCTCGGGCTGAACCGACCGCTGTATATCCAGTACATCGTCATGATGAAGAAGATCTTCATCAGCCGCGACCTCGTGTCTTATTCGAACCAGGGCACGAGGGTCGTGCAGGAGATCTTCGCCGCGACGCCTGCCACGCTCTCGCTCGTGTTCGGCGCGGCGCTGATCTGGATCGTCATGGCGATACTCATGGGCGTCGCGGCGGCCCAGCTGCGCGGCAAGATCTGGGATCCGGTGCTCATGATCCTGGCGCTCATCGGGGTGTCCGCCCCGGTCTTCTGGGTCGGCCAGGTCGTCAACCTGCTGACTCAGGGCACCCTGCACAGCAACGTGTTCAGCTGGCTGCCGCCACTCGGCTACACATCCTTCACCACGAGTCCGAGGCTGTGGTTCGAGGGGCTGATCTTCCCGTGGATCACGTTGTCCATCCTCTACATCGGCTTCTATGCCCGCGTGCTCCGGGCGAACCTGCTGGAGATCCAGAACGAGGACTACATCCGCACCGCGCGGGCCAAGGGGCTGTCAGAGCGGCGCGTCCTGATGCGGCACACCCTGCGCACGTCGATGATCACGTTCGTGAGCCTCTTCGGGCTCGATTTCGGCGCGCTGGTCGGCGGTGGCGCCATCTTGACCGAGGTGGTCTACGGCATCCACGGCGTCGGGTTCCTTACCTACCAGTCGCTGACGAACCTGGACTTGCCGACCATCATCGCGGTGGTCATCTACGGCGCGTTTTTCATCGTGCTGGCGAACGCCCTCGTCGACATCGGCTATGCCTGGCTCGATCCGAGAGTGCGGCCGACCTGATGGCCGACCCGCTGCTGGAGATACGCGACCTCAAGGTTTCGTTCCGGACCGAGGACGGCCTCGTGCGCGCCGTCGACGGCGTGTCGCTGTCTCTGAGCGAGGGCGAGACGCTGGGCATCGTCGGTGAGTCCGGGTCGGGCAAGAGCGTCACGATGATGTCGGTGATGCGGCTGATCACCGACCCGAACGCGGTGTTCGAGGGTCAGGTCCTGTACAAGGGCACCGACCTCATGCAGCTATCCCAGGACCAGATCCGATCTATCCGCGGGGCCGGCATCGGGATGATCTTCCAGGACCCGATGACGTCGCTGAACCCGGTGTACAAGGTCGGCTGGCAGATCGAGGAGCAGATCCGCGAGCACGAGAAGCTCGGCAAGCAGGCAGCCAGGGCGAGGGCCATCGAGCTGCTGACCGCGGTGGGCATCCCGAACGCGTCCGAGCGGGTCGATGCCTACCCGCACGAGTTCTCTGGCGGCATGCGGCAGCGGGTCATGATCGCGATGGCCGTGTCATGCAACCCTGACGTGCTGATCGCCGATGAGCCGACGACAGCGCTCGACGTCACAATCCAGGCGCAGATCCTGGCGCTGATCAAGAAGCTGCGGGAGGACTTCGGCACCGCCGTGGTGCTGATCACTCACGACATGGGCGTCGTGGCCGATATGGCGGACCAGATCGCGGTGATGTATGCCGGCCGCATCGTCGAGCAGGGTACGAATCGCGATCTGTTCTACGATCCCCAGCACCCCTACACGTGGGGGCTGCTCGGCTCCATAGCCAGACTGGACCGGCCGCGGCCGCGCCGGCTTGCCACCATTCCCGGCGCGCCGCCGTCACTGATAAAGCTGCCGCCAGGCTGTGCCTTCGCCGACCGATGCGGGCATCGATTCGAACTCTGCGTCGAGCGCCCGGAGCTACTCCACCGGCAGGCCAATGGCCACCTCGACGCATGCCACCTGAGCCCGCAGCGGAAGCAGGAAGTCAGGGACCTGACCATCCATCCCGAGCTGGTCGAGGAGAAGCCGTGACCGACAGTGCCTCGACGGAGAGTTCCGATGGCATCTCATTGCCGGTGCTCGACGAAGGTCCGGAGGTCTCCGCCGGGGAGGTGCTGCTGCAGGCCGAGCACGTGACGAAGTACTTCCCGATCCGGAGCGGCATCCTGGTTCAGCGCCAGATCGCCCAGGTGCACGCCGTCGACGATGTCAGCTTCGAGTTGCGGGCCGGGGAAACGCTGGGCCTCGTCGGGGAATCGGGGTGCGGCAAGTCGACGCTGGCGCGGTGCATCGCGCGGCTTCACGACGTCACCAGGGGGACGGTCATCTTCGAGGGCACCGACATCTCGACCTTGTCGCGCCGCGAGCTCCGTCCCGTCCGGCGTGAGCTGCAGATGGTGTTCCAGGATCCCTACGCCTCGCTGAACCCGCGCAAACGAGTCGGCGCGATCATCGCAGACCCGCTGCGCATCCACCACGCGGGCAGCCGAGAGCAGATCCAGCAGCGGGTCGCGGAGCTGCTCGAACTGGTCGGACTGTCGCCCGAACACGTGAACAGGTACCCGCACGAGTTCTCGGGCGGTCAGCGGCAGCGCATCGGCGTCGCCCGTGCGCTGGCCCTCAAGCCGAAGCTCATCATCGCCGACGAGCCGGTGTCCGCGCTGGACGTGTCTATCCGCGCCCAGGTCATCAACTTGCTTGACGACCTGCAGGATGAACTCGGACTCACCTACATCGTCATCGCGCACGACCTCGGCGTGGTCCGGCACGTCTCGGACCGGATCGCTGTCATGTACCTGGGGAAGATCGTGGAGATCTCACCGGCCGAGGAACTGTACAAGCGGCCGGTCCATCCGTATACCGAGGCGTTGCTCTCGGCTGTGCCCGTGCCCGACCCGGATCTGGCCGAGACCAGACAGCGCATCGTCCTGGAAGGGGACGTGCCGAGTCCGATCGCGCCGCCGTCCGGGTGCCGGTTCCATCCCCGCTGCCGGTACGCCACCGAGATCTGCAAGGTCGAGGAGCCGCCGCTAGTCCGGCACGGCGGCACCGGCCACGTGGCGGCATGCCACCACCCGCTCAGCGCGGCTGCCCCAGAGGTGCCGGTGACCGCGGACGAATCCCGGCCGACGGGCGCACCGGCGTAATCGGCCAGGTGACTGGAGTCCGCGTGCCGCGGCGCCAGGCCCTGCCGCCCGGCTCCCTGGACCCGCGGAGACAGCCGAGAATCCCGACCAGCCCGTTTCGTCCGTTTCGTCACTCATTACCCGTCGGTAACATCGCTCCGGGTCGCGACCTGATCGTCATTCGGTCACAATCCAGCTACGACCGATTCGTTCCCCTTGGCGCCAAACGCGAACGTTGGCATCCTCCAACAAGGAGTGTTGTGGGGGCCCACCGTCGTGCCCGTTTCAGCGGTGCGGACGGCCATCGGGTTGAAACCTTGCGGTGACAGCCGTGGCCAGGTCCGTGCGGCGTGGCCGCGGGGCGGGCGGGCCAGAAGCGCAGGAAGGGCAGCGGGCGGGAGTGAGGAGCTAGATGGCGGCGCCGCTAGACGTCTCGCCGGCTGACGCCGAAGCCGTCCCCGAGGCGGTCACCGCGGGCCTGTCCGGACAGCGCATCGAGGGTCGCTCGCTGGGCCAGATCGCGTGGCTGCGGCTCCGGCGGGATAAAGTCGCCGTCGGCGGCGCGATCGTCATCCTGTTTCTGATCCTGGTCGCGATCTTCGGGCCGTTCCTGGTGCAGAACCCCGACACCTACCATCCGAACCTGATCAACTCGACGCTGCAAGGCCCCAACGGCGCCTTTGGCGGCATCAGCCTGGCGCACCCCCTGGGCGTCGAGCCACAGACCGGCCGGGACATGCTCGCGCGTGTTGTTTACGGTGCGCGCATCTCGCTGCTGATCGGGTTCCTTTCCACCCTGCTCGCCGTCGTCATCGGGGTGTTCTTCGGGCTGATCTCTGGCTACTTCGGTGGCTGGGTGGACACGGTGATCGCCCGGGTCATGGACGTGTTCCTGGCGTTCCCGCTGCTGGTATTCGCCATCGCGCTGGTGGGTGTCGTGCCGACGACGTCGTTCGGACTGTCCGGCAACACACTGCGCGTCACCATGCTGATCTTCATCATCGGCTTCTTCAACTGGCCCTACATGGGCCGGATCATCCGAGGTCAGACGCTGTCCCTGCGGGAGCGCGAGTTCGTCGACGCGGCGCGCAGCCTCGGTGGACGCGGACCGTACATCCTGTTCCGGGAGTTGCTCCCGAACCTGTGGGGTCCGATCCTCGTCTACTCAACGCTGCTGATCCCCACGAACATCATCTTCGAGGCGTCGCTGTCCTACCTCGGCGTCGGGATCATCCCGCCGACGCCCAGCTGGGGCGCCATGCTCTCCAACGCGGTACTCAACGGCTACTACTACATCGACCCCATGTATATGGTCATCCCCGGCCTGGCGGTCTTCGTGACCGTGATGGCCTTCAACCTCTTCGGCGACGGGCTCCGTGACGCGATCGACCCGAAGACGCGCTAGCAAATCACGGAAATGATCAAGATGCAAGGCAACGACAGGAGGCGTTTCCCCCCGATGAAGAGACGCAAGATATACGGGTACGGCGCGTTGGCGGCGGTCGCTGCCCTCACGCTCGCCGCGTGCGGCAGCTCCTCGGGCGGCTCAGGCGGCGCAAAGACGTCGTACAACGAGGCGCTCACGAGCGTGGTGAACCCGTCCAGCAGCACGTCGAGCGGGACGCTCACCTACGACCTGAGTAGCGTGCCGGACTCGACTGACTACCAGAACACCTACTACGCCTACATGTGGGACTTCGTCCGGCTGTACTCGATGCAGCTGATGACCTACAAGTCCTGCCCGGGTACGTGCGGTGACACGCTGGTGCCTGACCTCGCCACCGGTCCCGGCACAGTCAGCGACAACGGCCTGATCTGGACCTACCACATCAAGCCGAACGTCAAGTTCGAGAACGGTGACACGGTCACCACGGCGGACGTCAAGTACGGCATCGAGCGCAGCTACGCCAAGAGCGTGCTGCCGAACGGGCCGAACTACTACCAGGTGCTGCTGCAGGACTCCAGCTACCCGGGCCCGTACTCGTCCAAGACTCCGCTGACATCGATCACCACGCCGAACTCGACGACGATCCAGTTCCACCTGTCGCAGCCGTTCTCGGACTTCAACTACGTGGTCGCGATCCCGCAGAGCACGCCGGTTGAGCCGTCCTGGGACACCGGTAAGTACGGTGGCGCCAACTTCCAGCTGCACCCCGAGTCGACGGGCCCGTACAAGTTCCAGAGCTACACGCTCAACAAGCAGATCGTGCTGGTGAAGAACACGGACTGGAACGCGTCGACCGACCCGCAGGCCAAGCAGCTGGTTAACAAGATCGTCGTGAACCTCAACGTGAGCCAGAGCCAGATCGACAACAACCTGCTGTCGAACTTCGCCGACATCGACATGGCCGGCACTGGCGTCCAGACGGCAGCGGTCAGGGACAAGCTGATCAGCAACCCGACCGACCACGCCGACGCTGACAACCCGATCAACGGCTTCGCGAGGTTCGTCTACATCAACGAGAAGGTCATCCCCAACCTGCACTGCCGGGAGGCCATCGAGTACGCGGCCAACAAGACGACGCTGCAGGATGCCTGGGGCGGACCGCTGGTGGGCGGCGCGATCGCGAGCACGGTGATCCCGCCGAACATTATCGGCTACCAGAAGTTCGACCTGTACAACGCGCTGTCCCAGCCGAATGGTGACATCTCAGCGGCCAAGCAGCAGCTCAGCCTCTGCGGTCAGCCGAACGGCTTCAGCACGAACCTGGCCTACCGCAGCGACCGGCCGCAGGAGGTCGCCGCCGCGCAGGCGCTGCAGGCATCGCTCCAGCAGGTCGGCATCAAGGTGACGCTCGACGGCTACACCTCGGGCAAGTACTACACCGACTTCGCCGGTGACCCTGCCTACGTCCACACCCACGACCTCGGTCTGGACATGGGCGGCTGGGGTGCTGACTGGCCGGACGGGTACGGGTTCCTGGACGAGTTGTCCAACGGCAACACGATTGCCGAGGACGGTGGCAACACCAACATCTCGGAGATCAACGACCCGACGATCAACGGCCTGTTCGCGAAGGCCGCGGGTCAGCCCTCGGCGTCGGACGTGTCCATCTGGCCGCAGATCGACAAGGACATCATGAGCCAGGCGGCCATCCTGCCGATGGTGTACCAGAAGGTTCTGCTGTACCGGAACCCGAACGTCACCAACGTCTACGTGGACAGCTACTACGGCATGTACAACTACGCGACGCTCGGCCTGAAGTAGCCGTACCACCGGAGTCGAGTCAAGAGAGCAGGTGAAAGCGCCGGTACCCGCCCCGCGGGGGAAGCCCCAGGGGCGGGTACCGGCGCGCTAGACAGTGATTACGTTCATCATCAGGCGAATGTTCGCCACGGTGCTGCTGCTGATCATCGTCGCGGCCATCACCTTCGCGATCTTCTTTCTGCTGCCGCGGCTGGCTGGCCAGACCACGTACCAGCTCGCGGCGCAGTACGTCGGGCGCAACCCGACGCCCACGCAGGTGCACGCCATCGAGGCGAAGCTCGGTCTCAACCAGCCGCTGGATGTGCAGTTCGGCCGGTTCCTCAAGGGGATCGTGGCCGGCGAGACGTACAGCAGCGGCCCCAGCAAGACTTACTGCCCGGCGCCGTGCCTCGGCTATTCCTGGCGGGACCAGCAGCCGGTGTGGCCGCTGCTGGTCAGCTATATCCCCGTCACCTTGTCACTGGCTCTCGGCGCGGCGGTGATCTGGCTGGTCAGCGGCGTGGCGATCGGCGTGCTCTCGGCGCTGCGCCGGGGTTCGTTCTTCGACCGCGGCGCGATGAGCGCCGCGCTGCTTGGCGTGTCACTGCCCATCTTCTTCACCGGGCAGATTCTGCTGCTGCTGTTCAGCTACAAGTGGCAGATCTTCCCGAACATTCAGTACGTCAGTCCGTTCTCCAACCCGCTGGAGTGGGCGAAGAACCTGTTCCTGCCGTGGATCACGCTGGCGTTCCTCTACTCGGCTCTCTATGCGCGGATCACCAGGGCCGGGATGCTGGAGACCATGAACGAGGATTACATCCGCACGGCGCGGGCCAAGGGCCTGCCCGAGCGCACGGTGATCTTCCGGCACGGCCTGCGGGCCGCGCTGACGCCGGTGCTGACCATCTTCGGGCTCGACCTCGGCCTGCTGCTCGGCGGCGCGATCATCACCGAGTACACCTACAGCCTGCACGGGCTCGGGCTCTTTACTATCGAGGCGATCGACAACTCCGACCTGCCGGAGATCATGGGAGTCGTGCTGATAGCCGCGTTCTTCATCATCATCGCGAACCTGATCGTGGACGTGCTGTACGCGGTCATCGACCCGAGGGTGCGCGTCTGATGGCCGCTGAGCCGATGACCGAGACGCCGGCGCGCGGGGGCTCGGCCGGCGGTCACGTCATGCTCGAGGTCCGCGACCTGCGCATCGAGTTCCCGACCGACGACGGCGTGGTGAAGGCCGTCGACGGGGTGTCGTTCAGTCTCGATCGGGGGCGCACGCTCGGCATCGTCGGCGAGTCGGGCTCCGGCAAGAGCGTCACCAGCCTGGGCATTCTTGGCCTGCACCAGTACACCCGCGCCGATATCACCGGGCACGTGCTGCTCGACGGCGAGGAGCTGATCGGCGCCCCGCCTGAGCGGGTCCGGGAGCTGCGCGGCAGCAAGATGGCGATGATCTTCCAGGACCCGCTGTCTGCGCTGCACCCGTACTACACGGTCGGCACGCAGATCGCCGAGGCCTACCTGATCCACAACAAGGTCGGCAAGAAGGCCGCCAGGCAGCACGCCGTCGACATGCTGGGCCGGGTCGGCATCCCGCAGCCGGCCACCCGGGTCGACGACTACCCGCACCAGTTCTCTGGTGGTATGCGGCAGCGCGCCATGATCGCGATGGCGTTGTCCTGCAACCCGGAGCTGCTGATCGCTGACGAGCCGACTACCGCGCTGGACGTGACCGTCCAGGCGCAGATCCTCGACCTCATTTCCGATCTGCAACGCGAATTCGGCTCCGCGGTCATCATCATCACCCACGACCTGGGCGTGGTGGCCGAGCTCTCCGACGACATCCTGGTCATGTACAGCGGCCGGGTCGCCGAGTACGGCACCGCGCCGGACATCTTCTGGCGGCCGGGGCATCCGTACACGTGGGGACTGCTCAGTTCGATGCCGCGCATCGACCAGGCGAGGGCCGAGCGGCTGATCCCGATCAGGGGCACGCCGCCGAGCCTCATCAACGTGCCTGCGGGCTGCCCGTTCCACCCGCGCTGCGACTACGCCGCCATGACCGAAGGCAAGAGCGAGACGGAGATACCCGCATTGCGCGAGATCGAGCCCGGTCACCGCGTGGCGTGCCACCTCACGAGCCTGCAGCGGGAGACGCTGCGGAGCGAACGGGTGGCCAGCCTCGCCAGCGCGGACGGGGAGGACGCATGAGCGCGCCAGCTAGCACACCAGCTGTCGCGGGTGACGCAGGCGCGGCTGGCGACGCGCTGCTGCGAGTGACCGGCCTGCAGAAGCACTTCCCGGTCACGCGCGGCGTCGTCTTCCGGCACCGGGTAGGTGCGGTGCAGGCGGTCGACGGGATCGACTTCGCCGTCGCGGCCGGTCAGACGCTCGGCCTGGTGGGCGAGTCAGGGTGCGGCAAGACCACCACCGGACGGCTGCTGACCAGGCTGCTCGAGCCGACGGGCGGGCAGATCGTCTTCGACGGCCGGGAGATCACGCACCTGTCCATGGGCGCCATGCGGCCGCTCCGGCGCGACATCCAGATGATCTTCCAAGACCCGTATTCCTCGCTCAACCCGCGGCACACCGTGGGAACGATCGTCGGGGCACCGTTCCGGCTGCAGGGTGTGGAGACCGAGCAGGGCGTCAAGCGGTCGGTGCAGGACCTGCTCGAGCTCGTCGGGCTCAATCCTGAGCACTACAACAGGTACCCGCACGAGTTCTCCGGCGGCCAGCGGCAGCGCATCGGCATCGCCAGGACGCTGGCGCTCAAGCCGAAGCTGATCGTCGCGGACGAGCCGGTGTCGGCGCTGGACGTGTCGATCCAGGCGCAGGTGGTGAACTTGCTGGAGGACTTGCAGCAGGAGCTGAGCCTGACCTACGTGGTCATCGCGCACGACCTGTCAGTGGTTCGGCACATCAGCGACACCGTGGCCGTCATGTACCTCGGCAAGCTCGTGGAGGTGGCCAGCCGGGACGAGTTGTACGCGGCGCCGCGGCATCCGTACACCGTCGCGCTGATGTCTGCAGTGCCGGTACCAGAGCCAGTGCGCGGCGAAGGCGGCGTGCGGGAGCGGCGCGAGCGCATCAGGCTCGCCGGGGACGTGCCGAGCCCACTGAACCCGCCGCCGGCCTGCCGGTTCCACACCCGATGCTGGAAGGCGCAGGAAATCTGCCGGACCGTTGAGCCACCGCTGGCTGAGCTGCTACCCGGACACCGGGTCGCCTGCCATTTCCCGGAGAACACGCAGGCGGCCTGATCCGCCCGCCAGCTAGATGACGGCCTGCGGTGCTGCCGGCGCCGCGGCTGCTGCCGGCAGCGGCGGTGCTGCCGGCAGAGGCGGTGCTGCCGGAAGAGGCGGTGCTGCCGGAAGAGGCGGTGGCGTGCCGCCGTAGGCGGGGCAGAGCGGCCGGTACGAACACCACTCGCACAGCCGGCTCGGTCGCGGCCGCCAGTCACCCGAGGTGATGGCACGCTCGATGGCCTGCCACAAGGCGTTGATCTTGCGCTCGGTGGCCAGCAGATCGCGCTCGTCCGGCGCGTACCGGACAACCTCGCCGTTGCCCAGGTAGATGAGCTGCAGCAGGCGCGGGATCGTGCCACGCGTCCGCCACAGCGCAAGTGCGTAGAACTTCATCTGGAACAGCGCTCTGGCCTCGTACTCCTCACGCGGCGACGGGCCAGTCTTGTAGTCGACGATGCGGATCTCGCCGGTCGGGGCGATGTCGAGGCGGTCGATGTACCCGCGCAGCGTCAGGCCAGAGTCCAGCAGCGCCTGGACCGACATCTCGCGATAGCTAGGCTCGATGCGAGTGGGGTCTTCCAGCGTGAAGTAGCGATCGAGCATCCCTGCGGCTTCCTCGAGCCACGCAGCCTGCTCCGGCTCGCCCTCGAACAGCTCGGCCAGCGCGGGCACCTCGGCCACGAGCCGGTCCCACTGGCCAGGCAGCAATGTGCGGGCAGCGGCGGGCGTACGGCCACCCGCAGGCTCGTCGAAGAGCCGCTCCAGGACCGCGTGCACCAGCGTGCCGCGGGCAGCTGCCGGGCTTGGCGGTTCGGGCAGCCGGTCGATGACCCGGAACCGGTACACAAGCGGGCAGGCCATGAAGTCGGCGGCACGGGAAGGCGACAGGCTCGGGCCGGTTGGCTGCTCGGCCTCCTCGGCCCGCTCAGCCTCCCCGACGCGCTCGGCGAGCTCGCCCGGCGCAGCCAGCTCAGGGACCGGCGCGGCGAGCTCGGCGAGTGTGTCGCTCATGCTTGGCAGCCTAGGCGACAGCTACGACAATCGGAGGGCTAGCCAGACGGCCGGCGCGCCGGCCGGATCCGTTCCGCAGCAGGGGCTGACAGGGCTGCGCGCCGCGTAGCATCGATGCGTGGCAGATGGTATTCAGCGGGGTGGCTCGCAGCCGGGGCGTAAGGCTCCGTCGCGGCCTAGGCCAGGGCTGGGCGTCCTGGTCGCCAAGCCGTTTGGCATCCCCGTCTTCATCTCGCCGTACTGGTTCCTGGTCGCCGCTGTTCTCGTGGTGCTGTATTCCAACTCTGACGCGCTGCCGGGCACAGTGCAGGGCTCGGTACCGAGATACCTGGTCGCCGTTGCCTTCGTCGTGCTGCTGTACCTGTCCGTCCTGATCCATGAGCTGAGCCACAGCGTGGTGGCGCTCGCCTTCAAGCTGCCCGTGCGGCGCATCCTGCTCTGGCCACTAGGCGGCTTCTCCGAGATCGAGCAGGAGCCGCCCACGCCCGGCCAGGAGTTTCTGGTGTCTGCCGCCGGACCGGCCATGTCGCTGGCCCTCGCGGGAGTGGGCATCGCGCTGAACGTGCTCGCTAGTCCGCACGGCATCCCGCGCGTGCTCATCGACCGGTTCATCCTGGCCAACGCCGTCGTGGGCGTGTTCAACCTGCTCCCAGGGCTACCGCTAGACGGCGGTCGGCTGCTTCGCGCCGGGCTGTGGAAACTGACCGGCCGGGGCAGTTACTCCACCGTGCTCGCAGCCTGGGCCGGGCGGATCATCGCTGTCGCCGCCGTGGCTGCTGTGCTGGTGCAGCCCAGCAGCGCGTTCTTCGGCCTCACCGACGGCTACGGCATCTGGCTCATCGCCGTGGCCGCGTTCATGTGGATGAGCGCCAGCCAGGCCCTGCGGTCGGCTCGGGTCCGGGAGCGACTGCCTGCGCTGCAGGCGCGCGCGCTGGCGAGACGTGCGATACCCATTCCGTCGACTCTCCCGCTCGCGGAGGCAATCCGCCGAGCCGACCTGGCGCAGGCCCGAGCGCTCGTCGTCGTGGATCACGACGCCAAGCCCATCGCCATCGTCAACGAAGGCGCCGTCATCGCCACACCCGAGCAGCGGCGGCCCTGGATCGACGCCGGCTCGCTGGCGAGAACCCTGGATCCCGACATGATTCTGTCCGCCGACCTGTCAGGCATGGACCTCATCGAGGCGGTCCGCCGCGCACCGGCGTCCGAGTATCTGCTGATTGAGCCGTCTGGTCAGGTTTACGGAGTGCTGGCAACGGCCGATCTCGACCACGCCTTCGCCGGTACCTGACCGGGCGCGGCGCTAGCCTGTCAGCCGTGATCACTCCGCCTCGCGGCCCGTTCGCCGTTGGCGATCAGGTGCAGCTGACCGACCCGAAGGGGCGCAAGCATCGGCTCGTGCTTGGCCCAGGCAAGTCGTTCCACACGCACCGCGGCGCCCTGGCGCACGACGATCTCATCGGCAAGCCTGAGGGCGTTGTCGTGACGTCTGCGGGCGGCACGCCTTATCTGGCGTTCCGGCCGCTGCTGGCCGACTACGCGCTGGCAATGGAACGCGGGGCCGCCGTGGTGTACCCGAAGGACGCGGCGCAGATCGTGGGGCTCGCCGATGTCTTTCCCGGCGCGCACGTGGTGGAGGCGGGCGCGGGCTCGGGCGCGCTGTCGTGCTGGCTGCTGCGCGCCGTCGGCGAGACCGGGCGGCTCATCTCCTTCGAGCGGAGGCCGGACTTCGCCGAGATCGCCGCGGCGAACGTCCGGCGCTACTTCGGCGGACCACACCCGGCGTGGCAGCTGGTCGTCGCGGAGCTGGACCCGGCTGGGATCAAAGACGCCGACCGTGTCGTGCTGGACATGCTCGCGCCCTGGGACTACGTGGCGGCGGCTGCGGACATGCTGCGGCCGGGCGGCGTGCTGTGCTGTTACGTGGCAACCACGACACAGCTGGCCAGGACCGTGACCGCGGCACGCGAGCAGGGCAACTTCGCAGAGCCAGCCGCCTGGGAGACGCTGCAGCGTGGCTGGCACGTCGACGGGCTAGCGGTCCGGCCCGAGCACCGCATGATCGGCCACACGGGATTCCTGGTCACGGCGCGCCGGCTGGCCGACGGGGTGGTCGCGCCGCCGCGCCGCAGGCGTCCCTCCACGGGCGCTGAAGCCGCGGCCGCGGCGGCTGCGGGAGCCGACGGAGCCACGGCGCCGGGCGCCGGCACCGGCCGTCCAGCTGAGACTGCCGAGGTTGCTGGCGCGGACCGCGGGGAATAGGCCGTCGGCCAGCGAGTTTTCCCGATCGTAACCGTAGATGCGCACTCGATGCCCATCGCCGGGTTACGGATTGACCGTGGATAGGTAGGGTCTAGGTAACTCAGCTCTCAGGAGGGGGTGAGGGGCATGGCCTCTCGTGACGACAGCGTTCACTCTGGGCGGCACGACGACGAGGTCAAGGTCCTGACCACGCAGGTTTCCTTCCTTGAAGAGGAGGTTGCCGCGCTGCGCGGTCGGCTCGCCGACACGCCGCGGCAGACGCACCTGCTCGAGCAGCGGCTCCGCGAGGCGGAGTCCAGCCTGGCGGCGCTGACCGGCCAGAACGAGCGACTCGCGGGCACCCTGCGAGAGGCACGCGACCAGATTGTCGCGCTGAAGGAAGAAGTCGACCGGCTGGCCCAGCCGCCGAGTGGCTTCGGCATCTTCCTGCAGGCCACGGCGGACGGCACGGCAGACGTATTCACCGGTGGCCGCAAGATGCGGGTCAGCGTCAGCCCCGGTGTCGAGCTTGCGGACCTGAAGCCCGGTCAGGAGGTAGTCCTGAACGAGGCCCTCAACGTCGTCATCGCCCAGGGCTACGAGTCGGTCGGCGAGGTCGTCATGCTCAAGGAGCTGCTTGAGGACGGCGACCGGGTGCTGATCATCTCGCATGCGGATGAGGAGCGCATCGCACGCCTCGCCGAGCCGCTGCGCGGCTCCACCTTGCGCGCGGGTGACTCGCTGCTGCTGGAGCCGCGATCCGGATACGTCTACGAGCGCATCCCGAAGGCTGAGGTCGAGGAGCTCATCCTCGAGGAAGTGCCAGACATCTCGTACTCGGAGATCGGTGGTCTTGTCGCCCAGATCGAGCAGATCCGGGACGCCATCGAGCTGCCCTACCTGCACGCTGACCTGTTCCGGGAGCACCAGCTGAGGCCGCCCAAGGGCGTGCTGCTCTACGGACCGCCCGGCTGCGGAAAGACGCTGATCGCGAAGGCGGTCGCGAACTCGCTCGCCAAACAGGTCGCCGCGCGGGCAGCTCAGGACGGCCCGGTGTCCGATGAGGCAGGGCCGGCGAAGGAGCGGCGCAGTTTCTTCCTCAACATCAAGGGCCCTGAGCTGCTGAACAAGTATGTCGGCGAGACCGAGCGGCACATCCGGTTGGTCTTCCAGCGGGCTAGGGAAAAGGCCAGCGAAGGCATGCCGGTCATCGTGTTCTTCGATGAGATGGACTCGATCTTCCGGACCCGCGGGTCCGGCGTGTCGAGCGATGTGGAGAACACGATCGTGCCGCAGCTGCTCAGCGAGATCGATGGCGTGGAGGGTCTGGAGAACGTCATCGTGATCGGCGCGTCCAACCGCGAGGACATGATCGACCCGGCCATCCTGCGGCCGGGCCGGCTGGACGTGAAGATCAAGATCGAGCGCCCCGATGTCGAGGCAGCGCGCGACATCTTCTCCAAGTACGTGCTGTCCGGTCTGCCGTTGCACCCCGACGACCTCGCCGAGCACGGCGGGAACGCGGACGCGACTGTCGCCGAGATGATTCAGCGCGTGGTCGAGCGGATGTACTCCGAGACCGAGGAGAACAAGTTCCTCGAGGTCACCTACGCCAACGGCGACAAGGAAACGCTGTACTTCCGCGACTTCAACTCCGGCGCGATGATCCAGAACATCGTCGATCGCGCGAAGAAGATGGCCATCAAGGAGTTTCTGGAGACCGGCCAGAAGGGGTTGCGTGTCGCGCACTTGCTGTCTGCGTGCATCGACGAGTTCAAGGAGAACGAGGACCTGCCGAACACCACCAACCCCGACGACTGGGCGCGCATTTCCGGCAAGAAGGGCGAGCGGATCGTCTACATCCGCACGCTCATCTCCGGCAAGAGCGGCACCGAGGCGGGCCGGTCGATCGACACCGTGTCCAACACCGGCCAGTACTTGTAGCGCGGGTTCCGGCGGGGCGGGGCGTGCGGTCCGCGGTATGCGCGGCTTAGGCTCTAGGTCATGAGCGCGCGCCGGGTCATGGGTATTGAGACCGAGTACGGAATTTCCGTGCCGGGACAGCCGGGCGTGAACGCCATGGTCAGCTCGTCGCAGGTCGTCAACGCGTACCAGGCGGCCACGGCCGCCAGGGCGCGCCGGCCGCGGTGGGACTTCGAGGAAGAGAACCCGCTCAGGGACGCGAGGGGCTTCGACCTGGCCGCGGAGACGGCGGACTCCTCGCAGCTCACCGATGAGGACCTCGGCCTGGCCAACGTGATCCTCACCAATGGTGCGCGGCTGTACGTGGACCACGCTCACCCGGAGTACTCGGCGCCCGAGTGCACAAACCCGCTGGACGCCGTCATCTGGGATAAGGCGGGCGAGCGGGTCATGGCGGAGGCAGCGGCCAGGGCCGCGGCCATGCCGGGCGGCCAGCCGATCCAGCTGTACAAGAACAACACGGACAACAAGGGCGCTTCCTACGGGTGCCACGAGAACTACCTGATGAACCGCGCCACGCCGTTCGCGGACATCGTCAGGCACTTGACGCCGTTCTTCGTGTCGCGCCAGGTGGTGTGCGGGGCCGGCCGGGTCGGCCGGGGCGCCGACGGGCGAGAAGACGGTTATCAGCTCAGCCAGCGCGCCGACTACTTCGAGGTCGAGGTCGGCCTGGAGACGACGCTGAAGCGGCCGATCATCAACACCAGGGACGAGCCGCACGCGGATCCAGACAAGTACCGTCGGCTGCACGTGATTATCGGCGACGCCAACCTGAGCGAGATCTCGACTTACCTCAAGCTCGGCAGCACCGCGCTGGTACTGGCCATGATCGAGGACCGGTTCCTCGCGACCGACCTGGGCATTGAGTCGCCGGTGGCCGAGTTGCGGGCGATCTCGCACGACCCCAGCCTGCGGCACCTGGTGGCGCTGCGGGACGGCCGCCGGATGACCGCGGTCCAGCTGCAGATGGAGTACCTGGAGCTGGCCCGCAAGTACACCGAGGACAAGTACGGCACCGACGTCGATGACGTCACGGCGGACGTGCTGGCCCGCTGGGAAAGCGTGCTGACGCGACTGTCGGATGACCCCATGCAGCTGTCCAGAGAGCTCGACTGGGTAGCCAAGCTGGAGATCCTGGAGGGCTACCGGTCCAGAGACGGACTGGCCTGGGGACATCCGCGGCTGCAGCTTGTTGACCTGCAGTACGCCGACGTCAGGATCGACCGGGGGCTGTACAACCGGCTCGCCGAACGCGGCCGGATGACGCGGCTGGTGGGCGAGGCACAGGTTCTGCGGGCGGTCGATGACCCACCCGAAGACACGAGGGCCTACTTCCGCGGTCGCTGCCTGCGGCAGTACCCCGACGCGGTCGCGGCGGCCTCCTGGGATTCGGTGATCTTCGACATCCCAGGCCGTGAGTCGCTGCAGCGAGTGCCGACGCTCGAGCCGCTGCGCGGCACCAGGGCGCACGTGGGCCGGCTGTTGGACAGCTGCGCCACGGCGGGTGACCTGGTCGCTGCCCTCACTGGCTCCTGAGCTGGCGCACATCCTGCCTATCCAGAACAATCCCGGTAATCAACGTATAGCCAGCATTACGCCCCTGGCGCTGCGTGCTTTTGTGCCTATCCTGGCCACCAGACGGCTGTGTCTATCCTGGCCAGAAGTTGGCCAGGCGTGATAGCGATGCAGTGCACGCACGGTTGGATGACATACCGGCAGGCGAGGATAGCGTTGGGACTGCGGAGAAGCACCGCGGAGCACGGAGGTAAGAGGCATGGCGACAAAGGACACCGGCGGTCAGCGGCAGGCCCAGCGCCGCGCCGAGGAGAACGTGGACACCGACGTTCAGGAAACTGACGAGGCCAAGGAGCGACAGGACAAGCTGACCGACGACGTCGATGCGATCCTCGATGAGATCGATGAGGTGCTCGAGGAGAACGCCGAGGAGTTCGTCCGGTCGTACGTGCAAAAGGGCGGGCAGTAAAGTCCTGCCTGCAGGAAGGGAACGGGCTAGCCGGGAGCCAATGCCGACGGCACCTGCCCGGCAGCGACGGCACGAGCGGAGGACTACACGGTGGGCGGCTTTGAACCTCAGGGACGGTGGCAGGCTGCGGCCTATCTCGCCGCCGGGTCCTCATCCTTCGCCGACTTTCTAACCATGGCCGCGCCGGAGTTGCTGCCGAGACACGCGCACGAGCAGGGGCCGCTCGGTGGCGGCAGCGGTTTGCCGCCCGACCTGCCGCACGGCACCACCATCGTCACCGCGGTGTGCGAAGGCGGCGTTGTGATGGCTGGTGACCGTCGCGCGACGGCAGGCAGCATGATTGCCCAGCGCGACATCGAGAAGGTTTTCCGCAGCGACGAGTACTCCTGCGTGGGCATCTCAGGCCTCGCAGGCGTCGGCGTGGATATGGCGCGCTTGTTCGCCGTCGAACTCGAGCACTACGAGAAGCTCGAGGGCCGGTCGCTGTCGCTCGAGGGCAAGGCAAACCGGCTCGCCGGACTCGTCAAGGCCAACCTGGGCGCGGCCATGCAAGGCCTGATCGCGGTGCCGTTGCTCGCAGGCTATGACGAGGAGACGGCGCAGGGCCGGATCTTCAGCTTCACCCCGGACGGCGGCAAGTACGAAGAGCAGCGATTCGCCAGCATGGGCTCTGGCTCGGTGTTCGCCCGCGGCTCGCTCAAGAAGCTGTACCGGGACGGCATGAGTGCGACCGACGTCGTCCTGGTGCTCATGCAGGCCCTGTACGACGCCGCCGACGACGACTCGGCGACCGGCGGCCCCGACGTGTCGCGGCACATCTACCCGGTCGTGGTAACCGTGACCGAGGACGGCTACCTGCGGCTCACGGACGCTGAGGCTGGCGGATACGCCGAGGCGGTAATAGCCGAGCGAATGCAGCTGCCGGACGGGCCGGCCGCTCCGTTGCGATCGGGCTCCTGACCATCCACCTGACCCGACTCGAGTAAGGAAGCTCCCGCGGTGTCGATGCCGTTCGGTTACGTGTCACCTGAACAGGTGATGAAGGACAAGGCGGACTACGCCCGTCGGCGCATTACCCAGAACAGCCGCAGCGGCGTCGTACTCAGCTGCGATGCCGGCATCTTGCTGGTCACGCCCAATGCATCGCGGGCGCTGCGCAAGTTCAGCGAGCTGTATGACCGGATCGCCTTTGCCGCAGTCGGCCGGTACAACGAGTTCGAGACGCTGCGCAAGGCTGGCGTTCGGTACGCCGACATGACTGGGTTCCAGTACGACAGGCGGGACGTCACCGCGCGCGGGCTCGCCGACTGGTACGGGCAGCTGCTCGGGTCGCTGTTCACTGACAGTCCGAAGCCCTACGAGGTCGAGATCGTGGTCGCGCAGGTCGGTAAGTCGACTGCGGACGACGAGATCTACCGGATCACGTTCGACGGCGCCGTCGCCGACGAGCACGACTTCGTGGTCATCGGCGGCCAGGCGGATCGCGTGGCGGCAGTGATCAAGGAGCAGTACGCCGCGCCGGTGTCGCTCCCCGCCGCCATGCACCTCGCGATCACGTCGCTGGCAGGCCAGGGAGACGGTGCTGGCGAGCCGCTGACGAGTGGCGAGCTCGAGGTAGCGCTGCTCGAGCGCGACCGGGCACACCGTACATTCCGCCGCATTACCGGCGGCCGCCTGGACGCGCTGCTCGTGGAGTCCAGGGATGCCGGCGCTGCGCCTGCGGCTGATGGTGCTGGCCCGGATTCGGCGGGCGCTGACTCAGCCGACGAGGGCGGCGGCGACCAGGGCGGCACTGAGTCTCCGAAGGGCACCGAGTCTCCGAACGGCACCGAGTCTCCGAACGGCACCAGCTGACCGGAAAACTCCCGGTCTGCGCCCGGTGACGGGGTTACGGGCGCCCGGTAGCCTCAACACACAGAGGGGTTCGGAGGAGGACACCGCTTCCTGCCGAATACCGCTTCGCTGGAGGGCATAGTGACATCCGACCTGGCGAGCATCATCGGCATCGAGGCGCCGACCGGCCTGCTGATCGGCGGGCAGTGGTCGGCCGGACGTGCCGGACGCCTGCCCGTGATGAATCCGGCGACCGAGGACGCGCTGACTGAGGTGGCCGACGCCAGCCCGGAGGACGCGCTGGACGCCGTCGCGGCCGCCGCAGCCGCGCTGCCGGGCTGGGCGGCGCGGCCGCCCAGGGAGCGCGGCGAGTGCCTGCGCCGGGCCTACGAGCTCATGATGCAGCGGTCGGAGCAGCTGGCCAGGCTGATGGTGCTAGAGAACGGCAAGGCGCTGCGGGACGCCCGGGGTGAGATCGTTTACGCCGCCGAATTCTTCCGCTGGTACGCCGAGGAGGCCGTCAGGATCGACGGCTCGCTGTCGATTGCACCATCCGGCGCGAACCGCATCATGGCCATCAGGCAGCCGGTCGGTGTCAGCTACCTGATTACGCCCTGGAACTTCCCGGCGGCGATGGCAACGCGCAAGATCGGCCCGGCCCTCGCGGCCGGCTGCACGGTGCTGCTCAAGCCCGCCAAGGAGACGCCGCTGACCGCGCTCGCGGTGGCCGGGGTTCTCACCGAGGCGGGCGTCCCCGACGGCGTGATCAACGTGCTGCCGACGACAAAGCCAGGTCCGCTGACCGAGACGATCCTCGCCGACCCGCGGGTGCGCAAGCTGTCCTTCACCGGCTCCACAGAGGTTGGCCGGGTGCTGCTCAAGCAAGCGGCGGACTACGTCACCAACTGCTCGATGGAACTGGGCGGAAACGCGCCGTTCCTCGTCTTCGATGATGCTGATGTGGATGCCGCGGTCGACGGAGCGTTCCTGGCCAAGATGCGCAACGGCGGCGAGGCGTGTACCGCCGCGAATCGGTTCTACGTGCACGAGCGGGTGGCCGACCAGTTCGGCGCCAAGTTGTCGGCGCGGCTGGCGGGGCTGCGGGTCGGGCCGGGTCTGGAGGATGGCGTCGACCTCGGACCGCTCGTCAACGCCGATACGCGAGACAAAGTGGCGAGCCTGGTGGAGTCTGCAGCCGGCGACGGCGCCGCGGTGCTGACCGGCGGGCGCGCCCCGGACCGGGTCGGGTACTACTACGAGCCCACCGTGCTGGACGCCGTGCCGGCCGGCGCCGACATTCTGGCTACGGAGATATTCGGACCGGTCGCACCTATCGTCAGGTTCTCGGCGGAGGACGAGGCAATCGAGCTGGCGAACAACACCGAGTACGGCCTGGTTTCTTACCTGTACTCCGCTGACCTTCGCCGCTGCCTGCGGGTTGCAGAGGCACTGGAAGCGGGCATGATCGGCATCAACCGGGGTGTGGTGTCAGACCCGGCAGCGCCTTTCGGTGGCGTCAAGCAGTCAGGTCTCGGTCGCGAGGGCGCGCACGACGGACTGCTCGAATACACCGAGACCAAGTACATCGCGGTCGACTGGTAGCCAATGGACAGACGGATTTTCGGGCTCGAGAACGAATACGGCGTCACCTGTACCTTCCGCGGGCAGCGTCGGCTGTCGCCCGACGAGGTCGCGAGGTACCTGTTCCGTCGGGTGGTGTCCTGGGGCCGGTCAAGCAACGTGTTCCTGCGCAACGGCGCCCGCCTGTACCTGGACGTCGGCAGCCATCCCGAATACGCGACGCCCGAGTGCGACAACCTCATCGACCTCGTCACCCACGACAAGGCGGGGGAGCGCATCCTTGAGGGCCTGCTTGTCGACGCGGATACCCGGCTGCGGGAAGAGGGCATCGCCGGGGACATCTACCTGTTCAAGAACAACACCGACTCGGCCGGAAACTCATACGGGTGCCACGAAAACTACCTCGTCGGCCGTCACGGCGAGTTCGGCAGGCTGGCGGATGTGCTCATCCCGTTCCTGGTCACGCGGCAGATTATCTGCGGCGCCGGGAAGGTCTTGCAGACCCCACGCGGTGCTGTCTACTGCGTGAGCCAGCGTGCCGAGCACATCTGGGAGGGCGTCTCGTCGGCGACCACCCGGTCCAGGCCCATCATCAACACCAGGGACGAGCCGCACGCCGACGCCGAACGGTTCCGGCGGCTGCACGTCATCGTCGGCGACTCGAACATGAGCGAGACCACCATGCTGCTCAAGGTCGGGGCCACCGATCTCGTGCTGCGGATGGTCGAGGCCGGCATCGTGATGCGCGACCTGACCCTGGAGAACCCGATCCGCGCTATCAGGGATGTCAGCCATGACATGACCGGGCGGCGCAAGGTGCGGCTGGCCAACGGCCGCGAGGTGAGCGCCCTCGACGTGCAGGCCGAGTACCTGGCCAAGGCGCAGGACTTCACGGCGCGCAAGGGCGCGGACAAGATCACGAGTCGGGTGCTCGAGCTGTGGGAGCGGACGCTGCGGGCGGTCGAGACAGGCGACCTCAGCAAGGTCTCGCGCGAGATCGACTGGGTCACGAAGCTCGAGTTGATCGAGCGCTACCGAGCCAAGCACGACCTACCGCTGGCCTCGCCCAGGGTGGCCCAGCTCGACCTGGCCTACCACGACGTACACCGCGGTCGCGGTCTGTACTACCTGCTGCAAAAGCGCGGCGCGGTCGAGCGGGCTTGCCGTGACCTGGACATCTTCGCGGCCAAGTCCATCCCGCCGCAGACCACCAGGGCCCGGCTGCGCGGGGAGTTCATCCGGCGGGCGCAGGAACGACGTCGCGACTACACCGTGGACTGGGTGCACCTCAAGCTCAACGACCAGGCCCAGCGGACCGTGCTGTGCAAGGACCCGTTCCGGGCGGTTGACGAGCGGGTGGAAAAGCTCATCGCGGGTATGTAACGGCGCACGCACGGTAATCGGGTCGTTACTAGTGGGTAGCGGCCGGATGGTGCGGGGGTAGGCGCATCTCCGGGGGTCACCCCGGCACGCGTAGGTCGGGGACTCGGGGGGTCCGGTTGATGTCACGGCTGCCCGTGACGCTACGGCCGAGCCGGTCGGCCGAGATGCCGGTCCGCACCGAGGAGCGGCCGGGGCCGCGGCACGGGGTCGGCCGCTCGGCGGCCAGGTTCGTCTTCACGGCCGCGGGCTGGCTGGCGGCAGCTGTTGCGCTGTTTACCTGCTACCTGCACCTGTCACGCACCGTCTCGGTGAACTCGGACGGCGCGTCCATCGCCCTGCAGGGCTGGTCGATGCTGCACGGGAACCTGCTGCTGCACGGCTGGGTGCTCGCTGACGTGTCGTTCTACACCACCGAAGTGCCGCAGTACATGCTCATCGAGCACTTCAACGGGCTGAAGCCCGATGACATGCACATCGCGGGCGCGCTGACCTACACCATCTTGGTACTGCTGGCCGCCTGGGTCGCCAAGGGCAGGGCACGCGGTGCCGAAGGCTGGACGCGGGCCGCGCTGGCGGCCGGGATCATGATCGCCCCGCCAGTAGGCAGCGTCTATGTACTCATGCTCGAGCCGGATCACGTCGGGAGTGCCGTCCCGGTGCTGCTGCTTGTCGCGGTGCTTGACCTGGTCGGCACCGGCACCTGGGCCGCTCGGTGGAACCCCAGGAGCTGGCGATGGTGCGTGCCGCTGCTCGCGTTCCTGCTCGTGGTCTGGGCGGTTATCGCCGACCCGGTGATTCTGATCACAATGGTCGGACCGCTGATCCTGGTAGCAGTTGTTCGCGGCTACCGCCGCCTGGTCGTCTTGCGGCAGAGGTTCTGGACGGCGTGGTTCGAGGTCGCCTTGGTGGCTGCCGCGCTTCTGGGTACCTTCGCCGCCGACCGGATCGTCGCAGCGATCAGGGCGAGCGGCGGTTACAAGGTCTTTCCTGTCACCAATCAGCTGGCGTGGTTCGACACCATCGTGAGCAATGTGCAGGCGACCGCCCAGGGTCTCCTGGTGCTCTTTGGCGCAAACTTTGCCGGCCACCGGGCGGGCGTGATCGCGGCCGTGGGCCTCCTGCACGTGATCGGCATCGGGCTCGTGCTGTGGGCCATATTCGCGGCTCTCCGGCACCTCTGGCGGTGGAAACTGTCCGTCCAGCTCATGGCCGTCTCCGTTAGCTTCGCGCTGCTGGCCTATCTGCTCGACCCCAACGCTGTGGTGGTGGGTCAGCCAGAGGGATGGACCAGTCGCGAGATGGCAGCCGTCCTCCCACTCGGTGCCGCGCTCGCCGGGCGATTGCTGGCGCGTCGGCTGCGCCGCGTCCGACTCGTGCCTGCGCTCGCCGCCGTGCTCGCCGTGTATCTCGGGGGTCTGGTGTTCTACGCCACGAGGCCTCCAGTCCCGGCCGACAATCAAGCGCTCGCGAACTGGCTGGCAAGGCACCAGTTCCACTACGGGCTCACCACCGGATACTGGACCGCCAACGAGACCACCGTGGATAGCAGCGGCCGGGTCGCGCTGCGCTACGTGCAGACATCGGGCAAAGGCGTGTCGCCCAGCCCGTGGGAGATCAATCTCGGCTGGTACTCGCCTCGCACTCACATCGCCGGGTTCCTCGTGCTACCGCAGGCGGTCGCGGGCTCCTGGCGCCAGCAGCCAGGGGCTGGCGCCATCGTGCACAGCTTCGGCCGCCCCGCCCAGACGTTCTCGCTGCCCGACTACACCGTGCTCGTCTGGAACACCAACGTGCTGTCCCGGCTGACCTGACGCAGGCGGCTCAGGCAGCCATCGCCCGGCGGTAGGCTGACCGCCATGCGCCGCATCGCCCTCGCTGTCCTTGCCCCGGTTGCAGCAGTCGCCGTCCTGGCTGGCTGTGGCGGAGGGGCATCGTCCGGCAACTCCAACGACGCCGTGAAGGTGTCTGGCAGTTTCGACAAGACGCCCAGCGTGACCATCCCGGCCGAGAAGGCCAGCACGAACCTGGTGGTCAGCAAGCCAATCCAGGGGACTGGCGCGCCGTTGAAGGCGGGCAACTCCGCGCTCGCCAATGTCGCGCTGTACAAGTGGAGCGGGACGAAGCACAGCCTGATCGAGTCCACGTTCACGTCTGGCCCGCAGATCATCCCGTCCCAGACGGACCTGTCTGGCCTTGCCACCGCGCTGAAGGGCGCTCGGCTCGGCAGCCGGGTCGTCGCCGTGCTCCCGCCCAAGTACGGCTACGGCAGCAGCGGCAACTCCCAGCTCGGCCTCACCGGCACCGACACGACGGTGTGGGTGATCGACCTGCTCCAGCAGTACCCGGGCAACCAGTCGGCGTCGGGCGCGCAGGTGTCTGACGGTGGCGGTGCCCTGCCGACCGTGACCGCGAAGGCGGGCGAAGCCCCCACGGTGACGATCCCGAAGACCTCGGCACCTAGCTCACTATCGGTGACCACGCTGATCAAGGGCTCCGGCCCCGCCCTGGCCAAGGGCGACACCGTAGTCGCTCAGTACGTCGGGTCCATCTGGCGGACCGGAAGCGTGTTCAGCAGCACCTGGCCATCGTCGAGCCAGCCGGGATCTCCATTCAGCTTCCAGCTCGGCGGCCAGGTGCTGACTGGATTTAATGAAGGCCTGACGGGAGTGAAGGTCGGCAGCCGGGTCATGCTCGTCATCCCGCCATCGCTCGGCTACGGCCCAGAGGGCGGCGACTCTAGCGCCGGCATCGAGAAGAACGACACCCTCGTGTTCGTCATCGACGTCATCGGATACCTGCACCCGTAACGAGCACGGTCAGTTCCAGCGCTCGAACGGCTCCGTAAGTTCGGCGCCAGCCAGGAAGGCCGGCAGCAGCTCGCGGAGCCGGCCTGGGTAGAACCGCTCGGTACTGGTCAGCACCTCGGCGACCTCCCACCAGCGCGAGCCGGTGTAGTCCTCGAGCTCGTCAGCGGTGCGCCCCGTTCCGGTGATAGGCGGTCCGCTGTCCGGCAGATCCACGGCTACGACGACCTCGTGCTGGAGCCTGCGGATCCCGCGCGCGGTCCAGGTGGCGGAGCGCCGCCAGCGCGGCGGCCCGACCTGCGCGGCTGAGATCTGTATGCCGGTCTCTTCGCGAATCTCCCGCACGGCGGCGTCGACGTGACTCTCGCCCCGCTCGATGCCGCCACCGGGGAGTTCCCACCAATGCCCGGCGGCCATGGAAGAAAGCTCGGCGCGGAACAGCAGGATCCGGCCGTCTGCGTCCCTGAGCACGACCCGGACGCACGAGCGTTCGAGGTCGTGCGGATGCCGTTCCGCGGTGAGCATCGCCGCGTGTCGGCCTGCAGCTGCCGCCGCGAGGAAGTAGGGCAGGTCCTCGTCCAGGCCACGGCCCATGGTTTGCAGCGCGACCGGGCTGCCCCGCAGCGCCTCCGGGAGCCCGCTCACGCTCACCGTGACCAGGTTGTGCCTGCTGGCGAGCACCGCCGCGGCGGCACGCACCCGCGCGCTCAGCTCGCCGCCCAGTTCGGGCAGCACCAGATCGGCCCGAGCGAGCGCAACTCGGCCATATGCGGTCAGACTGTGGTGCGAGATGCCCTGGTGCCGGTCGCGCCGGTCGGCCGCGCTGATGCGGAGCGAGCCCACTGGCCTGCCGTGCAGGGTGGCGGCGGCGTTGACGGCCTCGCCCGCAGCGACGCCGGAGAATCCCCAGCGCGTGCCGGTGCCGAGGTTGCCAGGACCCTGCGCGACGATGACCGCTTCGGCGCCGAGAGCGTGCCGAGCGGCCAGCAGGCCGCTGTGGACGCTCACCGCGTCGAGGTCGCCGCCGAACGCCTGTCCTACGGTCACAGTGCCAGCCAGCCAGCCCGCCTCGGTCAGCGCGGCGGCCGACCGAGAGAACCAGGCAGGCAGCGCGCCGCCGTCCGGCATGACATAGCCGATCCGGGCACCTGGCCTGCTCGCCAGGTAGCCCGCGGCGATGGCGGGCACCGCCGAGTGCAGGTCGGCGACCACGACCGGCAGCCCGGCCAGATCGTCGGCGTCGCGCAGCGTGTCGTAGAACGGCGAACCCGGCTCGTCCGCGCCCTCGACGCAGGCCTGCAGCGGGGTGTACCTGGCCTTCACGAGGTGGCCGCGGTCGTCGGTGTCGGGCGGCAGTCGGTCCGGAATCGCTACCACCAGCGCGTATCCGCCGGTGCCGAGGCCAAGGTCAAGCGCCGCCGTATTCAGCAGCACGCGGTCGCCCGGCTGGGGGGTCCCGGTGAGGCGGGGGTAGGCGATGGCGGGCACCGCCACATCGCCCACCTGTACCTGCAATTCCACCACGCCGCGCCACGCCTGGCCGAGCGCGGAAACTTCGCCACTTCGCCACCTGATCACTCCGGCAGGGTAGCGTCGGGGGCGGGAAGGGATGGCGATGTCCAGGCGTAAGACCGAGCGGCTGCTCAGCCTTGTGGTCTGCCTGCTCTCGGCGCGGCGGTACCTGACCGCCACGCAGATCAGGGCTGCGGTGCCGGGGTATCCGGAATCGTTCGACGCCTTCAAGCGCATGTTCGAGCGGGACAAGGATGAGCTCCGCGAGCTTGGCATCCCCCTGGAGACCGGCACGAACGCGGTCGGCGACGATGAGCTCGGGTACCGGATCTCGCGGCAAGCCTACGAGCTCCCTGATATCAGGCTGGAGCCGGACGAGGTGGCCATGCTCGGGCTCGCGGCGAGAGTGTGGCGCCGGGCCGAGCTGGCGGGCGCGGCCGACGGCGCGCTACTGAAGCTCCGGGCTGCGGGTGCCGACTCGGAGGACGACCTGAGCCAGCCGAGGATCGAGCCGCGGGTGCAAACGGCGGAGCCCGCGTTCGGGCCGCTGTGGCAGGCCGTCAGAGACCGCCGCCCGGTGGCGTTCGGGTACCGCGTGCCAGGCCGGAGCACCGCGCTGCGGCGCAACCTGGAGCCGTGGGGCGTGACCTACCGTCGCGGCCACTGGTACGTCGTCGGCTTCGACACCGACCGCGAGGCTGAGCGGGTGTTCCGGCTCAGCCGGATCGAGGGGACGGTCAGCTTCACCGGCCCGGCCGGGTCGGTCACCGTGCCGCCCGACACCGACGTTCGGGCTGCCGTCAGGGATTGGGATCACGAGCCAGCTTCCCCCCGGACCTGCGTGCTGCGGGTGCGAGCCGGGGCCGGCCTCGGGCTGCGCAGGTACGCCGAGCGGATAGCGGCCGACTGCGAGCCGGGCTGGGACCTGGTCGAGCTGAGCTACACCGACACGGGGTGGACCAGCGAGCACATCGCTGGGTTCGGCCCCGACGTCGTGGTGCTGGAGCCGAGCGACCTGCGGGACGCCGTCATCGGCCGTCTCAAGGGGGTGCTGGCGTGAC
>JASHOE010000178.1 GCA_030041275.1 Streptosporangiaceae bacterium
CCTGGCCGGCGCGCGATGGGCGCGGTCGGCGCAGGCGCCTACCTGATCGCCGTGCTGATCAACCTGGCCTACCTGTACCCGATCTTGACTGCCGAGGTTATCCCGTTCTCTGCCTGGTTGTCCCGAATGTGGTTCCATCGCTGGATCTGAGCGGCCGAGCTGGCACTGTGCACGCTCGGTAGCCGCAGTGTTACCCAGATCACGCATCGTGTTACTCGTCAGTTGCGTCATAGGTGTGTCAGTTCAGTTCCCCCCGACTGAAGCGGAGCGCACAGTGACGGTAGAGACAGCACCGGTACGGCAGGACGAAGCACAGCTGGCCGAGACGGCCGAGCCCACGCAGGCCCCGTCGATGCCGGATCGCGACGCGCTGTTCGAGCGCGACGTCATGCCGTTCCTGGGCCAGCTCTACCCGGCCGCGCTGCGCATGACGAGGAACCCCAGCGACGCCGAGGATCTCGTCCAGGAGACGCTGGCGAAGGCCTACGCGGCCCTGCACCAGTTCAAGCCCGGTACCAACCTGCGCGCCTGGCTGCACCGCATCCTGGCGAACACGTTCATCAACAGCTACCGGAAGAAGCGCCGTGAGCCGGTCCAGGACCTCGGCGCCGACTTCCACGAGGACTGGCAGGTTGGCAGCGACCCGCTGATGCCCCCGGCCCGGTCGGCCGAGGCAGAGGCGCTGGACCGGCTCCCCGACTCCGACATCCTGCAGGCGCTGAAGGAACTGCCGGAGGAGTTCCGGGTCGCGATCTACCTGGCCGACGTCGAGGGCTACCCGTATAAGCAGATCGCCGCGATGATGGGCACCCCGATCGGCACGGTGATGTCCCGGTTGCACCGCGGCCGGAGCAAGCTCCGCGAGCGGCTGGCCGGTACCGCTGCTGGCAAGCGCGCCCTGGCCAGCTCCGCCCGGTAGGACTCCCCCACAAGCGCGGGTCCCCCGCCCGCCACAACCCCCACAAACGCGGGCCCCCCGCCCGCCATAGCCCCCACAAGCGCGGGCCCCCGCCCGCCACGAACCCCCCGCCAGCGCGGGTTCCCCCGCCCGCGCAGCACCCCCCCGAAAGCGCGGGTCCCCCGCCCGCGCAGCACCCCCCGAAGGCAATGCCCGTCACTGCTCCCCTTCCGGCAGTGGCGGGCATTGCCGCATGGAAGGGGAACGGGGCCCGGCTGCACCCGCCGCCTCGGCCGGCAATCGGTGCCCCGTTGCTGTCGCGCCAGCGCTAGTAGCGAGGCATCCATGGCCCAGCTACCCGGCGGCACGCGGCGGTCGTCGAGCTAGCCGCCGCCGAACACCCGGTCGCAGACCCTGGCGCCCGCCTTGCCGTCGTCCAGCGGGCAGAACTTCGCCACGAACGCCGCGTAAGCGGCCCGGTACCGCGCGGAGACTGAATCGAGATTGCCGAGCGCGTCAATCACCTCGTCGGACGTGGCGAGGAGCGGACCGGGGGCCTCCCGCTCGAGGTCGATCGACAGCCCTCGCACGCTGTCCCGGTAGTCGGCCAGGTCGTAGGTGAAGAACAGCATCGGCCGGCCGGTGACGGCGAAGTCGCACATCATCGACGAGTAATCCGTGATGAGCACGTCGCTCGCCAGGATCAGCTCGGCGACATCCGGGTAGCCGGTGACGTTGACCACGAATCCGCGCCGGGCGGCGGCTGGGGTGTCGTCGGCCGTCTGATGGTGGCCGCGGAGCAGAAACACGTAGTCGTCGCCTAGCTCGTGCCAGGCGTGCTCAAGATCGAGTTGCAGGTCGAACCGGTACCGGCCGGAGGCGTAGAACTTGTTGTCCCGCCACGTCGGTGCGTACATCACGACCCGCTTACCGGGCGGGATGCCTATCCGCGCGCGCACCCGGGCCGCGATGGCCGCCCCGTCGTCGCGGGCCAGGACGTCGTTGCGCGGATAGCCGGACTCCAGCACTTCGCCACCGAACCGGAACGCGCGCTGCAGGATGGGGGTGCTGACGGGGTTTGGCGAGAGCAGCAGGTCCCAGCGGGCAACATCGTGCGCGAGCAGGCCCATGTACTCGCGGCCGCCGACTGACTGCATCTTCGCGACGTCGAACCCGATCCGCTTCAGCGGGGTGCCGTGCCACGTCTGCAGGTAGAACTGGCCGGGGCGCTTGGTGAAGCCGCGCGGCATGTCATCGTTGGACACGATGTAGGCGGACCTCGCCAGCGCCTCCCAGCATTCTTCGGTGTCGAGGAGAACGGGCCTCGCTCCGTCCGGCACTTCCACGGCCCGGTCGTTGACGACCCAGATGTGTTCCCTGGCATCGCCCCGGCGGCGCAACTCGGCCGCGATGCCGAGCGGGTTGTCGCTCACCTGCCTGCCCTTGAAGCTGAGGAACACCACCGCGTCGCGGCGGCCGCGTCGTCGCTGCATCGGGTAATACAGGTCACGCAGTATCCGGCGCTGCACGCGCCCGGCCGCTGCGAAGCTCACCGCCGGAGTGACCGTCAGCACCGGGGAGTCGTAGCCGGCCATCGCGAACTGGTACCGCTTCGGCCCGAACTGGTGCTGCCGGTCGTCGGCGGTTGCCAGCTGGTCGCGGTCGTAGAACGGCGCGAGCAGTTCATCGCCGCGTCCGGCGAGGCGGATCTTGAGCTCCCATTCGCCGTCGCGGATCGGCACCCGGCGACCGAAAACGGGCATCGCAACGACGTCGGCGTCCAGCCTGAAGCTGGCGCCGTCACGCTCGACCGGGATCATGTGGGTTTCCGAGGTCCCGATGCGCTGCAGCGCCGCCTCGAGCGGCGCGTCCGGGGATTCGCTGTACCAGCCGCGGAGGGTCAGCCCGCCGTGCGCCGACCACGCGTAGTCGCTGATCACAGGGATCGCGGCCCGCCGGGCCATGGCCACGTTCCCCTGTCGCGTGCGCTCGATCGCCAGATCGAGCGCTCCCATCGGGAAGCGGTAGTCGTGACCGTTGGCCGGAAACGCGACTGGGGCGCTCGTGCCGTCTTGCCCCGCAACGCGCAGGTGCCATTCGGCGCCGCCTTCGCCCAGGAGAGTCGGCGAAACCTGCGCGCGCAACCGGATCCCGCCCCCAGGCCGATCCACTGCTGCCGTAGCCAGATCGCTGCTTGCGGTGGCGTCTGGTCGCGACAGCTCCAGCCGCCCGCCCTGGCTGGCCCACTGCTGCAGGTCGACCTCGATGACGACGTCCTGGCCACTCAGATCACAGCGGTGCAGCTCAGCGGCCGTGCGAGCGGCCACAACATGCAGCCGCTGGCCGCGCCATGCAGCGCCAAGCCGAATGCCGGGCGCGACCTGGCGGGTCTCAGGCTGTTCGGCGGAGGCACGCACGGGCGTGTGCAGTCGCGACGCCCGCCAGCTGCCGTGCCCGCGAACGAGCACGTATCCCTCCCACTCGCCGGTGAGCCACCGACGAGCCCGGCGGAACCGGCGCGGGCTGATGGTCGCCTCGAAACCAGCCCAGTCGTACTCATACCGCTGCTGGCCGGACCATCGCTGCGCTTCAGGGTGCCGGAAGGATCGCGCTAGCACGGCGATGGGCGGTCTGGCGAGCTGGCGCGGCCGCAAGAGCACGATCTTCGCGGTGTGCAGGCGGCGACGGATGTCGATCGAGGGGACAAAGGCACATCCCGAGATGACCAGTTTGCCGTCCCGCCATCCGATCTCCTCGAGACGGACGAACGGATCCAGCTCGCGCATCCGAGTCCGGTACACGCTCGGCGGAATCGACAGCCGACGGTCGCCGCGGAACGGCAGGTCCGCGCGAACCTTGCCGCGGCCGCGAACCACCGGGACCGTCTTGACGGGCTGTTCGTTGAGCCAGTCAGCGTAGGTCAGCAGCTCCGGCATCAAGCCGCGCTTCGCAAGGTGATACGCGAGCTTGTGAGTGGACGGAAGCTGGCGAAGCACGCGCGGTTCCACGCGTGCCAGGTAGCCGGCCAACAGGTGACTGAACGACGCCTGGTACTCCGAGCTGGTGTGACTCAGGTCCGGTATATACAGCCACAAGTCGTTGACCAGCGCCTTGCGCTGGTGGTCGGTGAGCAGGTGACGGGGCTTGCGCTGGCGCAGAAAGTCGTCGATCACCTGTAGCGCGGTGATCCGGTCGCGGAAATTGGCGATGCTGGTGCGAGATTGCGTGATGGACCGCTCGCCACTGACCCGCTGGCGCCAGTGGTAGATGTGATCAGGGATGACGTCAACCGCAGTGGCCAGCACGTGCGCCTTGGTCATGAGCTGCAGGTCCTCCCAGACCACTCCTTCGGGGAAGGTGAGGCCGTGGCGTTCCCAGAACGACATTCGGAACAGCTTGTTCCAGACCGAGACGTCGAAGAACAGCTCCGGGCTTCTGCTGATGTGCGTGCCGGTCTTCGCGGTTTTGACCGCATTGGCGTGTAGTGCGGACTGGCTGAGGCCGGCCGGGCTCAGGCGCTGCACGTTCCCCGACACGAAGTCTGAACCCGACGCCGCCAGCGTGCCAAGCAAGCGCTCAAGCGCGTCCGGGGGCAGCATGTCATCGCCGTCCACGAACGACAGGTACGCACCGGCCGCCCGCCTGATGCCCTGGTTGCGCGCGAAGCCAGGCCCACCGCCTCCGACCTTGATGAGGGTAAACCGCGGGTCCGCGGCCATGCAGGTGGCTGCGACCTCCGCGCCATCGTCCGTCGACCCGTCATCGACCGCGATGACCTCGAAGTCACGAAACGTCTGGGCTGCGATCGACGTCAGGCAGTCGGCGAGCACGTCGGCGTTGTTATGGAACGGAACGACAACGCTGATCCGCGGCATGCTGTCTCCAGTCGCTCACGGTCGGTTGCAGGCTGCAGGCGCAGCCAGACGTGGACCGTCTGCGAGTTGGATTCCCCCCTGGCGGCCGATCTTAGCTGGCGGCCGCCGGGCCCCTGCTCCCCCGGCTGCCGATGAACGGAACCCAACATCCGGGCGGCTAGGGCGTACGTAGGCGCGTCCCCTACGAAAGATTCAATGACGGGTCACGGTGAAAGGCACGCGGGAAAGGCGCCGCCAGCCCCGCTCGGTCTTGCCTGTTGACTTGGTCGATTGGCGTGCGGTTTGGCCGCGACCAGACTCAGGCGCGTCGTCCCGCTACGGCGTCCAGTCGCGCCGAAGCAGGCCGTAAATCACCATGTCGGCGAAGCCGTCGCCGTCGTACTCGCGCTCCCGCTGGGTGCCCTCGTGCACGAAACCGCACGCCTCAGCGGTCCGCCGCATGGCTGTGTTGCTGGCCAGCGTCTCCAACTCCAGACGGCGCAAGTTGCGGTTGCGGAAGCCGTACCGACACAGCAGCCCGATCACCTCGGTCCCGTATCCCTGGCCGCGGGCCTCGGGCACCAGCGAGATGCCGAGGTGGGCATACCGGTTGAACGCATTGATCCCCCACAGCACACCGCCGCCCAGGAATGTACCGTCGGCTACGGTCTCAGCGAGCAGCGACACCGTGGCCTCGCCGTCGGGCGGCTCGCCGATCTGTTTCTCCAGCCGGGCCCGGATCTGGCCGACGTGGCGTGGCACGAAGGGATCGTCGTCGGTGATCAGGTGCAGTTCGGGATCGCCGCTCAGCCGATACATATTCGGCGCGTCGTCGGGCGTCGGGGGGCGCAGTCGGACCCGCTCGCTGGCGAACATGCCGCGAGGCTAACAGCCGACTCGGTGATCATTGACAGAATTAGCCTGCGGCGCCGAAGGCCCTTCCGCTGCCTCGTGTGCGACGTCAGGCTCCCTGCTAGCCAAGCAGTCGTCCGCCAGTGAGCAGGAAGAGCCTGCCCTACTGGCCCTTCCATACCGGCGTTCGCTTCTCGGCGAATGCCATCGCGCCTTCCCTGGCGTCCGCCGACGTGAACACCGGCGCGATGATCTCACCTTGCCGCTGGAAGGCCTCTGCGGCTGGCCAGTCGGCCGACTCGATGATCACGCGCTTGGTCGCGATGAGCGCAAGCGGCCCGCCGAGCGCGACACGGCCAGCCAGTTCCTTCGCCGCTTCGAGCGCCTGCCCGGCCGGCACGAGCCGGTTGACCAGCCCGGCCTGCTGCAGCCGGACTGCCGGATAGTGCTCGCCGGTCAGCGCGATTTCCATCGCCAGGTGGTAAGGGATCCGCTTAGGCAGTCGCAGTAGCCCGCCTGCGCCCGCTACCAGGCTGCGGCGGACCTCGGGCAACCCGAATCTGGCTTCCTCGCTCGCTACCACCAGGTCGCACGAGAGCACCAGCTCAAATCCGCCGGCCAGGGCGTAGCCCTCGACCGCGGCGATGACCGGCTTAACGGGCGGGCGCTGCACGAGCCCACCGAACCCGCGATCGCCGAATGCCGGCGAGTCGCCAGTCAGGAAACCCTTCAGATCCATGCCTGCGCTGAACGTGCCGCCCGCGCCAGTAAGGATCAGAACCTGCACGTCCTTGCTGGCGTCCAGTTGCTCAACGGCCTCGGCGATCCCCCTGGCCACCTCGCCGTTGACTGCGTTCCTGGCCTCCGGCCGGTTGATGGTGACGACGGCGACGCCGTCGTTGACGTCGGTCAGAACTGCCGGCATGGGGCCACCCTTCGTGGACTGGTCGACGGGACGAGTTACTTGGGCTGGAAGCGAATGCCGCCGTCGAAGCGAAGGATCTCGGCGTTCATGTAGTCGTTCTCGATCAGCGCGCGAACGAGGAGAGCAAACTCCGCGGCGGTGCCCATGCGCTTCGGGAACACGACGGGCGCCACCAGCTTGGCCTTGAAGTCCTCGCTGCCCGGCGCGTTGCCGTAAATCGGGGTGTCGATGATGCCGGGGCAGATCGTGTTGACCCGGACGCCGATCGCAGCGAGATCCCTTGCGGCGGGCACCGTCATGCCGATGATGCCGCCCTTCGAGGCCGAGTAGGCGAGCTGACCCGTCTGGCCCTCGATGCCGGCGATCGACGCGGTGTTGACAACGACACCGCGGGCGCCGTCGGTGTCGGCGGGCTGGGTCTTCGCGACCGCCGCGGCGCCGATGCTCATGAGGTTGAACGTGCCGATGAGGTTCACGTCGATGACCTTGCCAAAGGCACCTCGGTCGTGCGGCTGCCCATCGCGGCCAACGGTCCGCTGGGCCCAGCCGATGCCCGCGCAGTTGATGACGAAACGCAGCGGTGGCCCAGCCGACACAGCCGTGTCGACGGCGGCGCGGACCGAGTCGGCGTCGCTGACGTCTGTCCGGGCAAAGATGCCGCCGACCTCGTCGGCGATCGTCTTGCCCGCTTGCTCATTGAGGTCGGCGACGATGACCGTGGAGCCGGCCGCGGCGAGCATGCGGACCGTCGCCGCACCCAGACCGCTGGCTCCGCCTGACACGATCGCAGCGGTTCCGTTGATTTCCATGGCCGGGAGCATACTTCGCCGGTCGGCGCGGTCACCGGCGGGGCGACCCACATCGGCGCGAAACGCTTAAGCCGGACACAACTTGGTGCCATTTTCTGCGCAAGGGTTGACTTGGATTCTACCGATCAGTAACTTACCGGCTGGTTACAAGTACCGGTGACCGGAGTCATATTGCCGACTCGGGGCCGGGGGGGCTCGATCGGCTCATCGCTGTGGCAACAGGGAGGCCGCTCCATGAGCTCAGATACCAACCCACCGGCCGGTGAACGCCGGCATATGCTCCGCCGCAGACACGCGAAGCCCGCGGCTTCCGTGCCGGGCCGTGTCCGCTGGCGGCGTTTCGCGATCGTCTTCCTGCCGGCTGCCGCGATCAGCGCGGCCCTGCTGACAGCGACGGCCAACGGCGCACTGGCCGCCTCCTTTTCCATTTCGGGACAGCAGGGCGAAACCTCCGCCGACAGTCTGACTGGTACCGGCTTTCAGCAGTTCGGCACGGCCGACGTGACCCACGGCGGGACGATCATCCCGGTCGCCGAGTCGGAGATCAGCTCAGCACAGATCACCAACCTGTGCCAGAGTCTCGTCGAGTCGCTGCCACTCGGCCTCGGCGACGTCACGCTGACGATCAGAGGCGGCACGGGCGGCACGCCCGTGAGCGCGAGTTCGCTGATCATCGACGCGAATCAGTTGTCCGGTTCCACCGCGACCTTCGGCAACATCCAGGAAGGCATCGACGCCGGCTCGGTCAGCGACGCTCCTGGAATGCCTGCTGGCACCGCGGGCAACTTCGCGCAGCAGGCAACGTCGATCAACATCAGCAACCTGCAGGAGATCGCGTATGCGACCTCGGCCGGGACGCTTACGTTGCCGGGCTTCAGCCTGAGCCTGGCTGCGGGCGACAGCCCTTGCTTCCCAGGTGGCCCCGTGAACAGCTTCAACCTCTAGCGGATGCCCGACAGCACGCAAGATCCTGAGGCCGGCGGGCCCGTACCGGCCGAGTCCGGTGGGCCCGTACCGGCCGAGTCCGGTGGGCCGGCCAACCAGGGGTCGGCCCAAAAAGGCGGGCTAGCTGCCGTCTTCTCACTGCTGGGCAGGGCGTGGCTTCGCTACCGCCGCTGGCGCCGTAGTCGGCCCTTCTGGGCTGGCATATGGCTGATCCTCGCAGGTGCGGAACTGCTGCTGATCCCGCTGCCGATCCGCAATATGGGCATCATCCTGCACATCGGCATCGGCGGCATCAGCGGCATCCTGATCGGCGCGGTGCTGATCCTGGCCGGCCTGCTGCTGTGGTACCACCCTGCCCAGCACGTGTTCTACTCGATCGTGGCGGTGCTGCTCGCCATCGGAGCGCTCGTCGCCTCGAACCTCGGCGGCTTCCTGATCGGCACCGTGCTCGGCATCCTCGGTGGATCACTGGGCTTCGCCTGGATGCCCGGTCGGCCGGAACGCCGCCGACGGCGACGGCTGAACCGGCCGACCGAGCCAGACGCCGACCCGACGCTTTTCACTAACGGCGAGACCGGCACCGAGGCCGCAGGCAACGCTGACGCCGATGTCCGCAACGTCGCAGACGACGACGCGAGGGTGCAGGCGGGTGCCGACACTCAGCGTCAAGCCCTGTCGACCCGCAGCGAGACGGCCTCGGGCCCGTCAGCCGTCGCCCCGGTTGCTGGCCACGAGCACGGCACGGTCCTGCGCGCGTTTACCCTGCTCCCAGCGGTGGCGCTGCTCACCGGCCTGTTGTCGGCGACCGGCCTCGGCGGCATCCTGGACCCAGGCTCGGCGGCCTCGTCATCGCCGACCGCGTGCGGCAGCACGCCGACGGCGTCAGCGGCGCCGAGCCCTGCTCCCACGGACAGCTGCAGCCCGTCGCCTGCTGCGAGCACCGACCCAACGCCTGATCCCACCTCGGCACCGAGCCCAAGCGCCAGCGTAGGCCCTGCGGCTAGCCCGAGCGCCAGCGCCAGTCCTAGTCCCACGGCCAGCGCGAGTCCGACGCCCAGCACCGGCACACCCCCGCCGTTCGCGATCGCCGCGTCGCAGTCAACCCTGACCGCCGCGGCCGCAGGACTCAGCGGGTTCGCCTACGACGGCCTGGTGAGCGTGCCCACCGCCACCGGGCACGTGCAGATGATGGAGTTCTCAGCGAGTTCTATCGATCTCAGCGGCGTCCAGCTGGCTGTCACCCAGGGGGGCGGAACGCTCACGACAACTGCGTCGTCCCTCGACCTCAACGGTGACGTGGCTCTGTACGCGACCGAGTTGTCCGGCGACCTGGTGCTGGCGGGCGTTCCGGTGCCGATCTCGCTCACTCCGGATTCGCCGGTGTCGGTGTTCCTTCAGTTCCTTGGCGACATTGGCGCAAGCCAGGCCCTCACGCTGCAGATGACGAACGTGACTACCCAGCAGCCGTACACATCAGCGAACGGCATGGCGACCAGCGACCTGCACATCTCCTGACTACGCCGCTGTGCGGCAGCCTCTTGTGACCTGGCCCCTCCTACCGAAGCCAATTCCGGCAAGCAGCCGGCCAGCGAGGGCGCACAACAGCGGAAAGGCCACGCCTAGATCGGTTCCCACCGCCACCCATCGTTGTCCTCGCACTCGATCCGTTCGCCATCGCCGGCCAAGCCAGTGGCGCCGTGATCGTCCTCCCGGCGGGCCGCTGCATGTACGCGGAAGGGCGGGGGCTTTGAACAAGCGCATCGGACTGGTTATCGCCGGGCTTTCGACGGCCGTGGTGATGGTTGGCGGGACGGCGTACGCCGCGTCGTCGTCATCGTCGTCAACGATCCCGGACGCCAACGAGGTCATCCACGGTTGTTACCAGACTTCCGCGGGTCAGAACAGCCAGGGCAATAGCGGCGGGGGAGTGAGTGTCGATTCGCTCTCGGTCACCAGCGCAAGCTCATGCCCAACGGGGTACTAGGCGATCTCCTGGAACGAGCAAGGCGTGCCCGGCACCAGCGGCACCAGCGGCACCAGCGGCACCAGCGCCGAGCCTGAATTCACCTGGACCATCACGTGCTCAAACTTCTGCGGTAGCAACGCCTCGACGTCCATACCGGCCGGAACCGTGCTGACGCCCATCGCGATCAGTGCGACCGGAGGCTGCTCGGGGCCTGGGAGTTCTAACACTGTCCTCATCATGGACACGTCCGACGGGGCAACCCTCGCAAAGCACCGGTGACCGATGCAGTGGCGGTAGCGACGGTCCGCGATGCGCAGACGCGCGAGTGGCCGGCCGCTAATCGGCCGCCGCGACGAGGTGCGGGCCCCGGCGGGCCATCGGCCGCGCGCCTTCTTGGACCGACTCGAACGGGAATCGATCGGCGAAGGCCGGCTTCAGGTCGGATAGCCAGACGGCGTCAGGGTCGTACTGCGCGAAGAACGGCCGCCCCACCAGCGCGGGATCGCGCGCCTGGATCATGTGCAGCACGAAGACGCGCTGACCAGCAACATCCGCGACACCGTCGACACAGACCTTTCCCGGCGTAGCCGACATCGACGGGCCGCGGACCGTCCGGCAGAGCCCAGAAACGCTGCTGTAGGCGTCCCGGTAAATCTCCGCCGCCCGCACGAGCGGCACGGCGAAGTAGCCCTGCGGCCCGGTGTCACGCTCGACGAACATGTAGTACGGCACGACACCGAGCCGCAGTTGCGTCCGCCACATAGCCGACCACGTCGACGCGTCATCGTTGATGGTCCTGATGAGCGGGGCCTGCGTACGAATGACCCCGCCAGCATCACGGATCCGGCCGATTGCCGTGGCGACGAGCGCAGGCTCGAGCTCGCGCGGATGGGTGAAGTGCGCCATCAGGGCCAGCGTCTTGCCGCTCTCGACTACCTCCTCGAAGAGCCGCAGCGCGTCGCACGCATCCGGGTCGGACACGTACCGCTGCGGCCAGTACGACAGCGACTTGGTCCCGATCCGGATCGATTCGAGCTGCTCGAGCGCGAGAAGCGGCTCCACGTACCTGCGCAGCACGCTAGTGCCCATGATCATCGGGTCGCCGCCCGTGATCAGCACGCTCGTAATCTCCGGATGAGCGGTCAGATATGACACCACGCGCGCCATGTCGTCGGTAGCCATCTTCAGATCGGGCTCACCGACGAACTGGGCCCACCGGAAGCAGTACGTGCAGTAGGCGTGGCAGGTCTGGCCCTGGCGCGGAAAGATCAGCGCGGTTTCTGGATATTTGTGCTGCACGCCCGGCAGCGGCTCGTCGCCAAACTCTGGCACGTTCAGGGCGAGTTGGCCCGCCGGATGTGGGTTCAGCCGGAGCCGTACCGCATGGGCGGCGGCCTGGAGTTCCTGTTCTGAGGCACCCCGCGTGAGCAGCGCGGCGATGGGAGCCACATCCTCAGGCGGCAGCATGTCCGCCTGAGGAAAGACCAGCCGGTAGATCGGATCGTCCGGCGCCGCTGACCAGTCGATCAGCGACTCAAGCACGTAGTCGTTCGTGCGGAACGGCAGGACCGTCGCGACCGCCCGGACGGTCAGGCGCTCCGCCTCGCTGAGCCCGGCCCTGGCGGTCAGCTGGTCAAGATGTTTGGCGGAGTAAGCCCGGAACCGACGACCTTGGGCGGGGATAACCGGCTGAATCTGCTGAACGGTCATGCAACTCCCTCCGGGCGCCGCGACCCGCGGCGCCATGATTGTGCGCATGATCTCCCACGCCCGCCAACTGGCGCGTCCCCGTCGTGGCACTTCCTAGTGTGGCTGTACTGACCTGCTCGTTACCTCGGCTTTAGCTAGGTGGTCGCTGTGGATCGTCTAACGATCGAGAAAGCCTCTGTGTTGCCTCACGGCTCGCTAAAGTCTTCCCTGACATTGGCAAATCACTCCGGTCACGGCAGAGAATCCTCATCACGGACGACACTGCGGCAAACCAGGTCATCCTGGGCAGTCGGCTCTGCGGCCGGAGCGATGGCAATGAGAAGCTAGGCGACATGCGGGACTCCAGCCGGGCGGCACCCTGAGCCGGCCAGCGGGCGCGCCCGCGCTGCCCGCCCCCACAGTGGACGCCGAGCCAGGCGGCGAGCCGCTCGCGGTCGACGGCGACTCGCCTGAGTCGGCAGTGCGCAGAATGATCGCCGTCGACGCCATGGGCGGTGACCACGCCCCGGCGGAGATTGTCGCTGGCGCCATCGCGGCGGCGCGGGACTTGCGGGTCCGAGTGGCGCTGACTGGGCGGCCCGGTCAGCTCCGCCCGCTGCTGGCCCGGCTGCCCGCGGCGGCCGATGTCTACATCGAGGCTGCCGAGGAGTCGGTCGCCATGCACGAGGGCGCGCTGGCCAGCTGGCGTCGCCCCCGGTCCAGCATCGCCGTGGCGTGCCAGCTAGTCCGGCGCGGGCAGGCAGGGGCGGTCGTGTCGGCCGGCTCTACCGGCGCCATCGTCGCAACCGCAAAACTGCGCCTGCGGCTGCTGGCCGGGGTCACAAGGCCAGCGCTCGCGGTCGTGCTGCCGACTCAGCCGACGCCGACCCTGCTGATCGACGCCGGCGCCATCGCGGACCCTAAGCCCGAACTGTTCGTCCAGTTTGCTCAGCTCGGCGTCGCGTACGCCGAGATCGCGTTCGGCATCGCCGAGCCGCGAGTGGGCTTGCTGACGATTGGCTCCGAGCCGGGCAAGGGCAACAAGCTCGCGAAGCGTGCGCACGAGCTGCTCGATACCGATCAGCCACACGGCGGCATGCCCATGAGCTTCGCCGGCAACGTGGAGGGTAGCGATTTGCTGGCCGGAAAAGTCGACGTCATCGTCACCGACGGCTTCACCGGTAACGTCGCCCTGAAGACGCTCGAGGGCACCGCCAGATTCGCCGCCGACCAGTTGCGCGAGGTCCTGGGCGGGTCACGCGCGGCGCGAGTGGGCGCGCTGCTACAGCGGCGCGGTCTGCGCGAGCTTGGCGAGCGGTTTGACGCCGAGACCTACGGTGGCGCGGCCCTGCTGGGCCTCGAGGGCACCGTAGTGATTGCTCATGGCGCGGTGAGGGCGCGCGGTGCCGCCGCGGCCTGCAGACTCGCGGCCGAGCTAACCGAGCGGCACATCACGGAACGGATCAAAGAGCGGCTCAGCCCGAGCCGGGGCGGGCACTTCCTGCGCAGAGCCGAGCGCGGCGCCACCGGCACGAACCCGGTCGGTGGCCGCTGACCGACGCGCCCCGTAGTGCTGCGACGAGAACCGCGCAGCATCGGACGACAGCCGCGCGCGGCCGCCGCGCCAGATAATCCCGTCGACTGGCCGATAAACTGGCGAGATGAAGGATCCGGAGGCCACCCTCGGCGAGCTAGTGCGGGATGCGCTGACGAGCGAGCTTGGGTCCGAGTATGCGCAAGCCGATCCGCTCATCCGGCCGTCTGACTTCGCCGACTACCAGTCCAACGCCGCCATGGGCCTGTCGAAGCGCGTCGGCCGGCCGCCCCGCGACATCGCCGGACCGGTAGCCGACCGGCTGAGCGAAGCCGCCGCGGTGGCCAGCGCCGAGGTAAGCGGCCCCGGCTTCATCAACATCACTCTCTCCGACGACTGGATCGCTGGGCAGGCGAGCACGCAGCTCGAAGATCCAAGGTTCGGCGTGCCGCTGCCACGGACCCAGCGGATCGTGGTGGACTACTCCGCCCCGAACGTCGCCAGGGAAATGCACGTCGGTCACCTGCGCACCACCGTCGTCGGCGACGCGGTTGTCCGGGTCCTCGAGTACCTCGGTCACGACGTCGTCCGGGCGAACCACATCGGTGACTGGGGGACCCAGTTCGGCATGCTGCTCGAGCACCTGCTCGACGTGGGTGAGGACTCGGCGAACGAGCAGCTCGCCGCTGGCGAGATCAATGCCTTCTACCAGGCCGCCAACGCCAAGTTCAAGGCCGACCCTTCGTTCGCCGAGCGGTCCCGGCTCCGCGTCGTCGCGCTGCAGGCCGGAGATCGCGAGACTTTGCGCTTGTGGACCACGCTGATCAGTGACACGGAGAAGTACTACAACAGCATCTACGCGCGGCTGGGCGTCACGCTCACTGACGCTGACCTGGCCCCGGAGAGCTTCTACAACCCGATGCTCGCGGGCGTCTGTGACGAGCTTGAGGCCAAGGGCGTCGCAGTGATCAGCGACGGCGCGCTCTGCGCGTTCCCGCCGGGTTTCGCCGGCCGGGATGGCGCGCCGCTGCCGCTGATCCTGCGTAAGTCCGACGGAGGCTACGGATACGCCACCACGGACATGGCCGCCATCCGGTACCGCACCCGTGACCTGCGGGCGAACCGCATCATCTACGTGGTCGGGGCCGAGCAAGCGCAGCACTTCGAGATGGTCTTCGCTGTCGCCCGCCAGGCAGGGTGGCTAACCGGCGAGGTTAGCGCCGAGCACGCCACGATCGGCCTGGTCACCGGGGCCGACCGCAAGCGGTTTCGGAGCCGGAGTGGCAGCTCGGTCAAGCTGGCAGACCTGATTTCCGAGGCGGTGGAGCGGGCCGAGGAGGTCATCAAGGACCGGTACGACGACCCCGAGCAGCGGCGCCAGATCGCAGAGGAAGTCGGCATCGGCGCGCTGAAGTACGCCGATCTGTCGGTCGCGCGCGACTCCGGCTACGTGCTCGACTTCGACCGCATGCTCGCGCTCACCGGGAACACCGGTCCCTACCTGCAGTACGCCGCGGCCCGGATCCGGTCGATCTTCGCCAGGGCGGAGCTGGACCCCGCCCAAGTGAGTTCGGGTCCGATTCTGCTCGGCACCGCCGCAGAGCGAGCGCTGGCACTCCAGTTGCTCGGGTTCGGCCGGGCGGTCACCGACGTAGCGCTGACCGCTGAGCCGCACAAGCTTTCTGTATATCTGTTCGAGACGGCGAGCGCGTTCACCACGTTTTACGAGCAGTGCCCGGTGCTGAACGCCCCCGGCGAAACGCGGCAGAGCAGGCTCGCCCTCGCGGCGCTGACGCTGCGGGTCCTCGTCACCGGCCTCGGGCTGCTCGGCATCAGTGTGCCGCCGCGCATGTAACCAGCCCGTTCCCGCCCTGAGGGTTTTCGGTGCCAGTTCCCAGGAAGCTCTCAGGTCGCCGGACCTCGTTACCCATAGTCGGCGGACAATATCGAGGTCATGGACGACGACACAATGCATCTGGACCCCGTTGATCCCGGCAACCCGGGCGGCCAGGGCAGGCCACCGCGCTGGTCGGGTCGGACCAAGCGACTCGTGACGACCGCGGCCGCAGGCGCCGTGCTGCTCGGCAGCGGCGCAGCGATCGGCGTCGCGCTGACTGGCGGCGCCTCGGCCTCGGTCGGGTCTCCGGCGGTCGACACCGCGACCTCGAGCCCATCCGTCTCGGCCAGCGCCGGCACCGGAAGTTCCGGCTCGACTGTGAGCCGCTGCACCCGGCTGGCCGAGGAGCTCATCGAGGGCAACCACGTCAAGCTCGCCGAGCGGTTGCACGCCCTGTGTACTCACCCGCTGCTGCGGCTCGCGCTCGTCGGCGGCGAACACGGCACGGTGACCTTCAAGGGCAAGTCCGGACCGAGGACTGCCGCATTCGAGCGTGGCACCGTGGAGTCCGACAGCGGCTCCGTCATCACCGTGACCGCGGCGGACGGAACGACCTGGACCTGGGATATCAGCAGCAGCACGGTCATCCGCCAGAACGGCAGCAAGGCAACGGTCGCCAGCGGCGACCAGGTTTTCGTCGCGGGCACGGTGGTCAGCGGTGCCAACGACGCACAGCTGATCCGAATCCGCAGCGCCAGCAGCGGGTAGTCAGCCGAGAACGGCAAAGGGCCTGCTGGGGACGGCAGGTCCTTTGCCCCTCTGCGGAACCGGCGGCCCCTCGACCCGGCCGTCCCGAGCGCTCGTGACCGGTAGCCTCGTGACGTCAGGCGCCCAGAGGCCATGCGCACGCTTTGTCCAGGAACTGATGACAGACAACGACCGTATTCCGCAGGTGCTCGTCGTGGATGACGAGCCGAACATCCGCGAGCTTGTGCAAGTCGCGCTGAAGTTCCATGGCTGCTCGGTGACCACGGCGGCCAGCGGCCGGGAGGCGCTCCGGCAGGCCGACGCGGCCAGACCGGATCTGATCGTGCTTGACGTCATGCTTCCCGACCTGGACGGTTTCGAGGTCTGCCGTCGGCTCAGGGCGGCCGGGAACGAGGTGCCCGTCATTTTCCTGACCGCTCGCGACACCTCGTCGGATACCGTAACCGGGCTCGCCCTGGGCGGTGATGACTACGTCACCAAGCCCTTCTCGGTTGAGGCCCTGGTCGCCCGCGTGCGGGCAGTGCTGCGGCGCGCTTCCAGGGCGACCGCTGGCGATCAGTCCGGGCGGGCGGGGGCAACACTGCGGGTAGCCGACCTCGAACTCGACGAGAACCGCTGGACTGTGTACCGGGGCGGGGTCCCGGTTGAGCTGTCGCCGACCGAGTTCCGGCTGCTCGCCTATCTCATGCGGCATGAGGGCCTAGTGCTGACCAGGGCGCAGCTGCTGGAGAACGTCTGGGGATGGGACTACTCCGGCGCCTCCCAGATTGTCGAGACATATATGAGCTATCTGCGCCGCAAGCTCGACCCGCTCGGTCCGCCGCTCATCCACACCCAGCGCGGCGTCGGCTACAGTCTGCGGCCTGAGCGCGGCGCGTCGGCCTCGAGCGACCTGACGGCCGGACGCGGCACTGAGCGCGTGGACGGACCGCCGTAAGTGCAGCAGCGCAAGCTCTCCCTGCGCGGCCGGATGCTGGTGATGCTCGTCGCCGTCACCGTGATCCTGCTGCTGATCATGGGCACGGTCAGCGCCTACCTGGTCACCAACCGGGCGAACGCGCAAACAGCCGCCCGCAACGAAACGCTGAATGGAGCCGCCACTCTCCTCGCCAGGGAACCGCAAGCGGCGCAGAACCAGAGCCAGACTGGCTACGCCGCCGTCGAGGTGCCCCTGGCGACGCCGTCGGACGTCATCTCGCTGACCAAAGACGCCCTGACGAGCCAGCTCGCGGCAGCCGTCGCGCAGTGGCTGCGCAGCCCGGCAGTCGCGCCCGCAGTGGCGCTCGTTGAGCAGGGCCGCCGACGCGCCGCGCTCGTCCAGCTCGAGGCGCTCGACTGCCAGCAGCTTCCCAGGGCAGGCTGCAAGCCGGCCGACCTCGCGCCAGGCCTCGCGGTGGTCAGCCGGTTCACGGGCGTGACCGTGCCGGGCGGACGCGCCATCCTGTTCGTCGCCGAGGATGTCAGCACGAGTAGCAGCCAGGTCCGTGACTTCGTCATTGCCGAGCTGATCACCGGGCTGACCCTGATCGTGCTGCTGGCCCTCGGCGGTGCGTGGCTGATCGGCCGCGGGCTGGAGCCGCTCGACGAGATGACCAGGACCGCGAACGACATCACCTCACAAGGTGACCTCACGGCCCGGATGCCTGACGACGGTGACCAGACCGAGATCGGCCGTCTCGGCGGCGCCATCAATACAATGCTCGACCGGATCCAGCAGGCCTTCACCTCCCGGCTGCGGTCGGAGCAGAAGGTCCGCGAGTTCGCTGCCGACGCCTCACACGAGCTGCGGACGCCGCTGACCACGATCCGCGGCTACGCCGAGCTATACCGCCAGGGCGCGCTCGGCCCGGACGAGCTCCCGAACGCGATGCGCCGGATCGAGCAGGAGTCCGAGCGGATGAGCATGCTGGTGGCCGAGCTGCTCGAGCTGGCCCGGCTGGATCGCACCTCGTCGCTGGACCTGGCCGAGACTGACCTCGCCAGCCTGGTCCGCGACGCGGTGGCCGACGCAATCGCAGTAGAGCCACGACGTCCGGTGCGGGCGGAGGCTCCGCCGCGGCTGGTCGCGCTCGTCGACGAGGCGCGGATCCGCCAGGTGCTGGCCAACCTGCTGGGAAACGTGCGCGAGCACACGCCGTCGACCACGCCCGCCGTGGTGCGGCTGGCCGAGATACGCGGTGGCGTGCTGCTCGAGGTCGCCGACGCCGGTCCCGGTATGCCTCCGGAGGACGCGGCCCGCGCGTTCGACCGGTTCCACCGTGCCGGACCGACCGTGGACGAGGGCCCGGCGTCGGCGCCGGACCTCCGCCATGACAGGACCAGCACCTACCGGGAGGGGAACGGAGCCGATCGGGTCACGGCGCCGTACCCGGTTGCGGTCGGTCACGGACTCAGCGGCCCCGCCAGTGGCTGGCCGCCCGCGGGGTCCGCGGCGCCGGGCGCCGACCGGAGTGGCGCGGACCCCGGTAGCCGCGACCCCGGTAGCCGCGACCCCGGTAGCCGCGACCTCGGCGAGGGCGAGCCCGGCCGGTCCGGGCACGACCGCCAGGAACGGACCAGCGGCAGCGGACTGGGCCTGTCGATCGTTCAGGCCATCGCGACCGCGCACGGCGGTCAGGCGACAATTGAGTCGGCCCAGGGTCGCGGCACCAGGGTTCGCGTCTGGCTGCCGGTCAGGGTCGTGCCCTAGGCGGGGCTGTCCTCACCCTCGTCGGCGACACCCGGAGCCGGACTTGGCAGGTGCTCGAAGGCGTAGTAAACGCCGAGCAGCCCGAAAATGACCAGCCCGGCCACAGCCGACACGAACGCGGCGATCAGCGTGCCGGCCACATAACCGAGGTTGCCCGCCGTAAACCGCAGCGTCGACAACGTCCGCGGCCGAAGCCGCGAACTGCCGCCAAGGCTGTCCGCGTGTGCGGCCACCCACAGCCAGGTGGACCCGAACGCCATCGAGATGAAGATCATGTCGAGCCCGTAGACGACGACGGCCAGCTGGCCGCCGGCTGGCTTCGCCGTCAGGTGCCCGGCTACCAGGGCGGTGGGGAACGGCAGCGCGACGATGCCAAGCAGCAAGAGGAGGTTCAGCATCAGCAGCGGCCGGTCCACGCGGGTGATCTGGGCGAGCATGGTGTGATGGTTGATCCACATGATGCCGATGGTGAGGAAGCTGACCGCGTACGCGAAGTAGCTCGGCCAATAGCTGCCGAGCAGCTTCATCGTGAGCGGCAGGTGGCTCCCGATCGGCAGCAGGTTGAAGACCAGCACCGTGATCGCGACGGCGAAGACGCCGTCGCTAAACGACTCAGCCCGCCGCGAGTCCACTCACGTACGGTCGTCGGCGTCGCCGACCGCGCCGTCCGGGCCGGGCCCGCCAGCCATGGCGACCGGCTGGACCGAGCGGACCAGTAGCTGGGCCACATCGACGACCTCGAGCGACTCCTTCGCCTCGCCGGACCCCCGCTTGGCCGCTACCGCGTCACCGAGCATGACCAGGCAGAACGGGCAACCGGTGGAGATGGTGTCCGGATCGGTGCCGAGCGCCTCGTCGATCCGCTCGGTGTTGATGCGCTTGCCGATCCGCTCCTCCATCCACATCCGAGCGCCGCCCGCTCCGCAGCAGAAGCCACGCTCCTTGCACCGGTGCATCTCCTGTGCCCGCACGCCTGGCACGTGCTCCATGATCTCCCTGGGCGGCGTGAACACCCGGTTGTGCCGGCCCAGGAAGCACGGGTCGTGGTAGGTGACCTTCTCATCGATCGGGGTGACAGGCTTGATCCGGCCTTCGGCCACCAGCCGGGCGAGCAGCTGCGTGTGGTGGATCACCTCGTAGTTCCCGCCGAGCTGGGGGTACTCGCGAGCGATCGTGTTGAAGCAGTGCGGGCAGCTGGCGACGATCTTGCGCGCACCCGCCTCGTTGAGCGTCTCGATGTTCTGCTGGGCCAGCATGCTGAACACGAACTCGTTGCCCATCCGCCTGGCGGGGTCGCCTGTGCATGACTCCGCGGGTCCGAGCACCGCGAAGTTCACCCCGGCGGTGTGCAGAAGCTGAGCAATAGCCTTGGTGGTCTTCTTGGCCCGGTCCTCCAGTGCGCCCGCGCAGCCCACCCAGAACAGATACTCGACGTCGTCGCCGATCTTGCCGTCGACGACCGGGACCTCGAAGTCAAGGTCGCTCATCCAGTCCGTGCGACGGGACTCGCCCATCCCCCACGGGTCGCCCTTGTTCTCCAGGTTCTTGAGCATGGTCGCCGCTTCGGCCGGGAAGGCCGACTCCACCAGCACCTGGTACCTGCGCATCCCGGTGATGTGGTCGATGTGCTCGATGTCGACCGGACACTCCTCCACGCACGCGCCGCAGTTCGTGCAGGACCACAGCTCGTCCGGGTGGATGACACCACTAGCGTCGGCGTCTCCGATGATCGGCCGTTCCGCTTCGGCCTTCACCGCGTCCGGCAGCGCCGCCCGCGCCTCATCGGAGCCAGCCAGCAGGTACGGCGCCTTGCCGAAGGCGTGGTCGCGAAGCTCCAGGATGATCATCTTCGGTGACAGCGGCTTGCCGGTGGCCCAGGCCGGGCACTGCGACTGGCACCGCCCGCACTCCGTGCAGGTGGCTAGGTCGAGCATGCCCTTCCAGCTGAGATCCTCTACCTTGCCGATGCCGAACACGTCGGTGTCGGGGTCCGCCTCCTCGAAGTCAAGCACCTTGCCGTTCGAGCGCATCGGCTGCAGCGGGCCTAGGCCGTTCGGCCGACGGGAGAACAGCACGTTGATCGGAGCTATCACGATGTGCAGGTGCTTGGAGTACGTGACGAACACGCCGAAGGCCAGGATCACGGCTAGCTGAAGCACGATGAACGTGGTCGCGATGCCCGCATTCGCCGCGCCCAGCGGGTGCAGCCAGTGACCGACTATCTCCGAGGCAAAAGCCCCCCTCGGGTACGGGAACTGCCCGCTGTTGATCTGCGCTCCCCGGTAGATCAGCAGCGTCGCGATGACCAGGAAGATGCCGAGCAGCACGAGCCAGGCCGCGCCGGTGTGTGAACCGGAGAACCGCGACCGCCGCCCTTCACGCTTCGGATCGGCGGTCAGCCTGATCACGGCGAACGTGATGATCCCGACCAGCACGAGGACCGCAAACAGGTCCTCCAGGAAGCCCACCCACGCCCACGTGCCGATCACGACGATCGCAAAGTGCCTGCTGAAGAGCGACCCGTAGGCCTCGATGATCGTGAGCACCAGGACGATGAAACCCCAGAACGTGAACGCGTGCGCAAGCCCGGGCACCGACCACTTCAGCAGCTTGCGCTGTCCGATGACTTCGGTGACCTGGGTCTCGCCCTGCGTTCCCGGATGCTCGCGCAGGGCGTCGATCCGCTCGGGAGCGGGCTGCCCGGTCCGGCCGATCCGGAAGAGCCACCACAGCCGCCGGCCCGCGATCGCGGCCGCGGCGGCCGTCAGGACGAGCCCGATGATGATGCGCAACGCCAAGGCAACCTCCAGGTACGGCAATGGGTGACAGCGTACGCGGAAGCCACCCCGTTCTGGCCTGGGGGACGACCCCCGAACCCAGCCATCTTCGCCAGTCAAGCGGCGCCGCCGGCGGTGCGCGCCGAGCCCGCCCATGCGACCGCGAGATCAGGTCCGAGCGCATAAGGTGAGCCAGCAGACACTCGGTAACCCGGGAGAGCGGTGACCGTCAGCCTAGCCCGCAGCCGCGGCCGCGATCTTGCGGCCTGGCGGACAGCGCGACTGCACGACGTCCGCGGATGGCTGCCGGCGCTGCGTTACTGCGCGATCGTCTACCTGCTCGTGCGCATCGCGCTGGTCCTGCTCGGCGCCTCGGCCTGGGCGCTCACCAGCGAGGACGAGTCGGTAGGGCCGAACGGCAAGGTGGCCGCCCTGACCAACGGCTGGCACAACGCCATCACTGGCTGGAACAAGCAGGACTCCCTGTGGTTCCTTGAGATCGCGCAGCACGGCTACAGCGCCAGTAACAACAGCGCAGCCTTTTACCCCGGATACCCGGTGCTCATCCGGATCGTCGGCTACCTGACTGCGGGGCACCTGCTGGTCGCCGCGTACATCGTGTCGAACGGCGCACTGCTGGCCGCCCTGGCCATCCTCTACCGGCTGACCGAGCGGGAGTACGACCTCGCCACCGCGCGCCGCGCGGTGCTCTATCTCGCCATCTTCCCGACCGCGTTCTTTCTGTTCGACACCTACTCCGAGGCGCTCTTCCTGCTGTTCGCGGTAGGCACCCTGGCGCTGGCCAGGAACGGCCGATGGTGGTGGGCTGGCCTGGCCGGCGCGGGCGCCACCCTGACCCGCAGCACCGGCGTGGTGCTGGTGCTGGCGCTGGCGACCGAGGCCATCCATCAGGCCGTGACCGAGCGACGGAGCGGATTCGGCGGCCGCGACGGCCGGACCTGGCCCGCCGCGCGCCTCGTCACCCGGCTCGGCGCGAGCGTGCTCCCGCTCGCCGGCATCGGCGGCTACCTACTGTTCTGGCAGCTGCGCTTCCACGACTGGTACCGGCCGGTTCGGCTGGAGAACAGCATCTGGGGGCGCGTCTTCACGGCGCCGTGGGACACGCTCTGGCGGGGCCTGAGCCTGGCGTCGCGGTACGCCACGGTCAGCGACGAAGGCTGGTGGATGCTGGACTTCGTCATCGTTGCAGTCGGGCTCGCACTGGGCATCTGGGTCGCGGTGCGAGCGCGCCCGATCTACGCCGTCTACACCTGGGCCAGCATCCTGTTCTTCCTCTGCACGGCGTGGCCAGACCGGCCGCTGATGAGCGACCCCAGGTTTCTGGTATTGATCTTCCCGCTGGTCTGGCCGCTGGCCAGGCTCGGCCGACGGTCCGGCTGGCACGAAGCCGTGATGGCCCTGTCGGCGACCTCGATGGCGATCATGGGCTGGTTGTTCCTGTCGACCACGCTGATCTTCTGAGGCCGGTCGCGGCTTAAGCTATCGGCATCATCGACGGCACGTGCCAGCGGACCGCGATCTCCAGGAGAAGCCGTGATTGTCCGCGTCAGTGCCGAGCGTCGCGGGCAGCGAGCTGCCCGGCAGCCGGCGCTCGAGCACGCCTCGGGGGGCTGGCTGCCCGCGCTCCGCTACTGCGCGGTCGTATACCTGGCCGTGCGCGTCGGCTTGTTCTTGCTGGCCGCCGCCGCGTGGGGCCTGAGCAGCGAGCAGCGGTCCTCGTGGCCGAACGGGCAGCCAATACCGCTGACCACTGGCTGGCAGAACGCCTTCACCGACTGGAACAAGCTGGACGCGAACTGGTACCTCTACATCGCCCAGCACGGGTACAGCGCCACCAACGGCACCGCTGCCTTCTTTCCTGGTTACCCCCTGCTGGTGCGCGTGGTCGGCTACCTGTGCTTCGGCCATCTACTGGTGCCTGCCTACCTCGTCTCCAACGGCGCCCTGCTGGCCGCCCTCGTCATCCTGTACCGGCTCACCGAGTGGGAGTACGACGAGGCCACCGCCCGTCGGGCCGTGCTGTACCTGGCGCTCTTCCCGACTGCGGTGTTTCTGTTCGGCCTGTACTCAGAATCGGTCTTCCTGCTGGCGGCGGTCGGTGCGTTCTATCTGGCCAGGCGTGGCCGCTGGTGGTGGGCTGGCCTGGTCGGGATCGCCGCGACGCTGACCCGCAGCGCTGGCGTCATCGTGGTGCTGGCGCTGGCGGTCGAAGCCGTCCACCAGACGATCGAGAACCGGCGAAGCCGCACGGCCGGCGAGCCGTCCCGGCGCGGACTCGTGTCCACCGCTGCGGCGCGCCTTTGTGCGAGCCTGCTACCGCTCGTGGGTACCGCCGGTTACCTGTTGTTCTGGCAGCTGCGATACCACAACTGGTACCACCCGATCAGCTTGGAGCGGACCTGGTGGCAGCGCCAGCTCGCGCCGCCGTGGCTGACGCTGTGGCATGGCCTGCAGCTCGCGGCGCGGACCGGACAGGTTGGCGGCCAGGGCTGGCCTGCCTTTGACTTCGTGTTCGTCCTTGTGGGCCTCTTGCTTGCCGTCTGGGTCGCGGTCCGCGCCCGCGCCAGTTACACCGTCTACACGTGGGGCAGTATCGCGTTCTTCCTGGCCGATCCCTGGCCTGCCCGGCCGCTGGCGAGCGACCCGCGGTTCCTCGTGGTGCTGTTCCCGCTCGTATGGGGGCTCGCCCGGCTGGGGCGGCGGCCGGGGTGGCACGAGGGCGTGGTGGCCGTCTCGGCGGCCTCGCTGGCGATCGTGTCCTGGCTATTCCTCACCACGATGCAGGTCTTCTGAGCTAGCCGGCGCGCCGGAACACGAAGACCCCGTTGCTCTCGTAGATCTGCCGGTAGCGCACCCCGTGCTCCAGCCGCTCCACCAGCGACAGAACGGGCCCGGGCTGCGCTGACAGGCAGGTCGCCTCCCAAGCCGTGCAGTCAGTGCTTTGGGTGTCGAAGACCACATAGCGAGTCGCCGGATTCAGGAGGCCGTTGCCCACCCAGTAGGTGTCGGTCCTGGCCGCCAGCGGTGCGAGCAGGTCCAGGTCGGTCGCCACGCTTGCCCCGTCCGGCACCTGCGCCATGGCCCTGTTCTCGGCCGCCACGTGCGGGCCCAGCGTGTAGGTCGCCGGGGCCCACAAGCTGCTGAGCGGAAACTGAAAGGCCAGCGCCGCGCAGATCGCGACCATGGCCGCAGCGCCGTACCGTTCGGCGGCAGTCATGAGGCCGGCGATTACTCGGTGCCGCGTCTGCCCCGCTGCGGATGGGGCAACCAGAGTCGGCGCGGTCAGGTCTGCGCCCAGGCTGGCCGGGATATGCCGCCGAGCCCGGATCCTGGCTATCCCGTCGATGGCGGCAATGAAGACGATCGGCATCACCGTCGCGTTGTAATGCCATGAAGTGCCCCAGTAAGACGGGTTGGTGTTAATGGCGCGCAACGCCAGACTCGGGACCGCGGCCAGGACCAGCGGTGAGCGCAGCGCGATGAAGGCCGTCGGCAACAAGATCATCGCGAGCGTTGGCAGCTTCGTCGACGCCCCGTCGCTGAGGGTCGACCACATGGCGCTGACGCTGAAGTGGCCGCCAACCGGGTTGAACGCCCCGGCCTCGGTCCAGTAGTGGTACGTGTGCTGGGGGTTGAAGTGCGGAATGATCACCATAATTGCCAGCAGCGACCAGAACAGGCCCCAGCACTGCAGCAAGAGGCCGGGCCCGTAGCGCCGGTAGCCGAAGGCCAGGATCAGCCCGATGGCCAGCACCGTGAAGCCCTGGTCCTCCTTGACGAAGACCAGGGGCAGTGCCCACAGCACCGCCGCCCTGGTGCGGCCCCGCACCATGGCCGATAGCGAGAAGGCGAGCAGCGGTACCGCGAAAGCGATCTCGTGGAAGTCATAGTTCGCCATCTGCTGCAGGCCCCACGAGAGGCCGAAGGCTCCGGCGATCGACCGCCCGGTTGCATTCCCCAGCAGCTCTCGGCCGACCTGGCTCACCGGCAGGACGGCGACGCCGGCCAGCAGCGCCTGCGCGACCAGGAGCGTGACCGGGCTGGGGAAGAGCCGGAAGAACGGCGCGATGAGCGCGACGATGGGATGGAAATGGTCGCCGAGCAGGTCGAATCCCGGCGCCCTGATGTCGACGATCGGCGCCTTCAGGTTCGCGTACTGCTTGACGTACTCCGTGAAGATGCCGAGGTCCCACGATGTGGGGTCGTTCCGCAGGTAGCGGAACACGGAGATCACCGTGTAGGCGACGACCACGCCCGCCGCGATCAAGCCTGTCCACGGGTCCCACAGCCGGCTGGGTGCAGGCTGGTCGGCCGCCTGCGGAGCGACGCGCGGAGCGACCTGGGCATCGGCTGGCCGCCCGGCATCCCCAGTGCCCGCCGGCCTGGCGCGCACGTCGGGGGATGAATCATCCAGCGGCACTGCCGATCCTCCTGCCGATCAGTTCGCCAGCCAGCCCTGACCACGTCCGCGCCCGCAGCGCACGCTGACGCTCACGGCGGGCAGGTACAGACACGGTACCCGTGCCGCGACCGGCGCTCGTACAGCTACCAGCCAGGCAACGGATCCTGATGGGGAATAGGTCTCGTCCCGCGGCAGTTCACACCGATACGGCCAGTAAAGTTGAGCCAGTAAGGCTCAACTAGTTTGCCAGGGCCCGCGAGGCATGGCAGGCTTGAGCCGTCAGGACTCAACCTTTCAGATCGGATCAAGGACAGAACACATGGCACGTGCGGTAGGTATCGACCTGGGGACGACCAACTCCGTCGTCGCCGTCCTCGAGGGCGGCGAGCCCTCGGTCATTGCCAACGCCGAGGGCTCGCGGACTACGCCGTCCGTCGTGGCCTTCGCGAAGAACGGCGAGGTGCTCGTCGGCGAGGTCGCGAAGCGGCAGGCAGTGACCAACGTTGATCGGACCATTCGCTCGGTCAAGCGGCAGATGGGCACTGACTGGACCGTCTCGATCGACGGCAAGAAGTTCACCGCCCAGCAGATCAGCGCGTTCATCCTGCAGAAGCTCAAGAGGGACGCTGAGGCGTACCTGGGCGAGACCATCACCGACGCGGTCATCACGGTGCCCGCGTACTTCAGCGACGCGCAGCGCCAGGCCACCAAGGAGGCCGGCCAGATCGCCGGGCTGAACGTCCTGCGGATCATCAACGAGCCCACATCGGCCGCGCTGGCGTACCACCTCGAGAAGAACAACGAGGCCACCATCCTGGTCTTCGACCTAGGTGGCGGCACGTTCGACGTGTCCCTGCTTGAGGTCGGCGAAGGCGTCGTCGAGGTGAAGGCCACCAGCGGCGACAACCATCTCGGCGGTGACGACTGGGATCAGCGGATCGTGGACTGGCTCGTCAAGGACTTCAAGAACAGCTACGGCGTGGACCTGTCCAAGGACAAGATGGCGCTGCAGCGGCTGCGGGAGACCGCGGAGAAGACCAAGATCGAGCTGTCCAGCTCCACCGAATCGCAGATCAACCTGCCCTACATCACCCACTCCGAGCAGGGTCCGCTGCACCTGGACACCAAGCTGTCCCGTGCTGAGTTCCAGAAGATGACCTCTGACCTGCTCGACCGGTGCAAGGCACCCTTCCAGCAGGTGATCAAGGACGCGAGCATCTCGCTGGACAAGATCAACCACGTCGTGCTCGTCGGCGGTTCCACCCGGATGCCTGCCGTCGTCGACCTGGTCAAGGAGCTGACCGGCGGCAAGGAGCCCAACAAGGGCGTCAACCCGGATGAGGTCGTCGCCGTGGGCGCGAGCCTGCAGGCCGGCGTGCTCAAGGGCGAGGTCAAGGACGTTCTGCTGCTGGACGTGACGCCGCTGTCGCTGGGCATCGAGACCAAGGGCGGCATCTTCACCAAGCTGATCGAGCGCAATACCACCATCCCGACCAAGCGCTCGGAGATCTTCACTACCGCCGACGACAACCAGCCGTCGGTGCAGATCCAGGTCTTCCAGGGTGAGCGCGAAATCGCTGCCTACAACAAGAAGCTCGGCATGTTCGAGCTGGCCGGGATCGCTCCGGCGCCGCGCGGCATCCCGCAGATCGAGGTCACCTTCGACATCGACGCCAACGGCATCGTGAACGTGTCGGCTAAAGACCTCGGCACAGGCAAGCAGCAGTCCGTGCAGATCACGGGCGGCTCGGCCCTGGCCAAGGACGACATCGAGCGGATGATGGCGGACGCGGAGAAGTACGCCGAAGAGGACCGCCAGAGGCGCGAGGAGGCGGAAGTCCGCAACCGCGGAGAGTCGCTTGCCTACACCACGGAGAAGTTCCTCTCCGAGAACGCCGACAAGGTCCCGGACGACATCAAGTCCGAGGTCGAGGCCGCGATCGCCGATCTGAAGAAGGCGCTCGAGGGCACCGACACCGAGACCATCAAGACGGCGAGCGAGCACGCCGCGCAGGTGAGCCAGAAGATGGGGACCGCCATCTACGCGCAGTCGCAGGCTCAGGCTCAGTCGCAGCCGACTGGCGAGCCGGAGGCGGACGCCGACGGCGGCCACGATGACGACGTTGTCGAGGCCGAGATCGTCGACGACGACAAGGAGGGCGGCGCCGCCTGATGAGGCCGGAGGACGAGAGCCAGGGTCCGGTCGTGCACGACCGTAGGCGCATCGACCCGACCACTGGCCAGGTACGCAATACCGGCGACGCCAACCCGCAGCGCGGGTCGGCGCCGACCGGCGGACACACGCGAGCCGGCCGCCACTCAGTGTCCAGGCCCGGCGGGCAAGGTGGCGGCGGACCCGCCGACCAGCAGCGCGGCGGGGCCCGGCCGGCGAGTTCGCCGGGT
>JASHOE010000179.1 GCA_030041275.1 Streptosporangiaceae bacterium
CGGTCCGGAGCCGGGGGCAGCAGCGAGGCGGCGGCGTCCGCCAGCGCGGCATGGTCGTGCGCGGCCTTGGCCAGCGCCGGCAGCGTCGCCGCGAAGGACAGGTCGTCGCACCGCCCGGCGTACACACCGCCGAGCAGCGGCTCGACCAGCCGGTCCACCACCTCCGCGCCGAGCCGTTCGCCGACCCGCCTGGTCACCGACTCGTCGTCGGACGGGTCGCGCGCAGGCCGGGTGCGATCCTGCCGGGCCCTAGCCAGGCCGGACGTTGACACGATTCCCGTCGAGGCAAGGTCGTCGAAGTCGGCGGGCACGCCCATGAACTGGCGCCGGGGCAACGGTCGGACCAGGCCGCGGGTCCATATCCCGGCCGACGTGGTACCAGGCACCTCCAGCTCAGAAGACAGCCCGAGGTCGGCGATGAGACCGGTGCCCTCCGGACGCCGGGCGAGCAGCGCCTCCGCCCCGGCGTCGAGGGGCACGCCGGCGACCTCGGAGACCGCGAGCTTGCCGCCCAGGCGCGGCGAGCCTTCCAGCACCGTGACTGTCAGGCCTGCGTTCCGCAGCAGGTACGCGGCGGCCAGACCGGCGATGCCGCCGCCGACGATCGCCACCGCGGCTGGCCCGGCCGGGCCCATCCTGGCCCCCGCGGTCACCGTGGTTCGCTCGCGACCGCGGTCGTGACTGTGTTCGTGGTCCGGTCGTGCCCGGTACCGATGCGCTCGGGCAGCGCCGCGTCGTTGCGGCCGGCGATCTGCAGCGGCGTTGCGGCCGGGACGATTCCCTCCCGGCGCACGCACAGCTCCCTCTTTGGCAACGTCACAGCACCGATTATGACCAGGTGCGTCCCGCGGATGTGACGGAGGCAGGCCCGGCGCGGGTGGCGTTGCGAGAGCCGGATCCGCTGCAGCGACGAGAAGGCGCTGCCCGAATCGTTATCACGCAGCCGGAACCTCTCGCCATGCGGCCGCGTCCGAGGTGCATGACTAGCACGGTTCTCGTCCGGCGCTGCGCGATCGGCGGCGCCATCCTGCTCGCAGGCTGTCTGCTGCTCACCGCGTGCGGGGGCGCCAGCAGCACCTCCTCGCCAGCTACGGCCTCCGCGCCCGGGCCGCTCACCGCGAACCAGAGGGGCGCGGCGGGCAACGCCGCCGGGCCGGCGCAGGCCGGCGGCTCAGCCACGGGCGGCTCGGCCACGGGCAGCTCGGCCACGGGCAGCTCAGCCACCCTGACGGCGGGTCTCGCTCCGGCCAGTCAGAACATCGTCTACACCGCTTCCATCGAGGTTCGGGCTCCGAACGTCGACGCGACCGCGCGGCGCATCACCGACATCGTCGAGTCAGCTGGCGGATACATCGCGGCCGAGACGGCCGGCTCAGCCAGGCCGAACCGCAGCGGCCAGACGATCGGCATCACGCTGAAGATCCCCGTTCCCGGCTATGAGGCGGTTCTCGCGCAGTTGTCCTCGCCTGCCCTCGGCACCCAGCTCAGCATCCATCAACAGGCGAGCGACGTGACGCAAGAGGTGGCGAACGTCAACAGCCTCGTCACGTCGGAACAGGACGCCATCGCAGCCCTGGACGGCCTGCTGAAGCGCGCCGGATCGGTGTCCGATCTGCTGCAGGTCCAGCAGCAGATCAGCGCCGACGAGTCGGCCCTCAACTCGCTGCAGGCCCAGCAGCGCGCGCTCAACAACGAGACGAGCTACGCGACCGTGACCATGACGCTGGTGTCCCCGCCGCACGTGATGCAGAAGAAGCCCGCCGGGCACAGCTTTCTGACGGGCCTGCGGTCCGGCTGGCGCGCCTTGCGGCACGCAACTGCTGCGGTCGCGACGGCGCTCGGGGCCGCACTGCCGTTCCTGGCAATCGTCGCCGCGCTGGCCGCGCTCGGCTACGCCAGCTGGCGCCGCTACCTGCGCCGCCGGATCGGGCCGCCTGCCCCCGAGTGAGAGGGAGCGGCAACCCGGCGAGCTTGCACCGAGGGCCGGCCTGAGCTGGTCAGGCTGACCGGGCGGACGCGGTATGCACCAGCTCGGTCAGCCTGACCAGCACGTCCGGGTTGGTCTCGGGGAGCACGCCGTGGCCGAGATTGAAGATGTGGCCCTCGGCCGTCCGGCCACGGTCGAGCACTTGCAGCGCTCGCCGCTCGATGATCTCCCACGGAGCCATCAGGATGACGGGATCGAGGTTGCCCTGCAGCGCCTTGCCCGGCTCGACCCGGCTGACCGCCTCGTCCAGCGGCACCCGCCAGTCGACCCCCACGACGTCAGCGCCCACCTCGCCCATGGCGCCCAGCAGCTCGCCGGTGTTGACGCCGAAGTGAATCCGCGGCACCCCGGTCCCGGCGAGCGCCGCGAAGATCCGCCGGCTGTAGGGCAGCACGCTGGCGCGGTAGTCGTCCAGGCTCAGCGATCCCGCCCACGAGTCGAACAGCTGAACGGCGCTTGCGCCGGCGGCGACCTGCGCCTGCAGGAAGCCGATGGTGATCTCCGCGAGCCGGCTCATCAGGTCCGCCCACAGCTCAGGCGCGCCGTACATGATCGTCTTGGTCAGCTCGAAGTTCTTCGACGGGCCGCCCTCCACCAGGTAGCTGGCCAGCGTGAACGGTCCGCCGGCGAACCCGATCAGGGGCTTGCCGCCCAGCTCGCCGACGAGGCTCTGCACCGCAGCTGTCACATACGGCACATCCTCGGCGCGCAGCGGGCGGAGCCTGGCGACGTCGGCGGCGGTCCGGATCGGCTGGTCGATCACCGGACCTACGCCCGGCTTGATGTCGATGCCGATCCCGATGGCGCGCAGCGGGACGATGATGTCGCTGAACAAGATCGCCGCGTCCACCTCATAACGGCGGACGGGCTGCAGTGTGATCTCGGTGATCAGGTCAGCGTTCGAGAGGGCGTCCAGCATCTTCTTGTCAGTCCGCAGCGCCCGGTACTCGGGCAGCGACCGGCCGGCCTGGCGCATATACCAGACTGGCGTATACGGGACCTTCTGCCGGCGACAGGCAAGAAGGAACGGGGAATCCTGGACTGTCGGTGTCACCAAGCGATGATCCCACAACGCCTGCGCCCGCCGGCCAGGATGCCGACTCGGCCGCCAACGGCCGCGCCGCCGGTCGGCGACATGCGCTTTGAGCGAAGGGCGTGACACGCCGGCCGCAGGTCCGGGGCTTCGCGCCAGTGTCGTGTCAGCATCGTTAGCTGAGCGGTGCGCTAGGGAGGCTCCGATGACCGAGATCATCCGGCACTGTCCTGACTGTGGCCGGGGCCGTCTCTTCGCCCAGCACCACAGCCTGACCGGGCACTGCCCGGACAGCGCAGACGAGTTCTGCCCGGAGTGGTACTGCGTCGTTTGCGGGGCCACGCTGGTGATCGGCGCTGTTCCCACAACCCGCGCGGACGCACTGGCAGCGCCGCGCGATCGCGTGGCGTGACTACCTTCGGCCCGTGCCGAGCGTCCCCGCCGTGAATCCCGCCGAGCAGGCCGTGACTACTCACTGCGGTCAAGCGGGCGGTGCTCGCCAGCCGAGCCACCGCCGGGTCCCGACCGGCGAGCCGGAGTTTCGCCGCGGCGTGGCGGAGGTCGAGGCGGCGATGGCGGCGCACGGCCAGGTGCGACCTGAGCTCAGGATCGAGCCGGAAACGCCGCCGCGGCGGCTCGCGCCCTTCGCCTTTGCCGTCGCGGCCGCAGCATCGGCCACGCCGGGCGAGTCCGACGACGAAATCGGCTGGGGCCGGTTCGTGCTGCTATTTGACGACGCGGGTCAACCCGGCTGGGATGGGAAGCATCGCATCATCGGTTACGTCCGCGCCGAGCTCGAGCCGGAGATAGCTGCCGACCCGCTCATCAACGAGGTCGGCTGGAGCTGGCTCACCGAAGCGCTGGACAGCCGGACCACCGGTTACAGGAACATCAGCGGGACCGTGACGACTGTCGTGACCCAGGGCTTTGGCGGCAAGCAAGACGAACCGACGTCCACCAGCTTCGAGCTGCGCGCGTCGTGGTCGCCGGGGCTGACTTCAGACGCGCCGCCTGGGCTTGACGGGCACCTGAGCGCCTGGTGCGACGTCGTCTGCGTGGCGGCCGGGCTGCCGCCGCTGGCGCCCGGCGTCGCGGCACTGCGGCCGCCGCGCCGCAGGCCGCGGCCATGACCGGAAGCCAGGAC
>JASHOE010000180.1 GCA_030041275.1 Streptosporangiaceae bacterium
CTGGTGCGGGCGAATCGGGAGTTCCGGCTCATCGCGGCTATGAACCCGTTCGACGCCATCGGCACGGCGCGGGTCAGCCAGGCCATCGCCGACCGGATCTGCCGGGTCGTGCTTGGCTATCAGGACGCGGCCGCCGAGCAGGCGATCGTGCGCGCCGTCACCGGGCGGAACGGACCGGTGGTGCCGTTCGCGGTGGCATTCACGCGCGCCACCCGAGCGCACCGGGACGTGCGGATGGGCTCGTCGGTTCGCGGCGCCATCGACCTCGTGCTGCTGATCGACGGGCTCACCCGGCTACGCGGCGAGTCGGCCATGTCGCGCGACACGGCGCGCGACGCGGCGTACGCGGCCCTGTCTGGCCGGATCCGGATCGCCGACGGCAGCGACCGCAGCCCGGAGTCCGTGCTCGACGAACTGCTTGACGAGTTGTGGCCGGCCGGCGCACCCGCCCCGCCCGAGACCGACGCCGAGCCGAACCACGCGGGCGGCCAGGGAAAAGCCGCGGGCCCGCCTCCTGACGCGGGCCCGCCCCGGCCGGCATCGTCCCGGTCCAGCTTGCGGCGAGACCGGCACACGGGGCCGTCCCGCCGGACGCTGAGCCGGGCCGAGCTCGCGAGCCGGCATCCTGCGTTCGCCGACGTGTCGCCCGAGGTCGGGTCGCTGGACACCGAGGCGCTGAGCGGCATGTTTGGCGCCGATCCGGATGCCGCCGCGGCACTCCTGGCCGATCTGAGCCAGGCGACCGACGCGACCCTCAGGGCGCTCGCGCGCCGCCTCGCTGCCCGGGTGTTCATCCAGCTCGGCGCCACCGGCAGGCAGCCGACCCGCGGGCCGCGTCGCATCCGGTCGGTGCCGCGCGGCACCGGCGACATCGACCTGGACGCGACGCTCGACCGGCTGACCGGCAGCTGGCCGCCGCCGCCCGACGACCTGGTAACCCGGACGTGGCAGGCGCACCGTCGCTCGGTCTGCCTGCTGGTGGACTCCAGCGGGTCCATGTCCGGTCTAGCGCTCGCGATGGCTGCGGTCGCGACCGCCAGCGTGCTCCTGGCTGCCGACGGCCGACTCGACGCCGGAGCGCTGGCGTTCTCCGGCAGCGTCACGATCCTGCAGGCACCGGGCAGCCGCCAGCCAGCCGAGCAGGTCGTGGGACGCCTGCTCGGCCTGCGCGGGCACGGGCTCACTGACCTCGCGGGTGCGCTGCGCGCGGCCGCGGCTGGTCTCGCGGCCGTGGCGGCCGGCGAACGCTCGGTCGTGTTGCTGTCGGACTGCATCAGCACCGCCGGCGGCGACCCGGCCGATGCGCTGGGCGGCATCGACCGGCTCGACGTGCTCTGCCCGCAGCCGCCGGACCGCGAGCCAGACCCGGCGTCGTCGGTCGTCGCGGACCGGCTGGCCCGGCTCGGCAGCGGGACCTGCCGGCCGGTTCGCTCGCTGGCTGATATCCCGGCAGCGCTGACCCTGCTGCTGGCCGGGCGCTAGCCGACGGCTCGGGGCCTGGTCGTCCGGCACTGCGTCGGCGGTCCGAACCCGGATTTGAACGAGTTCAAAAAAATCCTCGTCAACTCTGGACAGCGCGGCCGGTGGCGAGCGATATTGAACGTGTTCAAGTTTTCTCAGGAGGTGGCCGACGTGGTCATCGTGCTCTATCTGAGCTACCTCGCCGCCTGCACCGCCGTGACAATCGCCGTCGGCGCAGCGCTTCGAGGCGGCGGCCGCGTCGTGATGACGGGGCTGTTCGGCGATGAACGACAGGCAGAGGCAGTCAGCCGGCTCCTCGTCGTCACCCTCTACCTGCTGAACTTCGGCTATCTCGCCCTGACGCTCGGCGCCTCCGGTCACGTCACGGGCGCCCGGCAAGCGCTCGGCGTCTTGTCGGTCAAGCTTGGCGAGGAGCTCCTGGTGCTCGGCGGCCTGCACCTTGCCAGCCTGGTCGCGTTCGCGCGCCTTCGCCGCCGCCAGCGTCCTCCGGCAGGTCAGTCTGGATCAGCACCGCCGTGGGCTGCCCCACGTTCGCGAGCCGGCGCGGGCAGCCGGTCCGCGTGACCGAGTACGAACTGACGGCGCGAGCCGAGCAGACCCGGTCCGCCATCGTCGCCGCGGCGCTCCGGCTGTTCCGCGAGAGCGGTTACGACGCGACCACGATGCGAGCGGTCGCGACCGAGGCAGGCGTGTCGACCGGCAACGCGTATTACTACTTTGCTTCTAAGGAAGAGCTGCTCCGGGAGTTCTACGCGCGCAGTCAGGCCGAGCACGCGGCCGCTAGCCGTGCGGTGCTGGCCGCCGAGACCGAGTTTGCGGCCCGGCTGCGCGGAACGCTGCGCGCTCTGATCGACGTGCTCGCGCCCTACCACGAGTTCGCGGCCAAGTTCTTCAAGCACGCGGCCGAGCCGAGCAACCCGCTCAGCCCGTTCAGCCCGCAGTCCAGCGCCGTTCGCACTGCAGCCACTTCGCTCTACGCCGAGGTGATAGCGGGGTCAACCCTGCGGGTGAACAGGGACCTGCGCGGACAGCTTCCCGAGCTGCTCTGGCTGTACTCCCTCGGCGTCATCTTGTACTGGGTGCATGACTCCTCGCCCACCTGCGCGAAGACATATGCCCTGATCGACCGGACGGTGCCGGTGGCTGACCGGCTGCTCTCGCTGTCCAGGTACCGCGTGCTGAGCTCGACGCTGACGGACGTGATCTCCATCATCGAGGACCTTCGTCCCTGACGATCGAGCCGAGCCTGGCCTGCTCACCGGTTCAGGTCGGTGGCACCCACACGTCGCGCTCGTGCATGAGCTGGATCTGCTTGCCGATCACCTCTCGCCGGTAGTCTTCGTGGCCGTATGGTGCCCGGTTCAGGTACAGGTTCTTGGGATAGACCGGCTGTTCGTAGATGACCTGGTACTGCTCCGTGGTGAGGTCCTTGAGCCAGTTGTCCCACTGCGCACGGGCACGGAACCGCCGCAGCGCCTCAATGTCGATGGTCCCGGCCACCCAGCCCGACCCTGCGCTGTAGTCGTGCCTGCCGACGATCTGGCCGCGGTAGTCGATCACCGCTGACCCGCCGCCGAACGTATCGATCGGGATGTCGGAATCCGCATCCAGGTAGTACGTGCCCACGTTGCAGGCGATCAGATAGACGTTGTTGTCCAGTGCCCGCGCCCGGTTCTGGATCTCAAACAGGCCGTTGCCGACGTGCGGGTGCGGGTACGGGCCGCGGTACACGACCTCGGCGCCGTTCATCGCCAGGCCGCGCGCGTTCTCGGGGTAAGAACCCTCGTTGGCCATCAGGAAGCCGAGCCTGCCGATCGCCGTATCTGCGACCGGGTAGAACGCGTCAAGCGTCCGCCCGTACAGCTCGATCCAGCGATCCCAGACGTTGTGCGGCGTCACCGAGTGCTCGACCGGCAGCAGCGGGACGACCTTGTGGTGCCGCAGGATTAGCTCACCGTCCGGGTCGAGCACGAAGCCCACGTTGAAGAACCGGCCGGGGAACTCCGGGTGCCGCGCCTTGGCCTGCGCCATCACGAATGCGTTCCACTTGCGGGCCAGCGCGCCGAGGTAATCGGTCTCCGGGCCGGGAATGTCGATCGCGCAGTCGCGGGCGAAATTCTCGTGATCGAGGTCGAGCACCTCGTCATTGAAGCCCTGCAGGCTGCCCTCCGGGATCGCGATGAGGCGGACCGGGAGGTCCAGGCTCGACAGCCACGACGCCGCCTTGATCAGGTGTGCAATGTGCTCGAGGTTCACCTGAATGTCCGCACGGCGGCGGATGCCGCGCATCGTGGGCACTAACCCGACGGCTTGATACGGCTCGATCATGACCAAGTCCCTTCGGCAAGCGGGCAAGACTCCCCCATGCTCTCCCGCCGACGGCCACCGTGTCTGCCCCGTCGCCGCCGCGGCCATCCGCGCGGCCGGGGTGGTGACGGCGCTCTCTGCTGGCCTGTCAGGCCTGGCCGTCGAGGTGCGCGGTGTCGTTGTAGCCCCGCACGATCCACCGCTCGGGCGTGATCACCAGTCTCGATATGGAGGTGTTCTCGGCGCCGGTGAAGGCAAACGGTCGCGACGCCGCGGCCAGGGCGAGCGCCTGGCCGATCACCCCGCCGTGGGTGACCGCCGCGACGCGCTCGCCAGGGTGGGCGGCCGCGATCCGCTCGATCGCGGCCCTGACCCGGCCGGTGAATGCGTCGGCGGGCTCGGCGCCGGGGATGACGTCCCAGCGTTCCTCGGCCGCCATCCGCAGCGCGACTGGATGACCCTCAGCGACGTTCTTCCTGAACACGCCGCCTTCCCAGTCGCCGAGGTGTACCTCGCGAAGCCTGGCCTCGACGACCGGCGTCAGGCCGAGCCGGTCGGCGAGCGGCGCGGCAGTCTGCGCGGTGCGGCGCATGGTCGACACGTAGATGGCGGCGATCCCGGCGGTGGCCAGGCGCGCACCGAGCAGCTCCGCCTGAAGTTCGCCCTCGGCCGACAGCGGCGGATCGCCCTGTCCGTCGATGAGGGCGAACAGCGTTCCCTCGACGTAGGGCGCGGACTGGCCATGCCGCACCAGTAGCAGGTCAGTCGCGCCCGGCGGCGGCGTGAACCGCTGCTGCCGGAATGCGGGCGGTTCCGGCTCGAGACCGGCCGATGCGGGCTGAGCTGCCTCGGGTGGCTCCGCGGTAGTCACGAGCCGAACATACCGGTCAGCGGGACTGCGGCAGCTTGAAGGACCTCTTCTTGGCACCCGGTGCGGACGGCGGCGGCACGACAGGGCCGATGTCGCCGTCCGGTGCCTCGTCCAGGTCGATGATCACCGGCGCGTGGTCGCTTGGCCCGGTGCCCTTGCGCGCCTTCCGGTCCACCCACGCGGCTTTGACCCGGCCCGCCACGCCTGCGGTGGCGAGCACCAGGTCGATGCGCATGCCGAGGTCCTGGTGGAACATCCCAGCGCGATAGTCCCAGTAGGTAAACACACGGCGGTCCGGCCAGTGATCCCGGACCACGTCGTGCAGCCCAGTCTCCTGGAGGCTGGCAAGTGCGGCGCGCTCAGGCTCAGTGACATGAGTCTGGCCGACGTAGGCCGCCGGGTCGAATACGTCCGCATCCGTCGGTGCGATGTTCATGTCGCCGCACACGATCGTGGCATCGGGCGCCTTGCGGACTGCCTGCTCCAGCGCGGCCAGCCAGGTCAGCTTGTAGCGGTAGTGCTCCGAGCCGGGCTCGCGGCCGTTCGGCACGTACACCGAGACCACGCGGATGCCACCACACGTGGCCGTGATGGCGCGCGCCTCCGGCTCGGGGAAGCCTGGCGCGCCCGGCAGGCCGCGAGTCACGTCGTCCAGGCCCACTCGGGACAAGATGGCCACGCCGTTCCACCGAGGTTCGCCGTGCACCGCGATCCGGTAACCGCGGCCGTCCAGATCCTTGCCCAGCAGGTCAACGAACGCGTCGTCGCCGAGCTTGGTCTCCTGCAGGCACACCACGTCTGGTAGCCGCTCGTCGAGCCACGGCAGCAGCCGGGGCACCCGCTGCTTGACCGAATTGACGTTCCAGGTAGCGATCCGCATCGGCCCCACAATAGCTGCGGCCCGCTGGAGCCGGTGCCGGTCAGATGGTCATCCGCGCACCAGCGAGAATTCATGGCAGCGGCGACTCCGCCGTGGAGTGTGTCCTGCGACACCAGGGAGCGGCGCGTGCCGGGCCGGGCTGAGAGCGCGACCGTTCAGGTGGCTGGCCTGGTGCAGGGCATCGTGCTCGTCACCTTTCCGGCAGCCAGCACGATCTTCACCAGGAGCAGCGACTACAACTTGTCCCGCAGCGAGTACGGGGCGATGTTCGCGCCGCAGGTGGTCACGGCCGTGCTCGCGTCCTTGCTCGGCGCCGGGCTGCTGGTTCCCGGCCTCGCCAGCCGGGTCCGGGAGAAGAGCGTGTACCTGGCCGGCCTGGCAGCCGGTCTGGCGGCGATGCTGCTGCTGATCCTGAGCTGGCTCGTGGTCCGGCACCACGGCCTGGCGTACGGCCTGCTGCTTGCCGCCACCGCGTGCCTGGGCTGCGGCTTCGGCCTGACCGTGCCGTCGATCAACACCCTCACGGCCGCCTTCCATCCGCGCACAGCCGACCGCGCCGTGCTGGTCCTCAACGCGCTGCTCGGGCTGGGGACAGCGCTCGCGCCCGTCTTCGTCGCGGCATTTGCTGGCCTCGGATTCTGGGTCGGCCTGCCCGTCACGGCCGCTTGCCTGCTGGTGGGCCTCCTCGCGGTCAGCCTCCGGCTACCGCTCGACGCGGGCGGGTCAGCGCCGGCGACCGCGCGGCAGCCAGACCGCGAGCTGACCCGGCGAGCGCGGCCACGCCTGGCGACGTCACTGCTGCCGCGCGGCCTCGGATTGTTTGCGGCCTTCGCCCTGCTGTACGGGTTCTGCGAGACGATGAACGGCAACTGGTCGCAACTGGACGTCACGTCGCTCGGCATCGGCGCGTCGACGGCGTCGCTGGCCCTCACCGGGTTCTGGGCACTGGTGACGGCAGGGCGAGTGCTGGTCGCAGCGCTGCAGCGCTGGCTGCCGAGCCGCGCCGCCTATCACATCCTGCCGTTCGTTCTGGCCGGCGCCTTCGTGTTCATCGCGGTCTTGCCGCACGACGCCCCGGCGGCGGCGGTGGCCGCCTTCTGCCTGGCCGGGCTGGGCTGCTCCGCCTTGCTGCCGCTGACGATCAGTTTGGGCCAGGAGAAGCTCACCGGCAGCCGGACCAAGGTCGCGGGCGGCGTCATCGCGGCTTACCAGCTCGGCTATGGCGTGGCGGCGTTTGGCGTCGGCCCGCTGACCGGTGCCGGAGTCCGGCTGCCAGTGATCTTCGGGGCGAGCGCCGCGGTGGCGGCCGCGATGGGCCTGCTGTCCCTGCTGGTCGCGCATCGCCGACCCTCGCCCGCGACCGTGCACCCCCGGCCCGATCCGGCGCGGCCGATCCCGGTCGCCGCACCGCGCCACTCGCAGGCCTGACATCATCGAGGCATGCCTGAGCATTACGACGTCGTCATCGTCGGGACTGGAGCAGGCGGCGGCACCATAGCCAACGTGCTGGCGAATGGCGGTAAGCGCGCCCTCCTGCTGGAACGCGGCGACTTCCTGCCGAGGGAGATGGCGAACTGGGATCCCGACCAGGTCTTCGTCGACGGTCGGTACATCTCGGCGGACACGTGGTACGACAGCGACGGCACGCCGTTTCAGCCACAGGTGCACTACTTCGTCGGTGGGGCGACCAAGATGTACGGCGCGGCGCTGTACCGGCTGCGGCCGGCCGACTTCGGTCAGATCCAGCACGTGGACGGCCCGTCGCCGGCGTGGCCGATCGGCTACGACGAATTCGAGTCGTGGTACACCAAGGCCGAGTGGCTGTATCAGGTGCACGGCACGCACGGTGAGGATCCCACCGAGGGACACTGGTCTCGGCAGTACCCGTGGCCCGCCGTCAGCCACGAACCGCGGATACAGCAGATCTCAGACTCACTGAGCGCAGCCGGATATCGCCCGTTCCATGCGCCCTGCGGGATTCTGCTCAACGAGGCCCACCGCCCGGCGAGCACGTGCATCCGGTGCAATACCTGTGACGGATACCCCTGCCTGGTGCACGCCAAGTCGGACGCCGAGACAATCGCCGTCCGGCCGGTGCTGGGCCTCGACAACGTCACCCTGCTCGTCAACGCGGAGGTGCAGCGGCTGGAAACCGACCCGACGGGCCGATCGGTTACCGGGGTGGTCGTATCCCGCGGCGGAAAGACCGAGACGTATGCCGGCGATGTCGTCGTGGTATCGGCTGGTGCGGCGAACAGCGCCCGCATCTTGCTGAGTTCGGCCTCCGAGCACCATCCCGATGGCCTCGCCAACGGCTCAGGGCTGGTCGGCCGCAACTACATGTTCCACAACAGCAACGCGGTCGTGGCACTAGACAAAGATCCGAACGACACCGTGTTCCAGAAGACGGTGGGGCTCAATGACTTCTACTTCGCCGGCGATGATCGGCCCTGGCCGCTCGGCAACATCCAGATGGTCGGCAAGTCGAACGCGGCCGCGATGAAGGGCGAAGAGCCCAAGTTGACCATGCTCGCGCCGCGGCTCAGCCTGGACGAGGTCGCCAGGCACGCGGTGGACTTCTGGCTGACCACCGAGGACGTGCCGAAGCCTGACAACCGGGTGACCGTAGACTCAGATGGGCACGTCCACCTGGCGTACCGGCCCAGCAATGCCGCCGAAGCTGACGGGCTGTACAGCGAGCTTCGCACGATCATGAACCACATCGGCATCGCCGCCCACCACGTGCTGGACAAGAACTTCTACATGCACATGAGCATCCCCATCGCTGGTGTCGCGCATCAGGCGGGGACCTGCAAGTTCGGCACCGATCCCGCGACATCGGTGCTCGACGCCGACTGCAAGGCGCACGAGCTGGACAACCTCTACGTGGTGGACGCGAGCTTCATGCCGAGTATCGGCGCGGTTAATCCTGCGCTGACCGTCATGGCCAACGCGATCCGGGTTGGCGAGCATCTGCTGCAGCGACTGAGCTGAGCGGCGTAGCGCGGAGCAGTCCGAGTCAATTGGACCCTGAGCCTGGTCCGAGATCGGGCGCCAGCATGCGCTCGGCGACGATCCGCATCCCGGCTGCCAGCTCGCGCGCGGACGGCGCGCCGTCGGGGTCGAGGTAGTACTTCGCCATCAGGCCGATGAAGAACGCGTGCAGCACCGCGCCCGCTGACCTGGCTGACGTCGGGTCGTGCTCGGCGTCGATACCGAGGAAGAGCTCAGCGAGGCCACCCGCCGCGAAGCCCTGGATGCTAGCCAGGAAGGCGTGCAGTTCCTGGTTCTGCTGCGCCAGCGGGACCAGCTCCAGCTGCGCCAGCCACAGCCCGCGGCCTGGTCCCGCGAACGCCTGCAGGGTCTGCTGCATGATCAGCTCGAAACGCTGCAGCGCTGACGCGGCTGCACCGCCCTGGGCGGTGAGCACCTGCTGCAGTTCCTCCGCCCACTCGCCGACAGACTCGAAGACCGCCTGGTTCATCAGCGCTTCCTTCGAGCCGAAGTGGTAACCGATGGCCGCCAGGCTCACCCCGGACGCTGTCGCGATATCCCTCGCGGTCGTCCGCGCATAACCCTTCTCCAGCAGGCAGCGCTTCGCACCGGCCAGCAGGTCCTCCCGGTTTCCCATGGTGGCAGCATACCGTCTGTCTCAAACAAACGTCTTGCACAATTGTCTGAGACGGGCGTACAGTTCCACCAGAGGTCCCGGTCGGCCGGGACCCGCCGAGCCGACAGAGAGGGCGTCTCATGACCAGTGACCAAGCGCCAGACGACCGGGCTGCCGGCCGGGAGTGGGCCGGCCTGGCGGTACTGCTGCTGCCGCTCCTGCTGGTGTCGATGGATGTCTCCGTGCTGTACTTCGCCGTTCCGTTCATCAGCAGGGATCTGCAGCCAACCAGCGCACAGCAGCTGTGGATCTTCGATGTCTATGGCTTCGTGCTGGCAGGCCTGCTGATCACCATGGGCTCGCTCGGCGACCGGATCGGCCGGCGCCGGCTGCTGCTCATCGGCGCCGCGGCGTTCAGCCTCGCCTCGCTCGGCGCGGCCTACTCGCAGTCCGCAGCCGACCTCATCGCCGCACGCGCCGTGCAGGGCGTCGCCGGGGCCACCTTGATGCCCTCGACCCTCGCGCTCATCCGGAACATGTTCCACGACGAAAAGCAGCGCCGGGTCGCGATCGCCATCTGGACCGCGGCCACGATGAGCGGCGTCGCGCTCGGGCCGGTGCTGAGCGGCCTGCTGCTCGACCACTTTTGGTGGGGCTCGGTCTTCCTCATTAACGTCCCGTTCATGGTCGCGCTGGTCACGCTCGGTCCCGCGCTGGTGCCCGAGTTTCGTGCGGCGCGCTCCGGCCGCTTCGACCTGCTTGGCTCAGCGCTCTCGCTCGGCGCGGTGCTGCCCGTCATCTACGGCATGCAGGAAATCTCCGCGGCCGGCGCGGACCTGGTGCGGATCGGCTGTATCGCGGCGGGCGCGCTCGTGGGCCTGGCTTTCGTCTGGCGGCAGAAGCGCAGCCCCGCGCCGATGATCGACCTGAGCCTGTTCCGCAGCCGAGGCTTCTCCGGCGCCGTCGTGCTGAGCATGATGGCGATGTTCGCGGTGGTCGGCTTCGCGATCTTCGCTACGCAGTATTTGCAGTCGGTCCGCAGTATGAGCCCACTCGCCGCGGCGCTGTGGTCAATGGTGCCCATGGCTGGCACGGCAACGGCGGTCCCTGTCGCGCAGATACTGGTGCAGCGAGTGGACCGCGGCTTCGTCGCCGCGGGCAGCCTGCTGCTCGCGGCGGCAGGCTATGGCGTGCTGGCCCACGTCCAGGCCGGCTCGCCGCTGTGGCTCGTGCTGATCGGCGCGAGCGGATACGCCGGCGGCGCCGTCGCCGCCATGAACATCGGCAGCGAGCTGATCATGGGCGCCGTCGCGCCAGAACGGGCGGGTGCCGCCGCGGCGGTCGTCGAGACATCGTCAGAGTTCGGCGGGGCGCTAGGCATGGCAGTGCTCGGCAGCATCGGGGTTGCCATCTACCGGTCCGACCTCGCCGCCACCGCACCCGCGCACCTGCCGCCGGGGCTGCTCGGCACGGCCCAGTCGACGCTCGGCGGTGCCCTGGGCGCGGCGGGCGCACTGCCGAACCGGCTCGGGGCCGGCCTCGCCGCAGCAGCCAGGGCTGCCTTCACGCACGGTCTCGACACCGCCGCGCTCGGCGCCGGGGTGGCGATGATCGCCGCCGCGGTCTGCTGCGCCGTATTCTTCCGCGGCGTGCGCGTGGTATCGCAGAGCACGCCGGATACCGCCCGGCCAGCCCATGTCCCCGTCGCAGCTGTCAGTCGACCAGTTCCTCGACCGGCTTCACCCCGGCCGTACCGCGCCGAAGCCGCCACAGCAGCACGGCGAAGTACCAGACCGCGGCGACCCCGGCTCCGTACCCCACTACCTTGTCGGCAGCGTGGAATGGCCCGGGTACCGACAGCACGAAGATAATCAGCGCGCTATAAAGCAGCACGAAAATGATCACCGGCCAGGCCCACCGGCCGAGCGAGAACGCGCCGGGGATCGAATCGAGCGTGCGCCGTTTGTACGCGTAACCCGCCGTGATGAGGAAGTAGATGATGTACGGGATGATCGCCGTCGCGCCGACCAGCGTCGCGAACGCGCTGGCCTGCAGGTAGCCGTACCACGTCACGGCGACGTCGACGACGGCGAACACCAGCAGCGCCACGATGGGTGTCTGGGTGCGCGGGTTGACCCGGCGCAGCGAGCCGGAGAACGGCAGCATGTTGTCGCGCGACAGCGAGTAGGCCAGCCGCGCCTGTGCGCCAGCCCCGACAACCAGGATCGCGAACATCGAGAAGATGACGAACGCGACGAACACCTTGACCAGCCAGGACGGCAGCCAGTAACCGGCGATCGCGAGCAGCGGCAGCGACGACGACTCGACGGTCTTGAGGTCGGGGATCGCGATGGTGAATCCGATCAGCGCGATCATGCCAAGCACCGCCGACCGCCCAGAGCACGCCGCGCGGCACGCTACGGACCGGGTTGACCGCGTCCTCGGACATGTCCGCGGCCAGCTCGAACCCGACCAGCGTGAACGCGCCGAGCAGCCCGGCCAGCGCGGACGGCTCCGGCTGAGTCCTCAGCGCTCATGTGCGGGTTCCGCTCTCTTGTGTCGTGGCGCTACTCGTGCCCTGTTCGTCGCTGCGATCGGCCGACTCATCGTGACTGGCCAGCCGCGCCGAGACCGCGGCGAAGCCCGCGGCGGTCCCCACGAGCGCCTTCTCGATATCGCTATCGGTCAGCGCCGCGGAGACGAACCAGTTGTGCCGCGGGTGCAGGTATACGCCCGCCCGCACCGCCGCTCCGGCAAACACCGCGGCCAGCTCGTGGTTCCGGTCGCCGACGAAGGTCAGGTACGGCATCGCGGCAGGTCCGGTGTACCGGATCTGCAGCCCGCGCGCCGCGGCCTGCGCCAGGATTGCGGCGCGCAGCGCGGTCCCCGCCTGTTCCATCGCTGCAACGGCGTTCTGCTCGCGCAGTGCCCGGATCGTGGCGATGGACGCCGCCATCGCAGTCGAAGAAAACCAGAAAGACCCGGTGACGAAGATGCTCGCGGCGGCGTCCCTGAACGTCCCTGAGCCGAGCACCGCCGCCAGTGGATGGCCGTTGGCGATCGCCTTGCTCCACGCCGACAAGTCGGGAAGCACCCCGACCGGCTCCCAGCTCGAGCCCATGTGCAACCGGAATCCGCAGCGCACGTCGTCCAGGATCAGTGCGGCACCCGCCCGCGTACACAGTGCCCGCAGCCCTCGCGCGAACTTCGGATCGACCGGCTCCTGGTCGAAGCCGGCGTCGTGCTTGAACGGACTGACCAGGACGCCGGCCAGCTCGTTCCCCGCCGTTGCCACCGCGGCGCGCAGCGACTCGAGATCGTTGTAGGTGTAGAAGCCGACGTTGGCGCGGTCCTGGGGTGTCACCCCCGCCGGGCGCGGCGTGCACCACGGCGCGGCGCCGTGGTAAGCCCCGCGGGCGACCAGGATCCGCGGCCGACCCGTGTGCGCGCGAGCGATCGTGCAGCACATCGTTGTCGCGTCGGTGCCGTTCTTGGCGAACATCGCCCAGTCAGCATGCCGAACGGTGCCGACCAGCACCTCGGCGAGCTCGACCATGACGGCACCGGGTCCGTTCTGGCAGTCCGCCAGCGCCGCCTGCTCGCGCGCCGCCGCCTCCACCGCAGGGTGCAGGTGGCCAAGCACAATCGGGCCGTAGCTGCACATGAGGTCCACGTACTCGTTGCCGTCCACATCCCAGATCCGTGCGCCGAGCCCGGCGCGGAGGAACTGGGGGTACTCAGGCGGCAACGGCCCGGCGGACTGATGTCCGTACATGCCGCCCGGGATCACCGCGGCTGCGCGCTGGCGCAGCGCGGTATCCGCGGTGCGCGGCCGGTGGTCGCAACCCAGCAGAAGCTGATCTGTCATGCCAGTGGGGTCCCTTCGGCGATCTGATGACAGCGGGCGTCGATCCGCTCGGCCACCGCTACGTTCGCGGACCGCAATCGCGCGACGGCCTGATCAAGGTCGGTCAGGCCCGCGTCCGAGCCGAGCGCAGTAGCTAGAAGCGATCCGCACGCCACGCCGAGCGACGCGGCGTCGACCGGCTCACAGCCGAGCAGCAATCCGGCGATGAGTCCGGCCGTGAACCCATCTCCGCAACCGGTGGTGTCCACCACGTCGGCGGCGATGACCGGAACATGCACAAGCGCGCCCGCCGACCCGCCGTCGGTCACGAGGCAGCCATCGGGGCCGAGTGTCACCGCGACGCCGCCGGTGCCGAGCGCCAGCACGTCCGCGACGGCGTGGTCCACGTCGCCGCGGCTGGTCAGCGAAAGCAGTTGCTCGTAGTTCGGGCAGAACCAGTCGGCACCCGCCAGCGCGCCGCCGATCCGGGTCAGGTCGGGCGCGGGATGCAGCACGTCGACGGCGACCAGCGCGCCTGCCCCGCGCGCCGCCGCGACCAGCCCCGCGAGGTCATCCGCGGCAAATCCGGCGAGCGCGTCCGGCCCTCCGAGCAGCACCGCGTCAAACTCGCGCAGCCGGGCCCGGTCGAGGTCCGCCGGTGAGAACAGCCTCGTCGCACCCGGCACGTGCAGAGCGGGCCGCTCGCCGTTAGCTCGGATCGGCAGGATCGTGGCCGACGTCTGCGCACCGACCGTGCGCACGACGCCGGACGTGTCGACGCCATGGCCGCTCATCGCCGCCAGCACGATGTCCCCGAGCAGGTCGGTGCCGATCGCGCCGAACGTCGTTACCGATGCGCCGAGCTTGGCCAGATCGACGGCCGTTCCGGCCGCCGTAGCCCGGATCTCTGCCAGCCGGACGCTCCCCTGGCCGGGCGGGATCGTCTCCACCGGACGGCCGAGCACGTCCAGAATGGGCGGGCCGATCACCGCGACCCGTCCGAGGGAGGGAACGACGGTCATTGGCCCCGCCGTTGCCCATACCTGCGCAGCCGGGCCTCGGCGGTCACCTCGTCGAGCTCGGCCTGTGACAGGATGCGCGGTTCGCCGTGCGCTCGGGCGAGCCGGTACACCCCGGCCAGCCACTCGAGTAGCAGCGCCCGGTCGTAGGCGGCGCGCAGGGTCGCGCCGTAGCAAAGAGCGCCGTGGTTCTGCAGGATGGCCGCCTGCCGCTCGGCGAGCGCGGCCACGGCCGCCTCGGCCAGTCCCGCGGAGCCGAACCTGACGTAGCTCGCGACCCGCACTGGGCCGCCGAGGCTGGTAATGGCGTAGTGAATGGCCGGCAGCTCGGTGCAGGTCGCCGACAGCGCCACGACCTCAGCGGAGTGCGTGTGCACGACAGCGCGCGCGTCAGTCGCCGCGTACACGGCCAGGTGCATGGGCAGCTCGGTCGACGGCGTCTCCAGAGCCTCGACCTCGTCACCGGTCAGCGTCACGACGCACATCTCGGACGTCGTCAGCTCGTCGTAGCCGATCCCCGACGGCGTGATGACGATCAGGTCGCCGACCCGCACGCTCAGGTTGCCCGCGGCACCGACAGCAAGGCCGTCCGTCACGAGCCGGGCGCCGTACCGGACAAGTTGCTCGCTCGCCGCGCGCAGCTCGGCGTTGGCGTCCATGATGGGATGTTAGACGGACGTCCGATAAAAAAACAGACCTAGGATGTAGTCCTCGGGTACCAGTTGCCGGCCACTGGAGCTAGCGGGAGCACGATGCCGAAGATCGTTGACTGGGATGAGCGGCGGGACCAGATTCTGTCCGCCACCTGGCGGGTCATCGCCAGGGACGGCATCGAGGGCGCGACCATCCGGGCCATCGCCAAGGAAGCCAACTGCTCGGCCGGCATTCTCGGCCACTACTTCGACGACAAGGAAGACATCCTCGGCTCGGCGCTACTGCTGTCCCACCGCAGGGTCGGCACGCGGATGTCCGCCGCGTCGGCGGGGCTCACCGGGCTGGCGGCGCTGCGCGTGGTGATGCTCGAAGCGCTCCCGCTCGACGAGCGGCGTGATCTGGAGGCCCAGATCGAGATTAGCTTCTGGGGGCGGGCGCTCGGCAACCCGCGGCTCCGGGAGTTGCAGCACTCGGAGTTCGAGCGATTTTGCCGACGCCTGCACGGCCACCTGGTCGACGCGGCCGCTCTGGGTGAGCTGGCCGACGGCTGTGATCCCGCGCTGGCCACGCACCAGCTCGTAGTGCTCATTGACGGCCTCAGCGCAGAACGCGTGCTGTATCCGGACCGGGTTACTCCGCAGCGCCAGGTGGACATGCTCGACCGGCTGCTCGTCAGCTTCCGTTCGGTCGCCGTCACACCGACGGGCGCGGAACCCGTCAGCCGCTAGCGCGGTCAGAAACCTGCTCGTAGCGCTCGCGCAGCCGATCCCATTCGTCAGCGCCGACCCGCTGGAACAGCGCGGCCGGGCCGTCAGAGACGACGCGGACGTGGCCATCGGCCGGGGCCTCGAGTGTCTGTGCGAGCGACGACAAGACCGCCTCGCAAGCGGCAACCGCCGCGCCGAGAAGCAGGCTGGGGAAGATCGCGATCCGGTAGCCCCAGCCCTCCAGGTTGCCGATGCTCACCGCCGGTGAACGGCCGCCCGAGACGAAGTTGAACAGGCACGGACCCCGCACTGCTGCCGGAATGGCCGCGATCTCCTCGGCGGTTTGCGGCGCCTCGACGAAGGCAGCATCCGCGCCGACTGCCAGCGCCGCGTTGGCTCGCTCGATCGCCTCATCCAGGCCAGCCACCGCGCGCGCATCCGTCCTGGCGATGATCAGCATGGCCGGGTCTGGCCGGGACTCGACCGCGGCGCGGATCTTGCGCAGCCACGAGGCGCGGTCGACGATCTCCTTACCCGCCAGGTGACCGCACCGCTTCGGGAACGTCTGGTCCTCGATGTGGATCGCCCCGACGCCTGCTCGTGCGTAAGCCCGCACGGTGCGTACCACGTTCAGCTCGTTGCCGTAGCCCGTGTCTGCGTCGGCGATCACCGGGATGTCGACCGCCGCGGTCATCCGGGCCGCGTTGTCGACCATCTCGGTCATGGTCAGCAGCCCGTAGTCGGGGTAACCGTACGCCACCGACGTGCCCGCCCCCGTCATGTAGACGGCCGAGAATCCGTGCTGGGCGATCAGCCGCGCGGTCAGGGCGTCGTACCCGCCCGGCGCGAGGATCATAGGCCCGGCACTCAGCGCCGCCCGCAGGCCGCCCCTCATCGACTCAGGCACCGGACCTCCCTGTCGTCAGCCGGACATCTGGTGGCCCGGCTCTGACGACTATAGGTTTCCGGCTGCTCCGGGTGCGGGCAGGCGAGAGCACGCACGTTAGCGTGGCGAGGGTGACCAGTCGTGCGGAGCGCTCTATGTCTTTCGGCGCGATCGCCGACGACTACGACAGGCTCCGGCCGGGCCCAGCTCCGGACGCGGTCAGCTGGCTGCTGCCGGACCGCGCCGACGTTGTCGTCGATCTCGGCGCCGGAACCGGTCTGCTGAGTCGCGCGGTCGCTGCCGTCGTGGACCACGTGATCGCGGTCGAACCGGATGCCCGGATGCGCGCCGTACTGGCGGACCGCTCCCCCGGCGTCGTGGTGCTGGCGGGTCGCGGCGAGGCGGTCCCGCTGCCGGACGCGAGCGCCGACGCGGTCCTGGTGTCCTCGGCGTGGCACTGGATGAACCCGGACCTGGCTGTGCCGGAAATCGCCAGGGTGCTGCGCGACGGTGGCCGGTTCGGCGTCATCTGGACCGGCCGGGAGCGGACATCCTGGCTGCGGGCGGGCGAGTGGTTCAACACCGGTGCCGCCGACTTCGCCCGCCAGCCGGAGGAGGCGGACCTGGCAAGGCCGCGCGGTCGCCAGATCACGCTGCCCGAGCCCGGCTTGTTCCGCGATATCGAGACGCACACGTTCTCATTCACGCGCCGCATGTCGATCCCTGACCTGGTCGAATGGCTGACAACCTACAGCCGCGTCATCTCCGCCAGCGACGATGCGCGGGCGGCCGGGCGGGCGCGCGCGACAGCCGCGCTCGCCGAGCAGTTCCCCGGCGCGACCGAACTCGACGTGCCGATGCGCTCGCACTGCTGGCGCGCCGACCGGGTGCCGCGATCATGACGTGGCCCTGAGTGCTACCTGCGCTCAGCGCTCCGCACCTCGAATGCCAGCAGGATGTCGGAGAAGCCGCGGAACACCGCGAAGAACCCGACCCACAGCAGGAGGAGCAGTGCCTGCGCGGGGAACTCCTGCTGGGATACCCAGAAGCCAAGCAGAATCTCGAGCACGCCCGCGGTCAGGCCCAGCCACCAGGCCGGGTTGGTTTCCCGCGACGAGATCGAGGTGACCAGGTCGAGACTGCCACGGAAGATGAGCAGCAACCCGAAGATCGTGGCCAGCGCCCAGAACGCGCCGAACGGGCTCGCGAACGACCAGCACGCCGCGAACAGGAACACGATGGCCATCAGCACGTGCACCCAGCGCCACCGCGCACGCATCGACGCGATGAGAATCTCACTGACCCAGCCAGCCAAGAACACCACGCCCATGAGCACGCCCACGGCGACCACCGAGGCCAGCCGGAACCGCAACACGATGAGAGCGATAACCAGCCACGCTATCCCGGTGACGAGGAACATCCACCACGGCCCGACGAGCTGGTCCAGCACAGTGTCGAACCGACCACGAACGCCAGGGCCAGAAAGCGTCTGGAAGCGCATGTTCATATCAGTATCCCTTCGCGCGTCTGACACAACGGTCTCACCAGAACCCCCTAAATGACCACAGGCCCGGCACGACGATTCACCAGCCACTTGCATAGCTTCTGCGCACGGACGGCGGTACGGTCCCAGACATGGCTGAACCGACGGACCCGACATGGCTGGATGCAACCGCGCAGGCTGAGCTCGTCCGCCGGGGCGAGCTGACCCCCACGGATCTCGTCGAGGCGGCCATCGTCCGGATTGAGGCCCTGAATCCGCGACTGGACGCGGTGCTGCGCACGCGGTTCGACGAAGCGCACAGCGAGGCAGCCGGCAATCTGCCTGACGGTCCGTTCCGCGGCGTGCCGATGCTGTACAAGGACATTGGCTGCATGGTGGCTGGCGAGGCGACTGCGTTCGGCCTCGGGCCACTGCGCGACCTCGCCTGGCCGGTGACGTCATACCTTGCGGAAAAGTTCCACGCCGCTGGGTTCGTCCATCTGGGCCGCACCAACGTGCCGGAACTGGGCACCACCGTGACGACGGAGGCGCGCAGCTTCCCGCCTGCACGCAACCCCTGGCACACCGGTCACTCGACCGGCGGCTCTTCTGGCGGCTCGGCGGCAGCGGTGGCCAGCGGGATGGTGGCGATCGCACACGCCAACGATGGCGGCGGATCGATACGGATCCCCGCGAGCGAATGTGGCCTCGTCGGGCTCAAGCCAACCCGGGGCAGAGTAAGTCAGGGTCCGATGGTCGCGGAAGGCTGGGCGGGCGCGACTATCGACGCCGCCCTGACCCGGAGCGTCAGGGACGCCGCAGGCATCCTCGATGCGATCAGTGGCCCGGTGCCCGGCGAGCCCTACTACGCGCCGCCGTGGCCCGGTCCGCTGACCCGCGAGGTCGGCGCGGACCCTGGCCGGCTGCGCATCGGGCTCATCGATCGGCCCGCCGGCGAGGGTTACCTCGACCATCCTGAGTGCCGGGCCGCGGTCGCGCGCGCGGGGCGGCTCCTTGAATCGCTCGGCCATGGCCTCGAATCGTCGGCACCGGACGCGATGTTCGACCCGGAGTTCATCCAGCACTTCACTCGGATCGTCGCCGCCGACACCGAGACGACGATGCGCGCATTCGAGACCGCTCTGGGCCGGCCGATCGCGGATGACGAGATCGAGCCGCGCAACGCCGCCTACCGGGCGGCCGGCCGAACCCTGGATGTGGTCAGCTACCTCCAGAGCCGGGCATGGCTGGGAATCTGGGCCAGGCGAATGGCCTCGTGGTGGACCGATTACGACCTGCTCGTCACGCCTACCGTGGGCGCGCCGCCACCAGAACTCGGCTGGTTCACCGCCGACGGAGCACAAGGGGAGGGCCCCAGAGTGGTCAGCTTCATCCCGTATACGGCGCAGTTCAATATGACCGGCCAGCCGGCCATCAGCCTGCCGCTGCACCGGACGCCCGCTGGCCTGCCGGTCGGCGTGCAACTCGTCGCCGCCTACGGCCGCGAGGATCTGCTCGTCAAGGTGGCAGCGCAGCTCGAGCAGGCGGCACCCTGGTCGGACCGTCGGCCGCAGCTGCACCCATAATCGGGCACACGTCCCGCGGCACGCCACAGCCGTTCTGATAGACAGGTCTGCATGGCCAGAAATGTGGTGTCAACGGAGGCAACCGTGCAGGCGCCTGCCGACACGGTCTACGGCTATCTCGCCGACATGCGCGACCATCATCCGCACTTCCTGCCGCCAGCGTTCTCGGACTTCCAGGTCGAGTCCGGCGGCGTCGGGGCCGGCACGGTCGCGACGTACCGGATGACGGCCGGCGGGCGCACTCGGCAGTACCGGATGCAAGTCGCCGAGCCGGAACCGGGCCGGGTCCTCACCGAGTCCGACCTGGGCTCGACCGCCGTCACCACGTTCACGGTCGTTCCGCAGGGCGCCGCGTCGCTGGTCCGGATCTCGACAGCCTGGGATGGCGCGCGGGGCATTGGCGGCGTGTTCGAGCGGATGTTCGCGCCGAGAGTGCTGCGCGGCATCTACGCAGACGAACTGAAGCGACTCGATGCCTACGCGCGCGCGCACGCTGCCAGCTGACGTCGCGCATCCGGCGGCGGCATGACGTGTAGTCCGCCTGGTTCGCTGGCACCGGCGCCAGCTCGCTCGGACTGGGTTGGCGCAGCGTCCGCACAAGACGCCGACAGCCTGCATGTCGGGTACCGCTTACCCTGGCGTGATGATATTTGAGGTCGCCGCGCATTCTTACGCCCGATTCATGGGTCGATTCTCCGATCCGCTTGCCGTGCAGTTCGTTCAGCTGGCCGGCGTGCGCGACGGTCAGCGAGTGCTGGACGTCGGGTGCGGACCAGGAGCCCTGACCGCGCAGCTCGTGCAGCGGCTCGGGAGCCGTGGTGTTTCGGCAGTCGATCCGTCTCGCTCCTTCGTCGCGGCGATCCACGACCGCTTTCCTGACATCGCCGTGCAGCGCGGAATTGCCGAGCAGCTTCCGTTTGCCGACCGCGTATTCGACGCCGCCCTGGCCCAGCTGGTGGTGCACTTCATGACCAATCCGGTCACGGGTCTCGCGGAGATGGCACGAGTCACGCGCCCCGGCGGCGTGGTCTGTGCCTGCGTGTGGGATCACGCCGGAGGCACCAGTCCCCTCTCCCCGTTCTGGCGGGCAGTGCACGACCTCGACCCACGCGCGCCCGATGAGGCCGGGCGTCCCGGCGCCCGCGAAGGCCAGCTCGAGGACCTGTGCGCCGCGGCCGGCCTCAAGCACATCGAACCGGGGACCCTCACTGTCGAGGTAGAGTTCGCGACCTTCACCGACTGGTGGGAGCCGTTCACCCTCGGCGTCGGACCCGCCGGCGCGTACGTCAGCCAGCTGAGCCAGGCAGCGCGCGAAGACCTGCGGATCCGATGCGCGCAACTCCTGCCGCCCGCCCCCTTCCAGATCTCGGCCTCGGCCTGGTCCGTACGAGCGAGCTCCTGAGCAAAACCACAACTCCAGTGCCCGCGCCGCAGTACTCAAGGCAGCGAAAGAAAATCGTGAGGGCGCTGTCCGTTCCGGGCAGAGGCGTTCGTAGCAGGGGTGAGCGGCGGCCACGAGGGGCGCTGCCGAAGCACAGGAGATGATCCGAGATGCAGTACCTAGTTTCCGTAATCGATGACACGGCCGGGCTCGCCACCAGAGACGAAGAGGCGGCCATCGACGCGTTCAACGACCGGCTCACTGCAGAGGGTTACTGGGTCTTCGCCGGTGGCCTGGCGGGGCCAAGCTCAGCCACCGTCATCGACAATCGCGGCGACGAGGCGATTTTCACTGATGGGCCCTTCCTGGAGTCGAAGGAGTATCTGGCCGGCTTCTGGATTATCGAGGCCGCCGACCTCGACGTCGCGCTTGAGCTCGCCGCGGCCGGGTCAAAGGCCTGCAACCGGAAGGTCGAGGTGCGGCCGTTCCAGTGATCAAGCTCGACGTGCGGGAGGCGATCACTCAGGCGCACCACGAGGAGTGGGCACGGGTGGTCGCTACCTTGACCAAGCGTTTCGGTGATCTGGACATCGCCGAAGAAGCCGCGGCCGAGGCGTTCGCAACCGCCGTCGAGCGATGGCCGGCCGACGGTGCTCCTCCCAATCCCGGCGCCTGGCTGACCACCACAGCCAGCCGCAAGGCCATTGACCGGATCCGGCGCGAGGCCAAGCGCGGCGACAAGCAGAGGGAGGCTCAGCTGTTGTCCTATGACGACCCGCCCGGCCGTCGAGACGATATCGACGACGAGCGACTCCGGCTGATCTTCACCTGCTGTCACCCGGCGCTCGCGATGGAGACCCGCGTGGCGCTGACGCTGCGCATGGTCGGTGGCCTGACCGTGCCCGAGATCGCCCGTGCGTTCCTGGTGCAGGAGACCACCATGGAGAAGCGGATCACCCGCGCGAAGGCCAAGATCAAGGCGGCTCGCATCCCCTATCGGGTACCGTCCGCGAAGGATCTCTCCGAACGCGTCACGGGTGTGCTCACCGTCCTATTCCTCGTCTTCAACGAGGGCTACTTGTCCACCAGTCCCGACACCGATCCGGTCCGCCGCGACCTGACCGCCGAGGCGATTCGGCTCACTCGCCTGATCCGTGTTCTCATGCCGGAGAACGGTGAGGTGACCGGCCTGCTGGCGCTGATGCTGCTCATCGAGGCCCGGCGTACCGCCCGCGTCTCGGCCAGCGGCGAACTGGTCACCCTCGATGAGCAGGACCGTGGGACCTGGGACGCAGCGCTGATCGCCGAGGGTCACCGGCTGGTGCGGGAACGCCTAGCCACCCGGGTGGCTCCCGGCCGCTACCAGATCCTTGCCGCGATCAACGCTGTGCACACCTCCGCGCCCGACGTAAGCGACACCGACTGGTCGCAGGTCGTCGCCCTGTACGACCAGCTCGTCCGCCTCGATCCCTCGCCGATCATCGCCCTCAACCGGGCCGTAGCGGTCGCCGAGATTGACGGCGCTGCGGTGGCGCTGGCCGCCGTCGACCGGCTCGAGCACCGGCTGGCCGGGTATCACGCCTTCCATGCCGCCCGCGCCGACTTGCTGCGCCGACTTGGCCGCACTCAGGAGTCGCGCGCGGCGTACGACAAAGCCATCGAACTGGCGGGCAACACCGCCGAGACAGCCGCCCTGGCACGCCGCCGCGACCAGCTGGGGTAGCGCCCGCGTGGGGCTACCGAAATCGGGCGCGCGAGGTCAGTTTTCCATCGGCAGCATTTCCGTGACGAAGTCGTTGACCAACCGCTGCAAGCCTCCAGCGGCGGCTGGACTCGCAGGCCGGACCACGAACTTGCTGAGTCCGACGTCGATGTAGGCCTCGATTCGGCCCCGGAGCGCCGCCCACGTGCGCGGCAACAGTGTCGCCGGATCGACGCCGGGCCGCCGCCGCTCGACCGACCGCGCGAACTCCGGCGTCACTTCACCGAATGCCAGGCTGATCCCGTAGTGGTCGGGCTCGATCTCTCGCCCAGCCGCTGCGGCCGCGTCCTCGATCTGGTGTCGCGCCGCGCCCGCCTCGGGCGGGGTCAGGAAGCTTCCTAGCCAGCCGTCGCCGAAGCGGCCCACTCGGCGCAGTCCCTCAGGGGCGCTGCCACCGAGCCAGATGTCGAGCGGCTTGACCGGCAGCGGGCCAACGCTGGCGTCGGTGACTGTGAAGAACCGTCCGGAGAACGTCACGCTCGGCTCGGTCAGCAGGAGCCGCAGCAGTTCCAGTGACTCATCGAACACGGCGGCCCGGCTGCCAGCGACCGGAAACGCAGCGATCTCGGGTCCGCGCGCCGGACGCAGCCCGAACACCGGGAGCACCCGGCGCGGCGCCAGCGCCGCGAGCGAGGTCAGCTCCTTCGCGACAAGGACCGGATGGCGACCTGGCAGCACCGCCACGCCGGTGCCGACCTTCAGGCGGCTCGTCCGGGCCAGCGCGTACGTCATGCCGATGAGCGGCTCGACTAGGTCGCCGTAGACGACCTCGCTAAGCCACAGGGAGTCAACACCCGCTTCTTCCAGCGCGCCGACCGCGGTAGCAAGACCTTCAGGCGTGGCGTGCGGGCCGAGGCTCATACCGATGCGTACCTTCATGCCTCCATCCGATCACAGCAGGAGGCCAGACCGGCAATCGTGGCCTCCAGGCCCGGTTAGAGTGCCGGACATGGCTGGGAGCACCGAGTCCGCGGACATCGCCGCACGCTTCGGCCGCGACGGCGTGGTGTGCGTCCGAGCGGCGCTGGATGCCGCCGAGGTTGCGGCGGCGGCGAGCGCCATCGAAAAGGTCCTCGCGAACCCGGGCCCGCTGGCACAGGTTGCCAGCGGTTCACATGACCCCGGCCTGTTCACCGAGGACTTTTGCCGCTGGCAGGAGATCCCGGAGATCGAGCAGCTGGCCCGCCGCTCGCGCGTACCGCAGATCGCGGCCGCGCTACTGGCGACACCGAGGGTCCGCTTCTACCACGATCACGTGCTGGTCAAGGAAGGCCGGACCCGGCAGCGAACACCCTGGCACCAGGATCAGCCGTACTACAACATCGATGGGCACGGCGTGAGCGCGTGGATCCCCGTCGACCCGGTGCCAGCGGCGGGCTGCCTGGAACTCGTCGCGCGATCGCACCGCGGACCGTGGCTGCTTCCGCGTACCTTCCTCTCGGGACAGGCGCGCTGGTTCCCGGAGGGGAGCCTGGCCGAGCTGCCTGACATCGAGGCAGACAGGCAGGCCTACGACATCCGCCGGTTCGAGCTCGCGCCGGGCGACGCGATCTTCTTTGACTTCCTGACCGTGCACGGGGCACCTGGATTCCCGTTTGACTCCCGGCGCCGGGTGCTGTCGCTTCGCTACCTCGGCGCGGACGCGCGGCACGCGCCCCGCCGCTGGCCGACCTCGCCATTGTTCGAAGGGCTCGACCGCGAACTGCCAGCGGGTGCCGAGCTGGACCATCCGCTTTTCCCGGTCGTCTGGCCGCGCTGAGCAGCCCAGGGCCCGGCATGTCAGCTCTGCTCGCCGCGTACTACGGAGGGCGGCCGACTCCGTTCCTCATGTATCTTGATGTCAAGACAAGAACTGGAGGTGCGGACGTGATTCACCACGTGCAGCTGGCCTGCCCGGCGGGATCGGAGGACGCCTTGCGCGGCTTCTACTCCGGCGTGCTGGGGCTTGACGAGATCGACAAGCCGCCCGTGCTCGACCGCCGGGGCGGCTGCTGGTTTCGCGGTCACGGAGTCGAGCTGCACCTTGGCGTCGAGGCCGACTTCCGCCCTGCCCGCAAAGCGCACCCGGGACTCCTCGTGACCGGCCTCGACGAGTGGGCGGACCGGCTGACCGCCGCGGGCTACCCGGTGACGCCCGACAGCGACCTCCCTGGCATGCGACGTTTCTACGCCCATGACCCGCACGGCAACCGGCTCGAGTTTCTGGAGCCAATTGCCGCCGGACAGGCTGACCGGTAGCCTACGCGGCCGGAATACGCCGGAGCGGGCGCCTGTTGCCAGCGGCATGACAACACAGCCGGACGCGACTGAAGACGTGCAATTCTGGTTTGATCCGGTGTGCCCGTGGGCCTGGATCACCTCCCGCTGGATCCTCGAGGTCGAGAAGGTACGCCCGGTCCGCCCCGACTGGCGCATCATGTCGCTCGCGTACCTGAACCTGACCCAGCACGAGGGCAAGGACTTGAGCCCCGAGTACCTGGAGCGGATGGGCCGAGCCTGGGGACCGGTGCGAGTATGCGCCGCGGCGGCGCAGCACAGCGGGCCGGAGATCCTCGGACCGCTCTACACTGCGATCGGGACACGCTTCCACAATGCGGAGCGCCGCGGCGACCCGGACGTGCTCAAGGAAGCGGTCGCCGAGGTCGGCCTGCCCGCATCCATCGCAGACGCGGCCACGAGCACCGAGTTCGACGAGATCATCAAGGCCTCCCACCACGAGGCGTTCGACGAGGTCGGGCTGGACGTGGGTACACCGGTCGTGCGCGTGCGCGGAAAGGCATTGTTCGGGCCTGTCATCACGCCCGCCCCCAAGGGCGAGGCGGCGGGCCGGCTCTGGGACGGCCTCGCGCTCGTGGCCGAGGCCGACGGGTTCTTCGAGCTGAAGCGCACCCGCGACCGCAAGCCGACCTTCGACTAACCGCCGCATCGACGTGGCGGAGCTCTACCACCTGGCTGATCGCGGCGACTGGCTGACCGCAGCGGCGGCGGGTGAGTACCGCGTGTCGACACGCGGCGTGTCCCTCGAAGCGGAGGGCTTCATTCACTGCTCGCTCCGCGACCAGGTCCGTGGCGTGGCGGAGCAGTTCTACGCCGACGCCGACGACCTCGTGCTGCTGGTCATTGATTCCGACCGGGTGCCCGCGCCGATCCGGTATGAGGCGCCGGCACCCGGCGCTCCGGAGTACCCGCACATCTACGGGCCACTGCCTGCCGCAGCCGTGACCGCCGTCGTGGCGGTGGGCCGCGATCCAGCCGGCCGGTTCATCCTGCCGATCTGACCGCCCAGGGGGCGTACGACCCGGCGGATGCGCTCGGCGCACCGAGGGTCCGGCCGGTTCACCCCGTCGGACCGATGAGGCGCTCGGTCGCGGGGTCGGCTGCACCGCCGAAATACTGCTGCATCACGTGGCGGAACAGCGCCTCAGCCGGGGCTGCGGTTTGGAACAGAGTCATGGAGGAGCGAAGTTTCATGGCGTCGATGCCGCCGAAGATCTGCTCTGGCGTCCGGCCGGACAGCCCGGTAAGGATCTCGGCGCACTCCCGGAGCCGCGGCCCGAGGACTGGATGGGAGAGGTAAGCGCGAGCCTCCTGGACCGAGCTGATCGCGTAACGCCTAGACGTCGGGCTCTGGCCCAACCCCGCGATCTGCGGAAACACGTACCACATCCAGTGACTGGCCTTGCGGCCCGCGCGCAGTTCCGCGACGGCTCGTTCATAGCTGCCGCCCGCGTCTTGGGCAGCGACGAACCGGCCGAGATCGAACTGGCCTGGCGCGCTCACGACGCCATCCTCGCAACTGCCAGCGTCACCGCTGCCAGCGGATGGCGGCGAGCCTGGACGGCCTGACGTAACCGGTCTCAGCGAACCACCGGGCCGAGTCCTCGACAGCGAGCCGGGCCGGACGGGACTTGTGCCCGATCTCGGCGCGCGCCCGGTCATCGTTGAAGATCATCTTGGTGGTTGACATCCGGGCCCCCTCGAGGGGCACATGCGGCTCGCGCCCGATCAGCCGACCCTCGATGAGTGTCGACGCGTGAGCGGCGGCCAGGCCCACGGACGCCGGCACCGCTAGCCGCGGCATCGGCAGGCCGGAGCAGTCGGCGAGCGCCTGGAGGAGCTCGCGCATGGACATGTTCTCGCCGCCGAGAATGTAGCTGCGGCCCTGACGGCCGTGCTCCAGCGCCGCCACGTGGCCCATCGCGAGATCGTCCACGTGACACACATTCAGGGCGGTGTCGACGAACCCAGGCAGCCTGCCGTTGAGGAAGTCGAGCACCAGCTTGCCTGTCGGCGTGGGCGCGGTGTCGCCTGGCCCCAGCGGGAAGGTAGGCAGCGCGAGGCGGACGTCCAGCCCCTCGGCCGCCGCGCGCAGCACCTCGTGCTCGGCCGCGAACTTGGTCTGCTTGTACTCGCCAAACAGATGCGCGATTTCGGCGAGGCTGGTCTCGTCCGCGGGCACGCCGTGCCTGGTGCTCTCCAGCCCGATCACCCCGACCGTGGAGGTGTAGACCAGCCGCTGGCAGCCCGCCGCTAGCGCGGCGTCGATGACGTTGCGGGTGCCGCCGACGTTGACAGCGTGGAAGATGCGCCGGTCGCGAGCCCAGAACCGGTAGATGGCGGCCAGGTGGAAGGCGTATCGGGCTCCTTCAAACGCGGCGCGGACCGCCGCGGCGTCCCGGATGTCCACCGTGACGCGCTCGACATCGGGCAGGCCTATCAGGTTGCGGACGTCAGCACCCGGCTCCACGAGCGCGACCACGCGCGCGCCTTTGGCCAGCACCGCGCGGGTGACCGCGGAGCCGATGAAGCCGGACGCGCCAGTGATGACCACCCGATCGCCTGGCTCTATCGGCGTGCCCGCGGACGCGGGCCGCTTGGTCAGCGCGGCCGGGCGCGGTCCGTCAGCCTTTAACGGCAGCTCAGCCTCATGCGCCGCCGCGGCCGAGGCGGCCTGGCTTGCCGTGTTGGCGGCAGCGGTCCGCCCACCCGCTGGGTGGGTGCTCGCGACGCTGCGCTGAGACTTGCGGCGCAGCGCACCGAGAGCCATCGTCCGGCCGACCTCGTAGGTGAGCCCGGATCCGCGCCGGGCGTCGGCGAGCACGTCGTCGAGCGCCTGCACGAAGTAATCGACTTCTTCCGGTCCGGTGATCAGCGCCGGGATCAGCTTGATGATGTTGACGTTGTCGGCTGCCACCTGGGTGATGATCCGGTGCCGGTGGAACAGCGGGACGACGACCATCTGGGAGAACATTCCGGTTCGCAGCCGCTCGAGAGTGCGGAAGCGGCGGGCGGCAGCCCGCGACGACGGCTCGCCAAACTCGATGCCGACCATCAGCCCGAGTCCGCGCACGTCGTGGATCACGTCGTAGCGCTCGGCGAGGCCGCGCAGCCTTTCCTGCAGATTCGCACCCGTGCGCTCGGCTCGCGCGATGATGTCTTCGTCATCGAGCGCGGCGATGGTAGCCAGACCGGCGACCATCGCGAGCTGATTGCGTCCGAAGGTGCTCGAGTGCTTGAGCGCGTCCTCCATCGAGCCATGCACACTCGTGAAGACCCGCTCCGATGTCAGCATGGCGCCGACCGGAATGAAGCCGCCGGACAGCGCCTTGGACAGCGTGATGATGTCGGGCTCCAGACCCCAGTGCTCGTGGCAGAAGAACTTGCCGGTCCGGCCCAGGCCGGTCTGAACCTCATCGGTCACCAGCAGCGTGCCGTAGCGACGACACAGATCCTGGGCGGCGCGCCAGTACTCCACCGGGGCGCAGTAGACGCCCTTGCCCTGGATTGGCTCGACGATGAACGCCGCCACGTCGCCGCCGCGCAACTGCTGCTCGAGTGCGTCCAGGCTGCCGTACGCGACCGGCACGGACTCCAGGAGAGTGCCGAATCCCTTGCGGAACTCCCGGCCGCCGTTCAGCGCGAGCGCGCCAGTGGTCAGCCCGTGGAAGGCGTGCTCGGCATAGGCGATCTTGGATCGCTGGGTGAACTGCCGGGCGAACTTGATCGCCGCCTCGATGGACTCCGCACCGGAGTTGCAGAAGAACACTCGGTTAATGCCGGGATGGGCGCGACGGACGAGCTCCTCGGCAAGCAGGCCGGGCAGCAGGGCGCAGTCCATCTGCACCATGTTGGGGAGATCCAGGTCGATCGCCTGGTGCAGCGCGGCCTTGATCGCCGGGTGACTGCGGCCGAGCGCGTAGACGCCGAATCCCGATAGGTAGTCCAGGTACCGCGCGCCGGTGTCATCCCACAGATAGCAGCCCTCGGCCCGGATGTAGTTGCGGTCGAAACCGAGAGTCCGGAGCGTCCGCGCGAGCTGATTGTTCATGTACCGCTCGTGCAGGGCAAAGTTCTCACCCGACCGTTCGGCGAACGTTCGGGCTACGTCGAAGGGCATGCCGCTCCTTGCGTGTTCAATGCCGCGGCGGCGGCCAGGCACCGTCACGATGACAAAGGTTTACCGCAGGTCACCGGCCTGAAGCCCCCGGTGCCTGACCATCTTTGCGCACGGGCAGACAAACCGCCCCGTTTTTGGCGGCAAAGCGGCCGGTAGCGGGCCCGGGACACGGGCCCCGGCGGCGATCGCCTTAGCGGAAGTCGCGGCTGCGCGCAGCAGCGACGACCCGCAGCCGTTCCAGCCGGGTAGCCAGCAGGCTGACCGCACCGTCCAGCCGCTCGACCCGGCCGTGTACGAGCAGCGCACTCGCGCTGACGCCGATCGACCGGAACCGCTGCCAGACGTTTGGCGGGCAGATGATGTTGGCCATCCCGGTCTCGTCCTCGAGGCTGAGGAACACCACGCCGCGTGCAGTACCCGGCTGCTGACGATGCGTGACCAGACCGCCGACGAGCACGTTCCGGCCGTTCTCTGCGGCCGTCAGTGTTGCCGCTGGCAGCACGCCGCGCTCGGTCAGCATGTCCCTGATGTGCTCGATCGGATGCGTGCCGTAGGTGCCAGTGGCCCACAAGTCAGCGAAGGTCTCCTCGGCCGAGGTCATCGCCCGTAGCGGCGGCGCGGTCATGCCCAGCGTGGTGCCGGGCAGCTGGCCGGGTCGGATGCTTGCCGCTGCCCCGGCCGCCCACAGCGCTGCGCGCCGGCTCACCCCGAAGCAGCCGAACGCGCCACCCATGGCCAGCGCCTCCAGCGCGGCGGGCGACAGCGTGGTGCGCCGGGCGAAGTCCTCGAGGTTCGCGTACGGCTGACCGGCCACGATCTCCTCGGCGGCGCGGGTGCCGAGGTTACGAACCTCCGCCAGTCCGATCCTGATCACTGGCTGGCCCGCGACCGGCTGCCCTCCTGACGGAGGGTTAGCGGGAACGGCCCCGTTCCCTGGCTCCTCGGTCTTTTCCAGGGTTGCCTGCACTCCACTGGCGTTTACGTCCACACCCCGCACCTGCACGCCATGCCGGCGCACATCGCTGATCAGGCTGGCGGGCGCGTAGAAGCCCATCGGCTGAGCACGCAGCAGCGCGGCGGTGAACGCGGCCGGGTAGTAGCACTTCAGCCATGCGCTCGCATACACCAGGTAGGCGAAGCTGATCGCGTGCGACTCGGGGAAGCCGTAGCTGGAAAAGGCCAGGATCTTGGCGTAGATGTCCGTGCAGACGTCCGCCGGGATGTCCCGCTCCGTCATTCCCGTAAGCAGCCGCTCGCGGAGTTCCTCGATCCGCTCCGGGGCGCGCTTGGAGCTCATCGCCTGCCGGAGCCGGTCGGCCTCAGCAGCGCTGAACCCGGCGCAGTCGATGGCGATCTGCATCATCTGTTCCTGGAACAGCGGCACCCCGAGCGTCTTGCCGAGCGCGCGGCGCATCAGCGGGTGGGGCAGATCGGCCTGCTCGTCCCCGTGTCGGCGGCGCATGTACGGGTGCACCGACCCACCCTGGATCGGACCGGGCCGGATCAGCGCGACTTCGACCACCAGGTCATAGAACTTCGCCGGGCGCAGCCTGGGCAGCGTGGCCATCTGCGCCCGCGACTCAACCTGGAAGACCCCGACGGTGTCCGCGTCCTGCAGCATCGCATAGACACCAGGGTCTTCCTGCGGAATCGAGTGCAGGCTCCAGCGGACGCCGTGCGCCGCCTCGACCAGGTCGAAGCAATCCCGCAGCGCGGTCAGCATGCCGAGGCCGAGCAGGTCGAACTTGACCAGGCCCGCGTAAGCGCAGTCGTCCTTGTCCCACTGCAGCACGCTGCGGTTCGGCATCCGCGCCCACTCGACCGGGCACACTTCCCCCACCGGCCGGTCGCAGATCACCATCCCGCCGGAGTGGATGCCCAGATGGCGCGGCAGCCGCTGCATCTGCTCGGCCAGCGCGACCACGGCGTCAGGCACGCCCGCGTCTGGCGGGACCGGCTGCCCCGGCGCGTACGCTCGCGGGCCGACCTGCCGGGACCATTCGTCTAGCTGCTCCGGCTCGTAGCCGAGCGCGCGTCCAGCGTCCCGGAGGGCCATCCGCGGCCGGTAGCTAATCACGTTCGCCACCTGGGCGGCGCGTTCCCGGCCGTAGGTGGTGTAGACGTGCTGGATGACCTCCTCGCGCCGCTGGTGCTCGATGTCCAGGTCGATGTCGGGCGGGCCGTCCCGACCCTGCGACAGGAACCGCTCGAACAGCAGGCCGTGCTGGACGGGATCGACGCTGGTGATGCCGATCGCGTAGCAGACCGCGGAGTTCGCCGCCGATCCCCGGCCCTGACACAGGATGCCGTTATCCTCGCAGAACTTCACGATCTCGTGCACGATCAGGAAATAGCCGGGGAAATGGAGCTCCTCGATGACGTCCAGCTCGCGGGCAATCTGCGCGTAGGCGCCGGCGATTCGCTCATCCTCCTGCGGGCCATAGCGGCCGGGTGCCTTGCGCGCGACCAGTTCGCGCAGCCAGGTCGCCTCGGTGTAGCCGGCTGGGACCGGGTAATCCGGTAGCCGCGGCGCGATGACGTGGAAATCGAAGGCGCACTGGCTGGCCAGCTCCACCGTCCGCGCCACCACACCGGGATACCGGCGAAGCCGGGCAGCCATCTCCGTGCCCGAGCGCAGGTACCCGCCGCCCGACGCGGCGAGCCAGCCGTCTATCTCGTCCAGGCTGGACCGGGCCCTGATGGCGGCCAGCGCCTGCGCCAGCCGGGCGTACTGAGGGGCAGCGTGATGCACGTTGCTGGTAGCGATGACGTCGAGACCGGCAGCTGTGGCGAGCGCAGCGAGCGCGTCGTTGCGCTCGTCGTCGGCCGGGTCGTCGCCGATCGTCAGCTCGACCTTGACGTTGTCCGCTCCGAATGCGTCGGTCAGCCGCGCCAGCTCCCGTGCGGCGGCCTCCGGCCCGCGCGCCGTCAGCGCGGCCGGGACCGTGCCCTTGCGGCAGCCGGTGAGGATGACCCAGTGCCCCCCGTGCGCGTCGGCGAGCGCGGGCTCGTCGTAGCGTGGCATGCCTTTCTCGCCGCCCGCCAGCTGGGCGGTGCTGATGACCCGGCACAGCCGCCGGTAGCCCTCCGAGTCGCGGGCCAGTACCAGCAAGTGCCGGCCAGCCGGGTCGGGGACGCCCGTGCGACCGCCAGGAATGCGGTCGAGGCCGAGCTCAGCGCCGAAAACGGTGCCGAGGCTGAAGCCGTCATCCCGCAGTCGCGCGGCAGCCTGAGCGAACTGCGGCACCCCGTACATGCCGTCGTGGTCGGTGATGGCCAGCGCGGACAGGCCGCGCGCGGCCGCCTCGCGAACCAAGTCGGACGGACTCGACGCTCCGTCCAGGAAGCTATAAGAGGAGTGACAGTGCAGCTCGGCCCAGGGCTGCTCCGGGGGCTCGGCCGGACGGCGCACGGCCGGCAGCCGGATCGCTGACCGCACCTCATCGGGCTCACCGCCCGTCCCCCAGGACAGGCGGCGCTCGAACTCCCGCCATGGGACTGGCGGATTGTCCCAGCCCATCCCAACTCCCCCGCTGCTGGCCGACCCGGCGCGGCTCCGCCGCACGCCGGAGATTTCTTAGTCGCTCAGCCTAGCGATGCGTTCTGACAGTTCAGCATTGTACTCGAATGTTTGTTCGTAGCCTAGTCACGCCGGGCCGGCCGGATATTCCGGGCGGCGCGCGCGCCGCAGGTGTTATACAGAGGACGCCGGACAACCTCGCGATGCGGAGACTGAACTCATGGCCGTCGGTGTGCTCCTGGAGTGGCGGTTCAAGCCGGAAGTAGTCGACCAGGCCCCCGCGGTGGTCGCAACCGTACTGGCCACGACGCGCGCCTTCGACGGCTGCATCCGCATCGACGTGCTCGTCGACGATGCGGACCCGACCCGCTGGTTGCTTGTGGAGCTCTGGGAGTCACTGGCCCACGACGCCGCGTATCGCGAGTTCCGCGCGGGCCCTGGCCGGGTCACCGAGATTCCGCCGATGCTGGCCGCTCCACCCGTGCTCACCCGGTATACGGTCGCCGAGGTCTGAGCGGTGTCCAGCCCCATCCCGGACCGGCTGCAGGTCGCGCTCCGCGCGGCGCTCAAGGCACGAGACACCGCCGCCGTCTCAGCCCTCCGGTCAGCGCTGGCCGCGATCGGCAACGCCGAGGCGCTGCCCGTTCCGGCGGCGCCGCACGCTGGCCGAGACAGGCCGCTCGGCCGGCCAGCCAGCCAGTATCTCGCCGACAGTGTCGCAGGCCTGGGCGCCGCCGAGGCAGATCGACGGGTCCTGACCGAAACCGACATCGTCGGCATTGTGCGGACGGAGATCGCCGAGCGCCGCGCCGCGGCTGCCAGCTACGAGCAGGCCGGTCACGCTGACCGGGCTGACCGGCTCCGCCGCGAGGCCGATGCTCTCGCCGCGGTGGCGTCCGGCGACCCGCCAGCGGCAGGTCTGAGCTAACTGCTAGCCAGCCAGGACGGCCTCGGACTGCTGCAGCCCGGCCGGTACGGGCGCGGACCCGGCGAGCAGGATCCGGTTCATGACCCGGCGCATCCCGTGGTAGTCATTGACGGCCATGTGCCACACCTGGCGGTTGTCCCAGAACGCGATCGAGCCAGGCTGCCAGCTAAATCTCGTGACGAATTCCGCCTTGCCCCCGTGGTCGAACAGGTAACGCAGCAGTCCGAGGCTCTCCCGCCGGGTCCAGCCCTCGAACCGGGTGGTGTATTCAGGGTTGACGTATAGCACCAGCTTGCCGGTCTCCGGGTGCCGGGTAATCACCGGATGCAGCGGTCCCTCCGCCGCGTCATACTCCGAGATCGACGGTTCCGGCGGCGAGGTCTGCGCGTAGCTGAGGCCGAGCTTGCGCACGTTCGCGTGCGTCGCGCGCAGGCCGAGCAACGTGCGCTTCAGTCCCTCGGACAACGCATCGTAGGCCGGCACCATGCCCGCCCACATCGTGTCACCGCCGGCGGCGGGACACTCCTCAGCGAACAGCATGGTGCCGATCGGCGGTTCGTCGAAGCACGTCATGTCCACGTGCCAGCTCTCGCCTACGTTGCGAGTCTGATCAGGCTCCTTGCGCAGCTGCTGCCTGGTCCGGATGGGCCCGAACCGTAACGCGAACCGGTCTCGCTGCTCCTCGGTCAGAAACTGGTCCCGGAAGAAGATGACACCGTGCTCCGCCCACGCGCGGCGGACCGCCGCGTAGGTCTCATCCGGGTACTCACGCGTGAGGTCGAGTCCGCGGATCTCGGCGCCGATGTACCCGCCGACGCGCCGAACCTCGGGCAGGTCTGCCGTCATGTCACCAGCTCCCTTTCGTCCTTCGGGGCGCAGTCACCGTTCCCGTTTCTCATCATCGAAGCTGAGCGGCTGGCGGCGATAGCGGCTTGCTGCCGGCTGAAAGAGAACCCGCGCGGCTCCGCGCACTGCTCGCGGCAACCGACGAACGGGCTGGCGTGGCGCGTGGCAATACGCCATCATCGGCGGGTGACCAGCGCAGGAACCGGGCGCCTTGCGGACCGGCGGGTGTACCGCGAGATCCACCGCTACCGCGGTGGCGAGGTAGACCTTGCGCGCTGGCCGGCGACGATCCCGGCGGTCGCTCAGATCCTGGCGGACGGTCTAGATCTCGGACCGGGCGTCACCGTGCTGGCCGGCGAGAACGGCGTCGGCAAATCGACCGTGGTCGAACTGATCGCGGAGGCGTGCGGGCTCAACCCGCAGGGCGGCTCGGCCAAAGCCAGGTTCCAGACCCGGGGCAGCGAGCCCGGTATCGGCGAGCATCTGTGGGCAGAACGCGGTCCGGGGTACCCGGCGTGGGCGTACTTCCTGCGCGCGGACACTATGCACAGCCTGTACACCTACCTGGAGGAGAATCCGGGGCGTCAGCCCGAGCGCTTCCATGAGCTCAGCCATGGCGAGGGATTCCTGGAGATCCTCCGCACTCGGATCAACCAGGCGGGTTTCTATCTCATGGACGAACCGGATGCGCCGCTGTCCTTCGTGTCGAGCTTGAGCCTGGTGGCTCTGCTGCACGATCTGGCAGCGGCGGGCGGCCAGCTGATCGTCGCCACTCACTCGCCCGTCGTAGCGGCAGTGCCCGGCGCGCGAATCCTGGAGCTCGGTGACTGGGGCATCCGACCAGTCAGCTGGGACCAGCTGGAACTCGTCGCCAGCTGGCGGCAGTTTCTGGATCAACCGCAGTCATTTTTCCGGTATCTCCTCGACGAGTCGACTAGCTGACCGGCACGCCCGCGCACGCGAGAGAGCAATCCCATGGCCGAGGACGCCCCTCAGATCCGCCCCTATCAGGAAGCTGACCTGGACAACCTGTATCGCATCTGCGTCCAGACCGCTGACAGCGGCGGCGACGCAACCGCCCTCTTCGGGGACCCGATGCTGGTGGGTCACGTATTCGCCGCGCCATACGCGATATTCGAGCCGTCGCTCGCGTGGGTGGCGGAGGACGAGGCCGGCGTCGCGGGCTACGTGCTCGGGGCGCTCGATACCCGAGCTTTCGAAGCGCGCCTCGAGCGCGACTGGTGGCCAGCGCTGCGGGCCAGGTACCCGGACCCGCAGCAGCTTTCCGACGCGCTGTCGGAGCCGGAACGACTCGCGATGCAAGCCATTCATGCGCCGTTCCTCGCCGACTCGGAACTTGTCGGCCGGTACCCGTCACACCTGCACATCGACCTGCTGCCGCGTTTGCAGGGCCGCGGCTTGGGTCGAAAGCTGATCGAGACGTTGCTCGGTGCGCTGCGGGCCAGCGGTTCCCGCGGTGTGCACCTGCATGTCGGCCGCGCCAACCAGCGAGCTGTCGGGTTCTACCGTCACGTCGGCCTGACCGAACTGCCCGCGACCGACCCGAGGATCTTCGTGCAGGAGCTCGGCGACTGAGCGCCTCAATGGGACTAGGTGCCGGCGAAGCCATGCCACCGCGAACCGAGCGGACGCGCCGGCCGCGCCAGTACGGCTAGGCCAGGAAATGACTCGTGACTGGCCGCAAGGCCTGGGTATCCTGACACCGTGATCGTGCCGACCGGATTGCGATTTCGCCGCCTCCCGGCCCGCTGCGGGCCGACGGAGGCGCGTCGGCATGTCCTGACGAGCTAGCGGCTCCGGCACCGCGCTGGCCGGGAGGTCCACACCTCACCACCGACCAGCCGCGATAGGAGTTTTTCTCGATGCAATCGCTCGATCATCTCGCTACGACACGCGTACCGCTGAGCGCCGAACAGCTCAGCCGCGACCTCGCCATCCCGGACCTATCTGACCCAGCCGACGGCCCGCACGCGATACAGCTCATCGCGAACGCCGCGGTCTCGGCCCTCGATGCCGCCTGGAATCGTGACGGCGCCAGGTGCGCGGTTCGCTGGTGCCGCGGGCCGCGGATCGTGTCCGTTTCCGACAACTATGACCAGCTTGGATACGACCCGGCCGATGTCACCAGGACGGTGCGCTCTACGCGGTACGTCGACCAGCAACGCATGCTGCGCAGTCACGCAACCGCGATTGTGCCGTCGGCGCTGCGCGGTCTGGCGGCGGATCAACACCCGCCCGACGACGTGCTGCTCGCGTGCCCCGGCATCGCCTACCGGCGGGACGCCATCGACTGGCAGCACACCGGCACTCCCCAGCAGCTCGACGTGTGGCGGATCAGCAAGCGCAAGCTCACCGAACCGGACCTGGAGGAGATGGTCGCCGTGCTGGTGCACGCGCTTGTGCCGGGCGCGAGTTATCGACACGAGCCTCGGGCGCACCCGTACACCACCGGCGGTTGCCAGGTGGATGTGCTGCGCGACGACATCTGGGTCGAGATCGCTGAGTGCGGGCTCGCGCATCCGGACGTGCTGGCCGACGCCGGCCTGCCCGGTTACACCGGACTAGCCCTGGGCATGGGCCTCGACCGCCTCCTGATGCTGCGCAAGCAGATTCCCGACATCCGACTGCTTCGGTCAGCCGATCCGCGCATTGCCAGCCAGATGCTGGACCTGCAGCCGTATCGGCCCGTGTCCAGCCAGCCGCCGATCTGCCGCGACGTGTCCGTCGCTGTGAACATCGACGAAGACGAGGAGACGGTTGGCGACATTGTCCGAGAAACGCTCGGTGCCGACGCGGATGCCGTCGAAGCCGTGACGATCGTTTCCAGCACCCCGTGCGCGGACCTACCGCCAGCGGCGTTGGCCCGGCTCGGCGCCCGGCCCGGGCAGCGCAATTTGCTGGTGCGTGTGGTGCTCCGCAGGCTAGACCGCACCCTCACGGACGCCCAGGCGAACGACCTGCGGGACCGCATCTACGCACGGCTACACCGCGGAACGGCGTGGCAGTGGGCGAGTGGTCCTGATCGACCGTGAGCGTTCCGACCGATCAGCGAGCCGAACCGCGCTGGCGTCGATCAAACAGGGGGCTATGGCCAGGCCGCCAGGGCGATCCTGGCGGCCCCGGTGGGGGCGAGGGCGACGCTCAGCGTGGCCACGGCGCCGGCCCGGAGGTCGGCGCCTGGATCTGGGCGCCCGGTGAGCGCCGTTATCGATGCCCGGATGCTTGCTCCGTGTGCAACGACGATGGCGTGGCTAGTTCCGGCCTGCTCGGCGATGAGGGTCAGGGCGCGCCCGGTCCTTTCGGCCAGCTCGTGCCCTGACTCACCGCAGGGAAAGCGATGGTCCAGCTCACCGGAGCGCCATCGGCCCAGGACCGCGTCGTAGATCTGCCAGGCTGCATCGTCGTTGCGGCCATCCAGATCGCCTACGTTGACCTCGCGCAGGTCCTCCAGCTCTGCCCCGATGGGTAAGCCGAGTCGAGCAGAGACGACGCGCGCTGTCTGCTGCGCTCGTCGCAGCGGGGAGCACACCAGCAGGCCATAGTCATGCCCGGCGGCGGATAACGAGGCGGCCAGCAGCTCGGCCTGCCTGCTGCCACGGTCAGTCAGATCGCCATCGAAGATCCGGTACGAGAACCGGCGCGATACGTTCGCGGCATTCTCGCCGTGGCGGGCCCAGTGCACCACCGTCATGACGAGCCCATCGCACTCGTGCTCACCTGCGCTACTCGGCTTCGAGCACGCCGACCAACACGTTCATCGTTGTCGCCGAGGCGACCGTGTTGTAGATCGGGCACGTGCGCGTGAACTCGTCGACGAGAGCCATCGCCTCATCCTTGGCAATCCCGCCAAAGGTGAAGTCCATCCGAACAGAGGAGTAGGCAGGCGGACTAGCGCCGACTTCTCGTTCAGACTCCACCTCCACGAGTACCGAGGTGGGGGAGATCGACAGCTCCTGACCCTTGGCATGCACAACGGCTTGTGCGCAGGTCGCCAGCGCGCCCACGAAGAGTTCCTGTGCGACAAAGCTCTCGCCAGGTCCGCCGGATGCCGATGATGCGTCGACTACCAGGTGCTTGCCTTGCCCGGACAGGATGTAGCGGCCCGGAATACCGACGGTCCGGCTCCGGACGAGCACCGATGCGACCATGCTGCCTCGTCCTCCTCAGCTGATGCGCAATGATGTGGGCGGGTGGCGCGCCGAGCGATCCAGGACAGCGAGCGCCAAGGCAGTGCGCGGCTGCGTCCTGCACTGGGATAGTTGGGATCATGCCTGATCTGATCCAGAAGCCGAGCCGGATTGCGGCAGCTGGCCAGCCACCCAAGCTCATCGACGAGTACATCGGCCTGGCTAACACGGGTCACAACGGACTGAGCATTGCCCACATGCGAAGCCCGTCCGGCTGGGCTGAGCCTGGCCAGCGCCCTGAGTTCGACGAATACACCATCGTGCTGCGCGGCGCGCTGAGCGTTGAGTCGGAGGGCGGCCAGCTGACTGTCGGAGCCGGCCAAGGAGTTTGCGCCCGAGCTGGCGAGTGGGTGCGGTACAGCACGCCGGGCGACGAGGGCGCCGAGTACATCTCGGTCTGCATTCCCGCGTTTACCCCTGGCACGGTTCACCGGGATGAATAGCGACACCATGGATCAGTCGTCGCGTGGCTAGGGGCTCCGTCAGCGTTCCCAGCTCCGCCAGTCCGCGTGGTGGCCAGCCTTGCCAGCCATGTTGCGGGTGACCTGGCCGCAGGCACTGAACTACCGCCTTGCCGTCAACAACTTGTCCCGTCGCCTGCCCGCCGACTCGTATGTCGAGGCTGCGTACGTCGGTCTGCAGGACACTGCTCCGCGTGACGCACTCCTCGGCTTGCACGCGCGAGTGGCAGCCTGCGAACCGACTGCGTGGGAGGATCCGCGCCTGATCCAGACCTACAGCCCGCGCTCTGCCACCTACGTGCTGCCGCGGGACGACTTCGGCGTCTTCACCGTCGGCCGACTCCCCCGTGACCCAGTGGCCAGGCGTGCACTTGAGGACCGAGCCGACCAAGCCTGCCGGGAACTGGCCCGCCAGCCGCGGCCCGCCCCGCGACTGCCAGGCCGTCGTGACGTCTGCGCGACCGGCCGGTTCGAGGTTCGCTGGACCACGAGCACGCTGCACGTCTTCGAGCAGCCCCGCCCGGCCATCGACCCCGAAGCGGCACGAATCGAGCTCTGCCGCCGCCACGTCCATGCGTTCGGCCCACGACGCCGGCCGCCTTCGCCTGGTGGGCTGGGGTGTCACGGCGCGATGCCAGCGACACCTTTGACGCGCTGGCACGGGAGCTCATCCCGGTCAGTTTCGAGGGCCACCAGTCCTGGCTCCTGGCAGCTGACGAGACGACCGTCGTGACAGCGGAGCCAATGCGTGGCGTGCGGTTTTGCGTGGACTCCGACCTGCGCCTTCGGACGTGACCGGACCCAGCTCTTCGTCGGCCCTGGCCTTCGCCACCACACGCCGCTCCACGACACCTTCCACCCGGGCGGGCTCCTCATCGACGGCACCATCGCGGCTGCCTGGGGCCGGCGCGGAGGCCGTGTCACGGTGAGGGTTCAGGGATCGCTTCCGGCACCGTTGCGGTCCGCCATCCAACACGAGGCCGAGAGCATGCCCATTCCCGGCACAGCGGTGACCATGTCTGTCACCGAGCACTGAAGCTGACGACCCTCGGCTAGCCTCGGCTTCGTGCGCCCCGATCCGGGAGGATGCGCCATGGCTAGCTCTGCAGGTAACGACGCCATCGGTTACGACATGCTGAGGCGCGTTCTCGGGCCCTCGGCGGACGCCGTCGGTGCGGCCCTTCGCCACTACACGGAATACCGACTCCGCAATGTCGCAAGGATTGTTGAGCGCGCCGATGCCAAATCCCGCTCCTTGCGCGGAGCTGTCGTTAACCTACGCGTCGCGCACGTTCTCCTCGCAGACGGATCGCATTGCGACGACGAGCTCATGGCTGACTACCTCGGTGGTCTTCTCGCTGGCAGCCGCACTGAGCAAGGACGTGACGACCGCGCGGTCGCCTGGTCGAAGGCGCTCGCCGGCCTGAGTGCACTGCAGCTGAAAGCGCATTATCTGCTCTATCGAGAATGGGCTGCCCGCCTGAGAATTATCGGCGTATATGAACTCGGCGTAGAAGCCGGGCGCACCCAGGCAACGATGGAAGTCTCCTCCGTAGAGTTCGTTAAGCTCCTCGTCGAGGATTCCGAGGTCGATGAGAACGATGCGCTGAGCCATGCCATCGGCGGCCTCAGCAGAGTCGGGCTGCTCGATGAGAAGTTCTCCTACAACGGTGACCTCGTGAGAGTGACCCCGTCGATAACGGGACTCGAACTCTATGGCTGGGCGCAGGGCTTGCCAGGGCTGTCAGCTCGTGGTTTCGCGTCCAAGGCTCAGGCTTTTGAGCTAACAGCGGCTATTCCTCGCCTGAGCTCTGTTAGTTTTCCCAGGCTTCCCGATCGTGCAGTCGTCAGGGATCAAACGGGCGGCAGGCAACGGCAGGCCCAGATCCAGGCGCAACGGCGTGCCAGCCGAGCGAGAGACCCGGGCGTGTCAGACTCTCCGCCTTGATGACTGACGCGGGCCGCTACCCAGCGCTAGCCGGGGTAGCGGCCCGCGATGTTCTGTTACGGGTAGCTGACGAGGTCGACCGGTGTTCCTATGCCGGGGTTGTTGGTCCCGGTGACCGGGCCGCCGACGCCATTGATGATCGACTTGTCGCCGCCTTGGTTACCGAGGTAGACGACAAGGAGGTCATGGAATTGCACGTCCGGCCTGTCAGGCGCCTTGAAGGCCTCGTCGGCGTACACCGTCGCCGTGGTCTGGATGAACACGATGTAGCTGCCCATCCCGTAGCCCTGGAAGCTCTTGACGTTGCCGGTGACCAGGAAGGAGGGGTAACCGTCCTCGCTCGGGCTGGCCATCCAGGCGGACTGGCTCGGCGGGTCATACGGCATCTCGTTCTGGAAGAAGATGTCCGTGCCGCCCTGGCCGCTCCAGATCACCTCGTTCTTCTGGTAATGCTCGATGGCCAGGCCGTAGGCGGTCACGTCGTTCCCGGTTACTTCGAGGCCGGTGTCGGCCCGGTTGACCGTCCAGCCGACGTCGTTGCCGTGGTCGGCGCGCCAGGCCCAGATGTCATCGATGATGGAGTCGCTGGCGTTGTCCCGCAGGCTCACCGTGGCGCTCACCGGGGTGGTCGCGGCGCCGCCGATGCGGAAGAAGACGTCCTGGATCAGGTCCGGGTCGGCGGCATTGGCCGGTCCGGGCGTCCCCACCGACAGGAGGACCGGCGAGTTGACCGGGCCAGCGTCGATGATCAGGCCGGACACCTTCACCCCGCGGTTCGCGACGACCACCATGGCCGCGGTCCCATGCTGCGGCACCAGGGTCGCCATGCCGAGGCCGAGCACCACGGTGTCGGGATGCGGAACCACGATGGGCTGATCCAGGTCATAGACACCGGGGGTGAGGATGAGATTCTTGCCTCGGGCCATCGCGGCCGTCATAGCCGACGCGGGTGTGCTGGGGCCGGCGATGAAGAACTTCGACAGTGGAATGGATCGGCCGGCTTCCTTGCCGCCGACCCAGGCAGGGCCAGCGGAATTTTCCTGGACCGCAGGAACGAAGACGCTGTCGCTGCCGTTCGAGCCGGTGTAGAGGAACGGCTCTTCCTCGGTCACCGGGCAGGTGGCGAGCGTGGTGTAGGGGTTCGCCCCCGCCACCCCGAACGACTGCGCGGGAGCGCCGGGATCTCCGCAGAAGACCTGGTTCCAGACTCCGTTGCTCCACCCGTCCAGGTCGCTGTTTCTCGTCACCCACTGCTGCTGAGAGCCGTTGGTTACGGACGCCCCGCTGAACTCGGAGTCGGCAATGAACCCGCCGCTGGCGTAGTCAGGAGAGCCGTTGCAGTAGTCCATCAAGGACACCAGGCCATTGATGTCGACTCGCCGCATCGGCGCGGCCTGTGAGACCGCCCAGAAGTCCGTCGCCGCCTGGCAGCCAGTGCCTCCGGCCACGTTGATCGTGAGGTTCGACATCGAGCGCCAGAAGTTATCGAGCGCGATGCAGTTGTTAGCGGCGAAGCACTGGTTGTAGACGTCGATCGAGCCGTTGATGACGACATCGCCGGGTATCAGCCCGAGGCCCGCGACGGTGGTGTAATAGCCGACCTGGAAGATCAGCGGGTCGGCGGCCGATCCGTAGGTACCCGGCTCGAACAACACCGCGTAGCGCTGGGCGCCGAACTGATTGGACACCTGCTGGTTGGCGATGGAATCCAGCGTGTTCTGAATCGAGGCCTGGGACATGCTCGGGGTGAAGATGTAGGTGTTCGGGCCGAACTGCCCTCCCGTGGTCGACGGCGCAACCGCGCTTGCTGTCGTCAGCGCCGCGGCCATGGGGCTGGCGAGCGCCGTCGGGCCGACGCCTAACAGCGACGCGGCTGCCGCCGCCACGATGGCGGCCGCGCACGCGATCAGGCGATGCCGGCGCCGGCGACGGGGAGCTCCCCCGCCTGTCTCGACGGGATGTTCTCCGGTAGCTGCCACTGATGTCACTCTCCTCTTCCGACTGAACTTGCGGACGGCCATCGGCGGGCGCCGTGACCCTCGGTCATTGCCACTGCACGTAAAGGTCCGCGAGCAGGTCCTTCAGGGCTCGCGCCGCGATCCGGAATCCGTCGGCGCCGCTGTAGCCGCCGAACCGGCCGGCGATGGCCAGGTGCGGCTCTAGCGACAGGTAGCCCTCGAAACCGGAGTCGCGCAGCTCGGCCAGCGTCTCCCGGACCTGGCCGTCACCCTGGCCGGCGGGCACCACCTCGCCGGTTGCCGCCAGCGCGTCTTTGATCTGGACATACTCCAGGTACGGGCGGAGCAGCTGGTACGCGTCGGCGTGGGGCCGGACGCCGCACTGGACGAAGTTCGCGGCGTCAAAGGTGGCCCGCAGGGCCGGGGAGCCGACGCTGGCGAGGATGTCGGCGCATCGTTCCGGGATATCGCCGTAGATCTCCTTTTCGTTTTCGTGGGCGAGGACGATCCCCCGGTCGGCGGCGAGCGCCGCGAGCGCGCCCATGCGGTCGATGACCTCAGCGCGATAACGCTCAGGAGACTGCGACTGCGGGATGAAGAACGAGAACACGCGCACCAGTGCCGTACCGAGCTGGCCCGCGACGTCGGCCATGCGCCGGAGCCGCTCTAGCTCCGGCGCGAAAGGCTCCTCGATCCCGATCTTGCCGATCGGCGAGCCGATCGCCGATACCCGCACGCCGGCGTCGGCGAGCTGTCGGCTGAGGCTCGCGACCTGAGCATCGTCAAGATCGGCAACGTTGACCGACCAGACACTGCGGAGCTCCAGATGCGAGATGGATTCGGTGGCCAGCACCGCGAGCTGCTCATCGAGATCTGGCGAGATCTCATCGGCGAAACCGCTGAGCACGAACGTCACCGTGAGCCCGCAGGGTCGTCGAGCAGACCTGCCGGGATGGGCAGTCGCACAGTGCGACCCGCGCGCGCAGACTCATAGACCGCGCACACGACCTCGAGGGCCGCGCGGCCGTCCGCAGCGGTGACCGAGGGCACACGGTCCTCATTGATCGCGTCGATAAGATCTTTGATCTGCGCCGCGTGGCTGGCAATCTCCAGATCGGCCGACCCTGCCGCTCCAGCCGGCGCGCTGCGGCCCGCGGTGACGCTGCGCAACTGGCCGGGCTCGGCACCTTCGGCGCTCAGCTCGCACCGGATGATCTCGCCGTCCTCGATCACCACGGTTCCGCGGGTGCCGCTGATCTCCAGACGCTGCGGCAGGCCGGGAAAGACTGCCGTGCTCGCGACGACCGTTCCGACCGCGCCCGACGCGAATCGCAGCATGGCCAGCGCGGCGTCTTCCACCTCGACCTGGTGGGTCTGGGTCGAGAACATCGCGGTCACCTCGGCGACCGGACCCATACACCACAGCAAGAGGTCGGCATAGTGAATGCCCTGATTCATCAGTGAGCCGCCGTCCAGCGCCCATGTGCCGCGCCAGCCAGCGCTGTCGTAGTAGGCCTGGCTGCGGTACCACTTCGTGCTGGCCTCGCCAAGCACCAGACGGCCGAGCTGGCCGTCGTCCAGAAGCCGGCGCAGTTCGATCAGCCCAGAGTCGAACCGGTGCTGCGAAATGACAGTCATCACGACCCCGGCAGCGCCTGCGGCCGCGATGAGCCGGTCGGCGGCCTCGAGGCTGACATCCAGTGGCTTCTCGACGACCAGGTGCTTGCCCGCCGCGGTCGCGCGGATGCCCACCTCAGCGTGCAGGCCGCTGGGCACGCACACGGATACAATGTCGACGTCGCCGCGGGCGAGCAGATGGTCGAGATCTGGCTCGGCCGCGCACTCGTGAGCCGCAGCGAACGAGTTAGCGCGTTCGTGGTCCACGTCGGTGACAGCTACGAGCCGGGCGTCCGGCAGTGATGCGATTGCCCGAGCGTGGATCGACGAGATGACCCCGGTGCCGATGATCCCGAAACCACGTGGCGTCCGGGTACCGCCTCGACGGCTGTCGGCTGGCTCGGTCATGCTCCGGCCTCCATCTCCGATAGCCACCTGCGCAGCACCGACAAGTGCTGCGGCAGCGCAACCTCAGGCTCCTCGATCTCGGGGTGCCATCGCTTCTCCCACTCCACCGATATCCAGCCCGGATACCCGCCGGCGATCAGCAGTTGCAGCATCTCCCGCACCGGTATCTCACCCTCACCGAGCAGGACGAGCTGCCAGCCGTCAGCCCGCGCGGCGTCTCGCCGTGCGTCTTTGACCTGCGCGAGCAGCGTGCGCTGGCCGAGATCTGACCAGACTTCAGCCGGTCGCTGACGCATCCGGTAAGGATGGTGACTGTCCCATACCGCACCGACAGCGCCGGAGGGGACCATCGCGAGCAGTTCGGCAACGACCGAAGAGGCGGAGAAGGAATCGTGGGTCTCCACGCCGATGGCGACGCCCAGTCGCTCAGCTAGCGGAATGCTGGCTTCGAGCACTCGTGCCGCGGCTGCCAGCCTGGACTTTCTGTCAGGGTCGCTGTCGGGCAGTGCGCCGCCGAACACCCGCACCAGCGGGGATTCCCAGTCATTCGCGAGCTCAAGGAAGCTCGCAAGCTCAGGGCTTGGATCGTTATCGGTGAGCCGGATCGAGCTGTCGACAGCCACGATTGGCAGGCTCGCTGCCGCCACGGTGCGCTTCACCGCGGCGCGATCCCTGGCGGGCATCGCCGGGTCGACCAGCTGGCCGTCGACCAGCCGCAACTCGACGCCGTCGTATCCCCATGAGCGCCCGAGGGACGTGGCCGTCGCAAGACTGGCGTCCGGGAAGGCCAGCGTGCTGAAGGCGATTGGCGGTGCGCTTTGCGATGCGCTCATGGGCAGGGATTTCCTTCCTGGCCGCGGCGTTTGCGGCCATGGCTAGGTCGCGGCGGGTTCAGCTCACGCCGACGTGATCATGGCTGCCCGGCGGCATGCGCCGCTGCGTCGGGAGTTTCGCGGACTGTCCGAGGCCGCCGGTCAGCTACCAGGGCAGGCTCACGCCGTGCTCTGTGGCCAGGCCGCTGCGGCACCCGCGCAAGTGCCCGGCTACTGTGCTCCTGGGGTGTGGCCCGCCCCTGGGGTTGCCAGGGGCGGGCCCGCTTGTATCCGGAAGCGTTAGCTCGCCGGGCTGAGGTGCAGGATAACGACCTCGTCGCTACCCGAGCCGTTGCCGTTGTTGGTGCCGGATGGCTGTCCTGAGTCGTACGGGTTCGATGCCGTCGGCCAGCCGACGAAGTGATCCGAGTTGTACTCAAACCACTCCGCCGCCGTCTCCAGCGGTATCACCGGCAGGTTGGCGGCTACGTACTGCTCGAGCGGCACAAGAGCCGTGGCCTGCGCCGAGATACTCGTCGCGCCCTCGAGCGTGGCGAGCTCTGAATCGACGGTTGAATCGTTGAGCCGCTCGTAGTCGCCGGTGGCGGACGAACCGGTCGCGAGCGCGCTGTTGAGCCAGCCGTTGTACATGCTGACGGGCGTGATGCCTCCGTTGGACCAGTGCTCGGTCATCTGGAAGTCACCATCGGCGACGTCCGCATTCCAGGCGTTCACTGACAGCCCCTGGAATGTCGCGTCGATTCCGGCTGCCTTCAGTTCCTGTGCAGCGATGGAATCTACCTCGGCCATGTCGGTGTACGCGGACGGGCTGATGATCGTCAGTGCGACCGTCTGACCGCCCTTCTCGAAGTAGCCGTTGCTCCCCATCGTGAATCCAGCGTTCTCCAGCACCTTCTTGGCCGCCGCGACGTTGCCGGTAGCCGAGACCGTTCCGATGGAGGAGCTCAGCCAGTCGTTGAAGATCGGCTGCGTCAGGCCGCCGGCGCTGAGCACGGGATTCTCCAGTCCGGCCTCACCCTCCGAGCCGAGCAGAGTGCGGTCGACCGCGAGGCTGATGGCCTGCCGGACCGGTAGCTGGTTGGTCGGCCACTTGGTCAGGTTGCCCTCGAGGCTCTCGTCACCGTTGGACGCCTCGTAGTAGTGGTGGTGGGCGGGATCAGTGTCGACGAAGTTCTTCTTGAGGCCGGGAATGTAGTTGCCGGTCCAGTCGATCTGGTTGGAGAACAGCGCGTTCAGCGCGCCTGTGTTCGAGGCGTAGGCCGGGAAATAGACCTTGTCGACGTGTACTGGTTGCCAGTAGTTGGGGTTCTTCTTCAGCGTGAAGCCCTGCGGCGTGAAGTTGTCGAGCATGTACGGCCCGGTTCCGACCGGGTTGGCGTCCGAGTAGGTGGCCGGGTTGCCCACCGTGCTCCAGATCGACTTCGGCACGATGCCGACGCCGGCGATTTGCTCGAGGTTGCCATACTGCGACGTGGGGAAGTTCAGCGTGACGGTGTCTCCCGAGGTAGTCACGCTGGTCATGGTCAGCCCGCCGCTGTTGATCGCGGGGTACTTCATCATGAGGTTGTAGGTGAACGCGACGTCCGCCGGGGTGAAGGCCGTCCCGTTATTCCACTTCACGCCGGTCCGGATCGTGAAGGTGATCGACTTGTAGTTGTTCGACCACGAGTAGGAGGTCGCCAGGTACGGGTAGTACGTCGGCGCCTTCGCGAGGTCGAACTGGATTAGCGGTTCGTAGATAAGTCCGGTAGCGCCCATGCCATACGGGGCTCCGGTGTTCACGTACGGGTTAAACGTCTGGGTGATCGTGGTCTCGGGCGAGCTCTCCATGACCAGCTCAGTTGCCGTGCTGCTCTTTGAGGAGTTGGACGGGCTCGACCCGCACGCGGCCAGACCGGCCACGAGCAGGCCGGCGGCTCCCACGGTCACGAGCCGTGTATACGTAAGGTGTCTCCTTGTCATCTTTCGTCTTCCTGTCGTCGAGGTATCCGGTATCCCCCGGTCACTGGGTTGTGTTGCAAGTTAGGTCGTCGTGCGTTCACCTCCCTGCGATCGAGCAAGCACATCGGGCGCAGCGACATCGAGGTGCCAGCACGCCGCTGCCCGGATCGGGGACACGCGCGCGAGTGCCGGGTTCTCCTCGCGGCAGCGTTCATCGGCAAAGGGGCACCTCGAACTGAACGGGCAGCCGACCGTCGCAGGTCCTCCGCTGTCGGTGCGCTGTCCGGCAGGGCGCGCGCCATTGCGCAGCATGCCGCCGAGGTCGTCAGGATCTGGTGCGGAAGCGACGAGAAGCTGGGTGTAAGGATGCGCCGGGTGCTGGGTAAGCTCCTCGGCCGGCCCACGCTCAACAATGTCGCCCGCGTACATCACCAGAATCTCGTCGGCGAAGTACCTTGCCGAAGCGATGTCGTGGGTGATGTAGAGCAGAGCGAGCTTCAGCCGCTGGCGGAGGTCGTCGAGTAGAGCCAGCATCTCCAGCCGGATCGAGACATCCAGCATCGATACCGGCTCGTCCGCCAGCAGCACGCTCGGGCGGGCGGCGAGGGCGCGCGCAAACGAGACCCGCTGGCG
>JASHOE010000181.1 GCA_030041275.1 Streptosporangiaceae bacterium
AACATCTGGGCCTAGATCGGGCGGCTGATTAGTTGACCATCCGGCCCGGAGCAGCCGCACTTGTGGGGTTTGCGACCCTCCTTGTGGACATTGCGACCACAATCGTGCCCGATTTGGGATCCTTTGCTCCTGCCAAACCTTCACAACGTCCAGGCCGCGCCCAACGGAGGCCCCGCTCAACTGCGGAATGCGCAAGCCCAGTCCGGCCCGGCGAAGGCTCGTGCGGCGGACGGGCCAGACGCCAGCTGGGCGTCAGCCGATGTCACGGCGGCGCAAGCCCCAGATACCGACCGAGGCCATCGCGAGGGCCACTACGGCTAGCCACACCAACGGTGTCGCGCTGACCACGCCGCCGGGCAGCTTCGGTACGTGCGTGAACGGAGAGATGTCCAGCACGTCCTGCGTCAGCCGGATCGCAGGGCCGATGAGCGCGATCAGCACGCAGACCGCGAAGGCACCCCAGCCCACACCCGCGCTCCACCTCGGTAGCAACCCGATCGCTGCGACGGCGACCCCAGCCACGCACAGGGCGGCCGGCACCTGGACCAGGCCGGCCGCGACGAGCCGGCCGGTCCAGGTGCCAACCCCGGAGCTCGCCAGGCCGAAGCCCAGCCCCATCCCGATTCCGCCGACGACGAGAATGACCACGGTGCCGACAGTTGTCACGAGCAGCTGGCTGCCACACCACCGGTAGCGGCTCACCGGCGACGCCAGCACTGGCTCGCCCAGACCGTCGGTCTCAGCCGTTTGTAGCCGGAGCACCGCTCCGGTCGCGTATGCGGCGGCGACCAGGCCGAGCAGAACCATGCAGGCGCTGAGGTACGCATTGGTGAGCGCTGTCTGGCCGGCCACCCGGTCGATCACCTTCTCAAACGAACCACCGCCCGACCCGAGCAGCTCGCCAATGCCGTCGCCGACCACGCCGATGGCCAGTCCCGCGACGAGGAAGCCAGCCGACCAGCCGACCAGGCTGCCGCGCTCGAGCCGCCAGGCCAGGCCAGCTGGACCCGACAGCAGCCGACCCGCGCTACCAAGACCGGGCCGCGCCGCCACGAGCCCAGCTCCGGCGTCGCGCCGCCCAGCCAGGACGAACGCCGCCGCTGTCCCGGCCACCGTTGCTGCGGCCGCCACGGCGAGCACCCACCAGCGGTCACCAGCGAACGGCCGCACCTCCTCGGTCCAGCCGATCGGGGAAACCCAGGTCAGCCACGTCAGCCCGTGAGTGGCACCGGAGTCGCCGACGCCACGGAGCAGGAAGACCACGCCGAGCACCGTGATCGCGATCGCCCTGGCGCCCCTGGCCGTGCCGCTGACCTGCGCCGCAACCGCAGCAACCCCGGCAAAGGCCACGCCGCAGCCGAGCACGGCCAGGCCGTAGGCGAGCGCGCCAGCGGTGGGCAGGCCAAACAGCACGAAGATCGCGAAGGTCAGCACGAGTCCGACCACATTGGCGAGCAATGCGAGCAACAGCGCGGCCGTGAGCGCTGCGTGCCTTCCAACCACCGTGGAGCCGACGAGCTCGAGCCGGCCAGCCTCCTCGTCTGCCCTGGTGTGCCTGACAACCAGGAAGATGCTCATGAGCCCGGCGACCAGCGCCGAGTAGACCAGGTACCGCCAGCTCGCTAGCGCACCTACCGAATCGCCGTGGAGCTGGCCGTAGATAAACGCCAGCGCCGCGTCGTGGCGGACAGTCACTGCGAGCGACGCCCGGTCGGCCGGGGTCTTGTAGATCTTGTTAACGAGATAGCTGCCAGAGACCGCGATGATCGCGAGCACGTAGATCCAGATCGGCAGGAGCATCTTGTCCCGCCGCTGCGCGAGCCGCAGCAGTTCGCGCGTGCCGGTCAGTGGGCCGACTGGACGGTGCCCCGGCCGCGGCCCCTGCCCGGCGTGGCTTGCCGGACGGACGGGCACGTCCGCACTGGTCCTGCTCATCCGGCGTCCGGTGTCTTCGCAGCCACGGTGGTTCCGCCAGGACGCCCGCCGGTGGCTGCCGGCTCCGGCTCGTAATGCCGCAGGAACAGCTCTTCCAGCGTCGGCGGCTGGCTCGTCAGCGTCCGCACGCCAGCCGCGACCAGCAGCCGCAGCACGTCCTGCAGCCGGTCGGAGTCGGCCTCGCACCGCAGCCGGCAGCCGCCGTCTTCCGTCGGGTCGATCACGAGGTCGTGCACGCCGACCAGTTCAGCCAGCCCAGTCGGGGTCGCCGCCAGCTCTGCGGCGATCGACGTCCTCGTCAGGTGCCGCAACTCGGTCAGCGTGCCGGTCTCGACGGTCCGGCCTGCCCGGATTATCGTCACCCGGTCACACAGGGCTTCGACCTCGGACAGGATGTGGCTCGACAGCAGCACAGTCCGGCCGCGCGCTCGTTCTTCTTCGGCGCACTCGCGGAACACCGCCTCCATCAGGGGGTCAAGTCCCGATGTCGGCTCGTCCAGCAAAAGCAACTCGGCGTCCGAGGCAAGCGCGGCGATCAGAGCGACCTTTTGCCTGTTGCCCTTCGAGTAGGCACGCGCTTTCTTCGTCGGGTCGAGGTCGAACTTTTCCAGCAACTCGGCCCGCCGCTTGCTGTCGAGACCGCCCCGTAGCCGGCCCAGCAGGTCGATCACCTCGCCGCCGGTCAGAGTCGGCCACAGCGTGACGTCCCCCGGCACATAGGCGATCCGCCGGTGCAATTCCACTGCGGCGCGCCACGGGTCCCCGCCGAGCAACCGCGCCACGCCACCGTCGGAGCGGAGTAGGCCGAGCAAGATCCGGATCGTCGTGGTCTTGCCCGCCCCGTTCGGCCCGAGGAACCCGTGCACCTCGCCCGCTGACACGGTCAGGTCGAGCCCGTCCAGCGCCACCGTCTTACCGAAGACTTTGCGCAGCTCCGCGACTTCGATTACGTTCACACAGAGCAAGCTACATCAAATTCAGAAGACACTGAATATAACTAACGGAAAGCTGACGGGCTCGTGCCTGCACCAGAGCGCAGCGACACCGGTGGCGGAGCTGCGTCGCGGTCGGCACCTCTAAGACCGGGGGTTGTCGCGCGCGGCAGCGACAACGGCGGGAGGCTTGGCCCCGCGATCGATAGCGGCGCGACCGAGGCTCCCTCCGCGAAGGCCAGTTCCGCGGGGGGCAGCTCCGCCGAGAGCAATTCAGCCGAGAGCAGCTCCGCCCAGAGCCCGTCAGCCGAGAGCAGCTCCGCCCAGAGCCCGTCAGCCGAGAGCAGCTCCGCCCAGAGCCCGTCAGCCGACAGCAGCTCCGCCCAGAGCCCGTCAGCCGAGAGCAGC
>JASHOE010000182.1 GCA_030041275.1 Streptosporangiaceae bacterium
CGCGGGCAGGAACAAGCCCGCATCTACCGGGAAGGGCAACCCCTGGATCGCCAGCACTCTGGGCGAGGCCGCGATGGGCGCCGCCCGGACCAAGACCTTCCCGGGCTCCCGCTACCACCGGCTCGCCCGTCGCCGCGGCAAGCAGCGCGCCCTGGTCGCGGTCGGCAACTCCATCCTCACCATCGCCTGGCACCTGCTATCCGACCCCGAAGCCCACTTCACTGACCTCGGTCCGGACTGGCACGACCGGCTCGCCCCGATCCGGCGCAAGCGCCAGCTCATCGCCGAGCTCGAACGGCTATCCGGCAAGAAGGTCATGCTCCAGGAGGCCGCCGCCTGACACGATCCGCATCGAACCCGGCTCCGCTACGCTCCGCCGGGTGCTGCCGCGCGCCCAGCTCAGGTCCGATTTTCGATTCAGCAGATCAGGCGAGTCAGCTACGGCGTCAGTGCGACCTCTGGTGAATCTTCCGGGACTGCGGATCCGGCTCCGCCCGTTCCGGCCCGACGAGGTCGAGACGGCCTGGCAGGGGCTGGCGCAACAGGATGAGGTCGCCCACCCGCGTCGCCGACCGGAGGACCGGCGTTTGGAGCCCTCGGACCAGTTCCGCCGACGGCTACGCCGTTCGGGGCGCCTGTGGCGAGGCTGCATCGATCTGGCGATTGACCGCGATGGGCGGCTCGCTGGCGTGATCCAGGCCCGCACACGCCCGGCGCAAACACTGCCGGCGGGCGTCTACGAAATCGGTGTCATCTTGTACCAGGCGCGGGACCGTGGCAGTGGATACGGCTCCGAGGCCGTCGAGTTGCTGACGACGTGGCTGTTCGAGACCGGCAGGGCTGAGCGCGTGCAGGCAGGCACCAATGTCGGAAACAGGGCAATGCGTGCTGTGCTGGCGCGCCTTGGATTCCAGCTTGAGGGGATCCTGCGCGGGTACGGGGCAATCAGCGATGGGACCCGCAGCGACGGCGCCATGTACGCAGTGCTCAAACCCGAGTGGGTCGCCTTGACCATTCCCCGGCACTCGGCAACGAGCCCTCCCATCCGGACATGAACGCGAGCCGGTCCATGTCGACCGTCTCGTGAGTCGGGTCCCGGAGGTACCGGCGGTCACGAAGACCGTCCCGTATAGCTCCGACCGCTGCACGATGTCCTGACCCGAGAAGTCCAGCACGTCAGCTCATCCGGGCGAGGCCAAGTCCTTCATGGATTGACGATGCTCGCCCAGCTCTGCCGCGACCGGCCTTACGCCTTCTCCGAAGCAGATCAGCTAGTTCCTGAAACGCCTTGTCAAGAACATCAGCCTTCTCGCGGATCCGTGACTTGCTGCTGATCACGGTTCTCAGGCGTGCCTCGGCCGCGTTCGTTTCCTCGAATAGGAGAGTCTGGTCTTCGATCTGGCCACGGGGTTCCTGGTCATACTCGCGCGCTCAGCCATGACCCTAGGCTGACGCCAGCAAGAGCGCCAACGGTGCCAACGAGCAAGCTGAAGTTCATCCGATTCCCCTCACAGAGAGCAGGGGTTCGTGCCAAACCCGCAAGAAGGCCAGCACCTGCGGCAGTGGCTGTCGCACCCAGCACCCGGCTGCCTGTCACTGGACGCACTGCCCATACCTTCGAGCACACCCGTTATCCCACCGGCCCGCAACGTTACGCTGCCAGCGTGCGGGTTGCAGACGCACTCACTCCCGCTCTTGGTGTGCGCGGTGCGTCGTGCGGCGGGCGCCTAACGCCGACTCGGCAGGCGTGACGTTCTTGGCCACGCAGGCAGCTGGCGGCACCCCGATCACCCGTTATCTGCCTGGCTGGGGCTCCGACATCGGGCGCTAGCTCCCGCAGTGTCGCGGATCGCGGGCCCGCGTTCTCGCTTTTGCGCTCTGAGTCCGGCACCATCAAATCGCGCTACCACCGATCCAAGGGCGGCGGCGAAAAGGTTTGACCACCGGGCCGTTCAGCCACAACATCGTCGCCATGACAAGCCGCATATCGCATACGACGGTTGACGCCGTTAACGCCTACGCGCAGTCGGTCTGGTGGTCCAAGGTGCTGGACTTCATCGAGGATCCCGACGACCCGAATGAGCCCGGCCACGAGCTGTGCCCGATAATGTCGCGCGACCGCAGCCAGGTCCTGCTGTTCATCATGGTCCCTGACGGCGAGAAGAAGCTGAAGAACCGCCTGCACTTCGACCTCCGCCCGGTGGACGGCACGCGAGAGGACGAGGTGGAACGGCTTCTCGCGCTTGGCGCGTCACAGGTCGGTGACTTCCGGCGAGCCGACGGTAGGGGCTGGATCACGCTGACCGACCCTGAGGGCAACGAATTCTGCGTCTTGCCCCCGGATCAGGCCACCTCGAATCCCATCTCCTGACGATCGCGCGCGCCGGTTCAGTGGTGGGTAAGCAGCGCAGATGGAGTAGTCCTGCGCAACGGGGTCTCGCTGAAGGTCACCGATGAACCCCGCGTGCCGGTGATGAGGATGGTCGTCGGCTGGCCCGCCAGTAGACCGAGATGTGCTGACCGCTGGTCGAATCGAATGACCGCCGGTCCCAGCCGCCGTAACGGTCAGCGAGGCGAAGGCCGGCCTGGCGGGCCATCGAATCCAGCTCGCCCGGCCAGCTGTAACGGAGGGCTACCGGCCGCAGGTGAACACCGTCCCCGTCCAGGGTGACCACCTGAGTGGTGACGCGCTGCTGCCCCGCATCATGACGAGAAAGCTCGAAGGTCGCGGAATCCTCTGTCACCGCTAGTGTCTGCACTCGCTGGCCACGGTCGAACCGGGTCAGGTCAGGGACAAAGCATTCGATGACGAATACCCCGTCCGGCTCGAGCACCGGCGCCACGTTGTGGAAGCACTCGGCCTGGCGTGCCTGGCTGAGCAGACCGAACAATGTGTTGGCGACCAGGTAAACCAGCCGGAACGGACCGCTGACCCCGACCGCCGCCATATCGCCGATGGTGACCGGGATCGATTCTCCGCCCGGCTTGGCCCGCAGCCGCTCGACCATCGCCTCCGAGGCGTCAACGCCCTCCACGACCACGCCACGGCGCGCCAGGGGCAGCGCGATCCGGCCGGTCCCGATCGCCAGTTCCAGCGCTCGTTCCCGGCCGGCCAGTTCGGCCAGGAAATCCACCGCAGGCTCAGGGTCAAGGCCGCCATAGCGGTCGTCATAAACACTCGCCCAGCGGGCGCCGTAGAACGCCGGATCATCAAAACCAGTCATGCCGTCACCAAAGCAGGCACCGACGGCCGACGCTACACAATATTCTCCGCACAGTCTCCCGCAGCGACTTGCTCTTCTGCCCCAGGCCGACTCCTCGATATCTGGGCGGAATCCGACATCGGCGCTGGTCCGATGACTGCAGCATGATCGACGTAAATGCGGAGACCACGCTGCGAACGCTTCATTCGCCTGCCGATTACCGTGACCTGCCCAGGAGGCCAGACACCAGCGCGTCCGTGCTGCGTGCCCTCGCAGATTGCCCGTACTCGTTCGCGGGGGCGCTGACAGCCAGCTCGCGAAAGCCGGCCGATGTGCTCTGCCATGTCAGTTTAGATTGACAAGATACCGGGTTGTCAGTCTAAACTGACAGGCATGGACATCGAGCAGCTCCGCCTGCACATCTCGTCGGATGACCCGGCGATCGGGCTTCGCGCCTCGCTGGCGCTCCATCGCCTGGCTGAGAGGGTCGAAGCGAACCACGTCGCGGCCGCCCGGGAAAAAGGCTGGTCGTGGCAGCAGATCGGAGATGCCCTGGGCATCACCCGCCAATCTGTGCACACCAAATACAACAAGGAGTCATCATGACCACCGAGTCCGTTCTGCCACAGGCGCTTCACCCCTGGGCCATCTATCTGCAGGCCGGCGAGGAGGCTCGCCGCCGAGGTGATCGCCGAACTGGCACCGATCACATCCTGCTCGCCTTGCTGGATGATCCCTCGGTCGCAGTCGCGCTGGGCGTGAACCTGGAGCAAGCTCGCCAGGGCCTTGAGTCACTCGATCAGGAAGCCCTGGGGGCCCTGGGCCTGGGGTCCGGCACCGACGCTCCCCCACTGCCGATGCACGCCGTTCCGAAGAAGCCGAAACTCAGAGACATCATGCAGAAAGATCGCCTCCGCATGACGCCCGCGGCAAAGAAAGTGCTTGAAGACGCGTCGAAGCCTAATCGTCGAAGGCTCCAGGTCACGGCCCAGCAGGTGCTGGCCCAGATCCTCGCTCTCCAGCCGCCAGATCCCGCGGCGGTGCTGCTGGGCGCTCTCGGTGTGAACACGTCGGAGGTTGAGCGCCGATTGGATTCGGTCGCGCCCGACAGCTGAGTCCCCGGCGACACTCACGACTTCGGGAAAATCGTTCGGGTGTCTCACGGCGCTCGCACGCCTCAGAGCTTGACGCCGTAGGCACGTTCTAGCGCCTCGACCCAGTCGTCTTGGATCGTGATCCCGTATTCCTCGGCCAGCTGGTAGTACTCCGGCGGCGTACGGTGCTCGGCGAGGGTCGGCGCGAGCTTGGCGAAGTAGCCTTCCAGCCCGCCGGGCGAGACGATCTCGATGACCCTGGCCGGCTCGCTGCCCGCGTTCCACATGGCGTGTGGCGTGCTGCGCGGCTTAACCAGCCAGCTGCCTTGCTCGGCCACGAGCACCTGATCCGCGATGCGGACCCCGACGGTGCCCGACTGCACCAGGGAGAACTCGTCCTCGCGGGCGTGGCTGTGCGGCTTCACGAGGGTGCCTGCCGGAATATCGACTTCCATCACGGCCAGCGTGCCGCCGCAATCGTCGCTGACCACCTTGTAGGTGAACCGGACGCCGAACAGCTTGACGGTTGCGCCCCCACCCGGCGCCACTGCCTTCGGGCTGAATGCCCCGGTCATCATGGGTCTCCTTCCTCGCGGGATAGATATGCGTCCCGCGTGCCTTGCCCAGGCTCCGGCGGCAGCAGCACCCCGAAGCCACGGACGGCCAGCCGTAGCAGCACGTTTCCGGGCCTTGTGAGATCAGCCACCCGTGCCGCCGACAGCCGCTCCAGCTCGGCGAGCCGGTCGGAATACGCCGTCGAACCTTTCCGGCGCGCACCGCTCAGCACGCGGGCGTTGGCCCAAACCTTGGCCCGGGCCTCGGTGAGAAAGCGCTTGGTGGCCAGCCGGTTCGCCGGAGCAAGCAGCCGATCGGCGACCGACGGCCAGGAGCCTGGCGCATCTGCCAGTCCTTCCCGCCGGTCGACCAGCATGCCCAGCACCTGGTCGATGTGCCGGTGGTCGGCGGCTCGCCGGGCCATGAGCGGCGCGTCGTCGAACTCGGCGTCGCTGATCACCGCCAGCAGCGCCTGCGGGAGGTCGTAGTTGATGTGGGCGTTCATGCCGAGCAGCACGTGCTGCAACGGCGGAACCGGGCGACCGCTCATGCCGGCGGGCGCGAACGCGGCGGCCCACGGGCCAGGCACTGCGCCGTGTGCCAGGTCAGCCTCCAGTGCGTCGAGGTAGAACTGGGCAAATACCACGTCCCACCGTTCCACCCAAGCCCAGTCCTCGAACCCGCCGGCGCTCAGCTCTGCTCGCACCGCCTGCGTCGTGCGCAGGTATGTCGCAAGGAAGAACCGCCGCGTGTCATGGCGCTGCCGAAGCGGCGCCAGCTGCGCCGTCATGGTGTCGATCAGCCCGTCGATGGCCGGGAGTTCGGTCACAGTTGGGCCCTCCGCGGCGGGATGTCTCTTCGGCGGCTAGAGGCAGCACAGCCGCAGCCGACCTCCTGGGTCACCCCGCGCGCTGGGCCTTGGGAGCTTGCGACTGATCACTGGCGGCGCGACGCTCAGCGGGACAGCCGGGTGAAATAGTTGTACCAGTTCGGCTTCCAGGTGATCCCGTCGTCGAACGAGAACGCCTGATTCCACTTCGGACAGTCGGTGGTCGTGTCCGTCCACTCGAACCGGACCTTGATCGCCTTACCGTCGAGCTCATCGTCGGCGTAGAAGAGCCCGACTCCGTCTGCGAACTTTCCAACGACCGGGGGGTCGAGCCGACCGGGGAAGCGCGACGAGGTCCACCAGATCTTCCATAGCCGCTCATCAGGCTCGAACAGGCGAAGCGTCATGCCCTCGAACGGCTGGCCTTGCGGCGGCATCGATGGCACCAGCATTCGGTCGGTGTTGCCGAGCCCGTACAGTCGAATGTCGCCGGTGGAGACCGACTCGAACTCCACCCATTCGTCGCAGGCCGGATCGAGCACGTCGACCAGCTTGCGATGCTGCATCAGCCACACGCCGGCCACGAAGTCGAAGTCGTGCCGGCCGTCGTCCTCAGGCATCTGTCCTCCCGGTTGTTGACCTGAGGACAGCCTGACCACCATCGCTGACATCTCCTGTCAGTGGTATCCGCGACAGTCTGAGCAAACCCGCGACCAGGCACTTAAGTGCTGCGAGTCGGTCGTAAAGACGGCTCAGCCAACGACCCTCGAGACCCAGGCCGAATTTAGTAAGCCAAGTCTTATCAGTGTAGCTTTAGCTTATGGGGCACGACCTTGACGTCGGCAAGGGCCCCGACGTCGTCGAGGTGGCCGACGCACTGCGAGTCAGCGTCGGGCTGCTCCGGCGTCGGCTCCGCCAGATCAAAGCGGCCGAGGGCGAGGTGACGCTGCCGGAGAGTGCCGCCCTCGCCAGGCTGGATCGCGGGGGTCCCGCGACTCCGAGTGAACTCGCCCGATTGGAGCAGATCAGTCCGCAGTCAATGGGAGCGACCCTGGGCGGCCTTGAGGCTAGGGGCCTGGTGGCGCGGCGGCCTGACCCGAAGGACGGCCGGCGGGCTGTGCTGTACCTGACACCCGCTGGGCAGGCGGTGTTGCGGGAGCGGCGCAGCGGGAGCACTCAGCGCATCGCACAGGCGCTGGAGGCCGGGTTCACGAGCGCGGAACTACGCCAGTTGCAGGCAGCCACTCAGTTGCTCGAGCGACTGGCCGAGCACATCTGAGCAGCTCAACCAGGACGGGTGAATGGCGAGGAAGCCGGAGACGACCGCAGACGATCGCTATAAGTGGGTAGCGCTGGCGAACACTACGGCGTCGATGTTCATGGCAACCCTCGACGGGTCGATTGTGATCATCGCAATGCCGGCCATCTTTCGCGGTATCCACCTGGATCCGCTGGCGCCAGGCAACATCGTCTACCTGCTGTGGATGATCATGGGCTACCGGCTGGTCCAGGCAGTCCTTGTCGTCACTGTCGGCCGGCTCGGTGACATGTACGGCCGGGTGAAGATCTACAACGCCGGATTCGTGGTCTTCACCATCGCGTCCATCCTGCTGTCCTTCGATCCGTTCACCGGCGGTCACGGCGCGGTGTGGCTTATCGGCTGGCGGATCCTGCAGGCGTTCGGCGGCTCCATGCTCATGGCTAACTCGGCGGCCATCCTGACCGACGCGTTCCCGGCCGAGCAGCGCGGTTTTGCCCTCGGGACCAACCAGATCGCTGGCCTGGCCGGCCAGTTCGTCGGACTGGTGGCGGGCGGGCTGCTGGCAGCCATTGACTGGCGCGCCGTGTTCTGGGTCAACGTCCCGGTCGGAATCTACGGCACTGTGTGGGCCTACTACCGGCTGCGCGAGCGTGGGGAACGGCACCGGGCCAGGATCGACTGGTGGGGCAACATCACGTTCGCCCTCGGCCTCGGCGGCGTCCTGGTCGGCATCACTGTGGGGATCCAGCCGTATCAGCATCACATCATGGGGTGGATGAACCCGGTGGTCATCGGCCTGCTGATCGGCGGCGTCGCGATGCTTGCCGCCTTCGCGATCATCGAGAGCCGCATAGCGGAGCCGATGTTCCAGCTCAGCCTGTTCCGCATCAGAGCATTCACGGCTGGCAGCGTCGCCGGGCTTCTCGTCGCTATCGCCCGCGGGGGCCTGCAGTTCATGCTCATCATCTGGCTGCAAGGGGTCTGGCTGCCGCTGCACGGCTACAACTACGCAGACACGCCGCTGTGGGCGGGCATCTTCCTGCTGCCGCTCACCGCCGGCTTCCTCGTCTCCGGCCCCACCTCGGGCATCCTGTCCGACCGATTCGGGCCGCGCGGCATCGCAACCGCCGGCATGGCCGTTTTCGGCGGCAGCTTCATCGGGATGATCTTCCTGCCTGTGACGTTCCCGTACTGGGCGTTCGCCGTGCTGATCGCTGCCAACGGCATCGGTAGCGGCATGTTCGGCGCACCCAATTCGTCGTCGATCATGGGCAGCGTGCCGGCCCGCCAGCGCGGCGCAGCGTCGGGCATGCGGTCGACGTTCCAGAATTCCGGCACGGCGCTGTCAATCGGGATCTTCTTCTCCCTCATGATCGCCGGACTGGCAGCGAGCCTTCCCCGCACGCTGACTCGTGGCCTGCTGGCACACGGCGTCCCGTCGCACGCCGCGCACCAGATCGGCAACCTGCCGCCCGTGTCGTCGCTGTTCTCGACGGTCCTCGGGGTTAACCCTGTGCAGCACCTGCTCTCCGTGTACGGCGTGCTGTCCAAGCTCCCACCCGCGAGCCGCCAGATCCTCACCGGCCGGACATTCTTTCCCGGACTGATCGCCGGACCCTTTCATGACGGCCTGGTGGTGGTGCTGATCGTCTCGGCAAGCCTGGCCGTCATCGCCGGGTTTGCTTCGCTGCTGCGCGGCGGCCGCAGCGCCAGCCAGCAAGATCCGAGCCAGGCCACCGCGCTCGCGCGCACCGCCGCCCGGTCATCCGACTCCCCCGACGTCTGACCAGCTAGCCGAGCACTGCTTGGGCGGGGAGTTGGGCTGCCCGAAGCCTGCGGGCGACGACTTATGCGGAGATTAAGAGCGTCTGTCAGGACATGCTCAGGCGTGGTTGCGCCGTCGAACGGGTATGCATCCGTGCTGCGCTGCATGAGAGCGCTGCAGTATCGGTCGTCGCGGTGAGCTAGTGACCTGACCGTCAGCAGTCCCTGCGGGCGCGAAGGGAGTTGCCATGGCAATCGGCCCGGACCAGCCGCGTGCGTCCTACCCGATTACCGGTGGCGAGCAGGGCAAGCGGCGGCTGGACCTGCTGGCGGAGATGATGCGGCCCACCACCCTGCGGCTCTTGCAGGATGCCGGGCTGCGCAGCGGGGACCAGTGCCTGGACCTGGGGTGCGGTGGCGGCAATGTGGTGCTGGACATGGCCCGGATCGTCGGCCCGGACGGATCCGTCACCGGGGTCGACTTCGATCCGCAGATCGTGGAGCTGGCCCGCAAGGATGCCGACGACGCCGGTGCCAGGAACGTCGAGTTTCACGTCACCGACGTGCACGCCTTCGCTGGCGGGCCGTTCGACCTGGTTTACTCGCGGTTCCTGCTTTCACACCTCAACGAGCCCGAGAAGGCCCTCGCCAGGATGAGGCAGCTCGCCCGGCCGGACGGCCGGATCGCGACCGAGAGCATCGACATGTCCGGGTCCTACTGCCACCCTCATGACCAGGCCCACGCCCGGTACGCCCAGCTCTACACCGAGGTGGTACGTCGCACCGGAGGGGATGCTGACCTGGGCCGCCGACTGCCGGTCATGGCGCAGGCGGCCGGTTTGCGCGACGTCCGCTGGAACGTGTTCCAGCCTGTCCAGGCCAGCGGCCCGTACAAGCGCGTGCAGGCGGCAACAATGGAGCGGATCCGGCCAGCCGTGCTGCGCTATGGCCTGGCCACCGCCCAGGAGATCGACTCGATCGTCAGCGGCATGCAGACGTTCGCCGAGAATCCCGCAACACTGGTGGCAATGCCGCGCATGGTGCAGGTATGGGGAACCGCATAAGAGGCGGCCAGCCCCGCAGCCGTAGGTAGCCGCCCGGCGCGGCGCGCCTGGGCAGCAGCGGCTGGCCGAGGCGGGTGGCGCGACGGTGGGAGGTGCGATGGAAGGCTTGGCTGGGCAGGGCGACCTGGCCGGGGTACTCGATGATCATCTGGCAGCAGAATTCGACAGCGTGGACCTGGAAGCCGCGATGGCCACCATGACCGATGACCCGTACCTCAATCACGTACCGGTGATGACCGGAGGGATCGGCCTCGAGCAGGTGCGTCGGTTCTACGGCGAGGTCTTCATTGGCCACTGGCCGGCGGACACCACCGTGCAGCGAGTATCCCGGACCGTCGGGCCCGACCAGGTTGTCGATGAGCTGGTGATGTCGTTCACCCACGACATCGTCATGGGGGCGCTGCTGCCCGGCGTGCCGCCGACTGGCCGACCGGTGCGGCTTGCCGTCTGCGTCGTCGCGGGCTTCCGGGACGGCAAGCTCGACCATGAGCACATCTACTGGGATCAGGCCGCCTTGCTGGTGCAGGTAGGCCTGCTAGACCCAGCAGGCCTTCCCGTGCTTGGCGCCGAGCAGGCCGACAAGCTGCTGAACCCGCGTACCATTCCGGCGAACGCCCTACTCCGCGAGAACCGCGGCTGACGCCCCGCACTAGTTCCTCAGCCCATCGCAGGTCTCGATCCGGAGTGCCGGTGCCGATCACTCCTCTCACAGCATCGCGGACGGTGCTCCGTGGCCGGCAACCTCGATGCCGGCAGTTCACCAGCGCAGTCGCGGGTGCCCCGGCAGCGTCAACCTCGCCATCAGTTCTTCGGCGGATGTCGCGCGATGCATTTGCTGATCGAGGTGAACAGGTGAGCGGCGGCGGGCGTATCTACGAGGGCAACGCGCCTTGGCCGCACCCGTTGGCGCGGAGCGTTCGCCCGCCGGACTGCGTCTAGGAACTCATGGCCCCGTTTCTAGACCAGTCCGGCGGGCTCTGACTCCGCACTCTCCCGAATCGGACCGGAGACGCCGTTGACAACAGCGTCTGAGGTCTCCACGATCGGGCCGACCCGAGCGCGACAGGGCCGGCCGTGGCCGTGCGGTCGCGCTGCGCTGCTGGTCGGTCAGCTGCCTGACAGGGCAATGACTGAGGGTCACGGCTGAGCATCGATATCCGGGCCTGCTGAACGCTCCGTCGATTGGCGGCGTAACAGACGGCATGACCGCTTCGGGCCGTGATGACAACGCCGGTGCATGGCTGACCGAGTATCAGGCGCCGCTGGTCGGCTTTGTTCTCCCGATGGTCAACGGCGACTTCCAGGCCGCCGAGGACGTGGTCCAGGAAACGATGCTGCGGGGGTGGCAGCATGCCGGGGAACTGTCTCGGGAGCACGCGGGGTCATGGCTGCATAAGGTCGCCCGCAACGTTGCCATCTCGACCTATCACCGTCGGCGCCGCGCGAGGCCGCGCGAGGTCCCGCTGGATGAAACCACCGCGCCAGCTGCCAGCGGCGGAGCCGACGGCGTCGTTGACGCGCTGCTCATCGCTTCAGCGCTCAACGCGCTGAATTCCGAGCAGCGGACGGTCATCGTCGAGCTGTTCTACAACAGGCGACCGGTAACGGAGGTCGCCACAATGCTGGCCATCCCGGAGGGGACGGTCAGGTCCAGATGCTTTTACGGCTTGCGCGCCCTGCGCAGGGCGCTGGAAGAGCAAGGGTATACGCGGACATGACTTGCCCCATCACTGCGCACCTCGGCGTGTACGCGCTCGGCGCGGCCGATACTGCCGAGCGCATGCTCGTCGAGTCACACCTGGCCGGTTGCCCGGCATGCCGGGCCGAAGTCGCGCTCCTGGAACCACTGCCCAGGCTGCTCGCACTGGTCCCGCCGCACCTTGTGCGAACCGATCCCCATCCGGCCAGGCCACGGCGAGCAGCGGTCCCGCGGATCATCGCAGCCGGGAGCACACCAGCCAGGCGGGCGCGAGCCGGGGCCGGCCGATGGCGAGGCGCTGCTGCAGTGACCGCAGCGGCGGCCCTGGGCGCCGCCGGAGGTATCTGGATCGCCCAGCCAGCACCGAATGCGGCGCCGGCTGGCGTCACCCTGTCGGGCGCGAACCCAGTGACGCACGTGCGCGTGAAAGTCACGCTGACCGGAACTTCCTGGGGCACCAGCATCCAGCTGCTGGCCTGGGGGCTGCCGCTGAACCAGCCGTGCCAGCTCATCGTCCGCTCCCGCGGGGGCGAGACCGAGGTCGCGGGCGCATGGGATGCCTGGCGCGCGGGTCCCGTCAGCATCCCGGCGAGCGCCGCGTGGCGGCCCGCGGACATCTCCAGCCTGCGGGTGGCGACGACCAGCAGAAGCCTGGTGACCATCACCGCCATCCGCGCCAGCGTCGCTAGCCGAACGGCCTCGCCCCTCCGAGCCGTAAGACGATGAGGCAGCGCAACGGCCGGCTAGCGGCGGCCGGCACGATGTCCCGCAGCGCCCATGCCAAGCGGCCGCCGACCTGGCTGGCGACGCTGCGCTCGCAGCTGCCAGGGTCGCCCCGGCGGGCCGCGATCGTTGCTGTCCGTCTGATCGCGGTCGCGGGGCTGAGTATCGACGCGTACGTGCACGTCCATCTTGCTTCCACCTACGCCGAGGCCCAGGCGGTTATCAACGAGGGCGTCTTGTTCCGGGCGGAGTCTCTGCTGGCCTTGCTCGCCGGCATCGCGCTGCTCATCTCTGGAAGGCACCGGGCGTTCGTGCTCGGCTTCGTCGTCTCCGCCAGCGCACTGACAGTGATGCTCGTATCGCGGTACGTCGATCTTGGGCCTATCGGTCCGTTCCCGGATCTGTACGACCCGGTCTGGTTCCCGGAAAAGCTCTGGGCAGCCGGCGGTGAAGCAGCCGCCGCCGCGGCGTGTGTTACCGGATTCCTGATTCTCAGCAACCGGACGCGACGGCGCCGCGACGCAGCACAGCAGCGCGGCCATCCGGGCGCTGGGGCAGGAGGTTCGGCTCCAGACGATGAACGCGGCCGGGATTCCCGGCGTATCAATCACCAGCCATCAGCACTCAAGACCGCGAAGGACCATCGTCATGACAACCATCTACCGTCGTAGGCTCACCGGTGTCAGCCCCGCCCAGGCGGGACAGAGCCGACAGCGCCTGCTCACCCGCGGCGCGGTCGTGACCGGCCTGGCCGCCGCTTCCGTGCTGGTAGCCGCGTGCGGCTCGGCAGGGGGCAGCACGGCCAGCTCGGGAACCAACAGCAAAGCGACCTCGACCGCCGTCGTATCAGCCCGCCAGCTCAGCGGCGTGGGCGCGGTCCTGGTGACGAGGTCGGGGATGACGATCTACACCCCGAAAATTCCAGCAGAGGTCAACGGCAACATCGAGTGCACGGGCTCGTGCCTGAGCTTCTGGTTCCCAGTCACCACCAGCTCTGTTGACCTGCGTACGAGTGGTCTGCCCGGAAAGCTCGGCACGGTACACCTCTCCGACGGCATGACCCAGCTCACCTACGACGGCAGGCCCCTGTACACGTTCCGGCTGGACACCGCGGCCGGCCAGGCCCACGGCAACAACTACAGCGACAGCTTCAACGGCATCAACTTCACCTGGCAGATAGTCACCCCCAGCGGTAAGCCAGTCGGTGCAGGTTCCCCAGCGCCAGCGCCCAGCTACAACAACCAGGGTGGCTACTGAGCGGACCCGGTACGGATAACGGGCTTCGCGGGAGGTAACGAGAATGAGCCCCTCATGCGCGCCCTGGCGCGGCGACATCGGCGCCTACGTTGTCGGTGCCCTCGACCACCGCGCCCGCGGCCGGGTGACCCGCCACCTTGCTGACTGCCGGGGCTGCCGGGCTGACTATGACGAACTAGTCCAGGTCCGGGACTGTCTCAGCCTGCTGGATCTCACGACGGCGGGGCCAGACGTCCGCCCCGGCGAGCAGGCCGGCCAACCGCTGCGCCGAGCCAGTTCGGTCCGCACGGGGCCCGTTCCCGCTGCTCGCGTCGAGCAGGCGCTAGTCCCACGTTCGCGCCGAGAGTCAGGCACGCAGATCCCCGGCCGGCCGGCTGGCATGTTGCGCCACATCCGGCCGCGAGCACGACGATGGCTGCCGGCGGCGGCCGTTGCTCTGGCTGCCGTAGCCGCAACGGTCGGGGTGCTGGTTAGCTCTAGCGCGCCGGCGCGCACGTTCAGCGCTGCTGACAGCGCGACCGGCATCACCGGACAAGCGCAGCTGCATCAGATCCCGACTGGAACCCAAATCGACCTGCTTGCCAGCGGGCTGCCGCGTGATCAGCGGTGCATTCTGGTCGCAGTCGCCAATGGCGGCACCGACATCGCCGGGAGCTGGATTGCGACCTACGACGGCTCAGCGCGGATAACAGGCACGACGGCCTTCCCCGCCAGCCGGCTCACGGCACTTCGCATCGAGTCGGACACCGGCACCCTGCTACTCAGCATCCGCCTGTGAACTAGCGGTGTGCTCGGCTACTCCGAAGCCGTCAATTTCGGGTCGGATTCACTCGGCCCTGCGCCTGCCCGCTGCTGTATACCGTCACCTGCTAGCTCTGACCGATCTCTGGCCCACCCTGACGGCGCCTGTTCCGCTGTCACCGCGCCACTCCTGGCAATGCATGCAATGCCGAACGCGATAAGAAAAGCTACTTCAGCCCACAGAGTCAGATGAGCGGAGGCAAGTACTGGGGTAGACGGAAACCAACTGGAAGCAAACACCGTAATGACAAGCAGGAGTATGAGCGCACCGCAGACTCTGCATATCGCGGCGCGGGCTGGCTTTAGCCACGTCGCCTGATTACCACCGCCCCGCGAGAAATAGTACAGGCATATTGTTCCGGCAAGTATGGTTACGGTGCTTATCAACATAAGGTGAATTGACCCAATGATAATTTCCGCGTGCGTCGCCACAATTGGCGTCGTGGGCACGAGCGCCGACGCGATCATCAGAATGCCAGCTATTGTGGTCAGAAACATCTCGGCCTTGTTGCTCTGTGCCCGAACCAGTAGTATGCCGAATGCACAAAAGCCGCCAACGAGGATCCCCCGCATGCTCGTGTAGTAGTACTCGCTGACGGACCACGGAAGAGTCGCCGTAACGCCGATGGCGCTGCCGATGACAAGTACCAGCGGTAGCGCGATAATAACGACGCCCGCGATTCGCAGTGTCAACGAGTCCGCGTCGGCACCGGTGTCGGCCGGAGTAGTAGTGCGAGCACTACTCTCACTAGATAGATGACTCTGCAGTGCGGCCATTCTGCGATTTGCGCCCGCTAGACTCTTGCGGGCGCTAGCGGTTATCGGCGCATCGGGACCTATATCGCTGACGCACATTTCCAATATCGCCTCGAGCGCAACGATTTGGGCGCCAAGCTGATCGACGCTCAGCGAGGACGACGGTATGAACGCGACCCGCCGTCTCCGCCACTCGAAGAGCAGCAGCGCGGCGGCAAGCAGGACGACAAGCGACCAGATAAGGATCGGCCACCAGCGCCAGGACACGTGCACGGTGTTCTGGGCAAGGCCAAAAGGTATCCCGAACAGGCAGGCCAGCAGAACTGCGAACATCGGAGATGGCTCGACATCTCGCGGCAGCACGCTTGGATCTCCTGCGGCTTACGGAAAGGAAGGCCAGTAGTGTCCCACGTCTCCGTCTCAATAGCACCACGCTTGTGCCCGAGTGCACGCCCCGTGCCCGCGGCCGGCGGCCGACGGCCGGCCGCCGGCCATTGTCATGACAGCTGACAGCTCCGTGCCAGGCTGCCCGCGGAGTCGCCCAACGACCGGTCGCTAGCCCTGCACGCACCCCTGCCACCGGGAATGTAGCCGCGCCCGTCCGTACCTCCGCTGAGCCGCGCCGTAGTCGCCGAACAGGCCGACAGAGTCCCGTGCATGTTTGACCGTTGGATCGCCTCGGAAACGCCTCTGGTGCGCGCGGATGGCGGCCGTTACAATCCGCTCCAGTTATCGGAGCCGCGGGAGGCCCGTTGTCAATCGAATTGGTGCCGCTTTGCACACTGCGAGTTCACTTGAAGGCGCCGATCGTGGTGGGCGCCGGCTGCGCCGGGACGCGGGTGATCGTTGAGGTAGCGAGCATCGCGGTGAAAGGGGATCGCCTGAGCGGCGAGATGGTGGGTGCCGCCGCGGCGGACTGGATACTCATCGGTCCTGACGGCACCGCGACCGTCGACGTACGCGCGACGCTGCGTACTGATGACGGTGCGATCGTCTTCACGCAGTACACCGGCAAGATAGCCGCGGATTTGTCGACGGGCATGCAGCTCCCGGCGACCGCCTACGTGGCGCCTCGGTTCGAGACATCTGATCAGCGCTACGCGTGGCTCAATCGCATTCAAGCGGTTGGCAAGGGGACCCTCAACGAGGACTTTTCGCTCGACTACGAATGGTATGAAGTTCGCTAGCACAACACTCAAGGGTTTGCTGCTGATCCGCTGCGCGCTGGCCGGTCGCTGCCTACCAGGGCCGCGACGGGGTCACGTGCGTCCATGCGCGCTCCGAGCGCCGCACCTCAGAACAGATGTTGCGCGACGGCGGAGGCGCTCGGCAAGCAGCGGGTAGTCGGCGGTGGTCGAACTGGCCTACGCCGAAGCGCGAGAGATGAGGTACCTGACAATGGGAAACGCTGTGCGCCCTGTCACAGTTGTCACCGGCGGCACCCGCGGCATCGGAGCCGCGACGGCCTTGCGCCTGGCCGCGGTCGGACACGATCTGGTACTCAGCTATCGCGAGGACGACGGGGCAGCGCAGCGGGCCGCGGCTGAGGTTCAGGCCGCTGGCGCGCGATGCGTGCTGGTCAAAGCGGACGTCAGCAGCGAGCTTGACGTGGCGCGACTGTTTGCCGTGGCTGCCGAACGGCTAGGCGTCGTGACGGGCGTGGTGAACAATGCCGGCGCCACCCTGCACATCGGCGATCTCGCAGACACACCGGTGTCAGTGATCAGGCACGTCATCGACGTCAACCTTGTGGGCGTGATCCTGTGTTGCCGACAGGCGAGCAGGATCATGTCGGTCAGCCGCGGTGGACGCGGCGGTGCAATCGTGAACGTCTCGTCCGCCGCTGCTACCCTCGGCTCGCCGCATGAATACGTCCATTACGCTGCGGCCAAGGCAGCAGTCGAGGCGCTCACCGTTGGCCTGGCCAAGGAACTCGCCGCGGACCACATCCGCGTGAACGTTGTGGCTCCGGGAACGATCCGCACCGCCATTCACGCAGCTGCAGGAGACCCCGGCCGCCCCGATCGTGTTGCCGCGAACGTACCGCTCGGTCGCGCTGGCGAGCCGGACGACGTGGCACCCGCGATCACCTGGCTGCTGGGATCCGAAGCCAGCTACGTCACCGGGGCGGTGCTTCGCGTCGCCGGCGGACTTTGAGCAGATCGGAGCTCTTTGCATCCCATCGTACGAAGACGGCAGGAGCTAGGCTTCCGGCGTGGACAGTGACGGCGGTTTGCTCACTTACACCGGTGGCTGGCTGGACCGGGCTGGCGGTCGTCGCGCCGACGCGGAATGGCTGGACGAGCTGCTGAACAGCCCGGACACAACGCTCATCCCATTCTGGCAGGACCAGTGCCTGGTATCAGGCGACCCGCCGGTTCCGGTGCGGCTGCGTGCCTCGCGCAGCGACGGCGTCGTGTTCCTGGGGCTTGACGCCGACGGGCGCGGCGTGTTCGCGACGGACCTTTCCGGGATGGAGGCCGAGCAGGCGGTCGAACTGGCCGGCGCAGACCGGGCCGTGGATGTCCGGATGATCGTCGCAACGCTGAGCCCCGCTGAGGCGGCGACCGCCGGCTACGGACGCGGGTTGCTGCACTGGCACCGCAGCCAGCGGTTTTGCGGCGCCTGCGGCGCCGCCACCGAGTCAGCCTGGGGCGGACATCACCGGGTGTGCGGCAACGAGGACTGCGGACGGCTGCACTTCCCGAAGATCGAGCCCGCCGTGATCATGACCGTGCAGACCGAGCGCGAGCCCAAGCGGATCCTGCTGGCCCGCCATCGTGGATCGAGCGCGGGACGGTACTCCGCGCTCGCTGGCTTCGTCGAGGTCGGCGAGAGCCTCGAGGACGCGGTCCGGCGCGAGGTCGCCGAGGAGACCGGGGTCCGGGTCGGCGACGTGACGTATGTGGCGTCCCAGGCCTGGCCGTTCCCATCCGGCCTGATGATCGGTTTCCGGGCCACCGCCATCACCGAGGACATCGCTGTCGACGGCGAAGAACTGCTGGAAGCTCGCTGGTTCACCCGTCCCGAGCTACGCGAATACGCAGCGGCTCACCCGCTCGGCCGGCCCGACTCCATCGACCGTTCGCTGCTGCACGCCTGGCTAAGCGGAGGCGACGAGCTGGAGCAGGACGTAGGTAGCACGACTACGTAGCTGTGGCCTGCGGCCACCATGAGGGGATGGAGCGGGCACACGACGGAATCAAGGCCTGGCGACCGCATCCGGCTCTCCCGGCCGCACGATGCCAGCCTCATAGGCCAAAATCACGGCCTGGACTCGATCCCGCAGCCCGAGCTTGGCCAGCAGGTTGCCGACATGCGACTTGACGGTCGCTTCGCTGACCACCAGGTCGGCCGCTATCTCCGCGTTGGTAAGCCCGCGCGCGAGCCGGAGCAGGATGTCTCGCTCCCGGACTGTGAGCGAGGCTAGCTGCGATGGCGTCGGCAGCGTCTGCGCAGGCCGGCGGGCGAACGCGTCAATGAGCCGCATCGTCACCGACGGAGCGAGCAGCGCGTTACCAGCTGCCGCGATCTTGATGGCGGCGATGAGATCGTGCCTGGGGGCATCCTTCAGCAAGAACCCGCTCGCACCTGCTCGCAGCGCCTCGTAGACGTAGTCGTCGAGGTCGAACGTGGTCAGCATGACCACCCGCGGCGAGCCCCCGCGGTCGCCGCCGGTGATCAGTCGGGTGGCTTCGAGGCCGTCCATTTCCGGCATCCGGACGTCCATGAGAATGACGTCGGGGTTGTGCTCGGCCGCGGCCTGCACCGCCTCTGCGCCGTTAGCCGCCTCCGCGACCACGGAGATCCCGTCGGCTGCATCGAGGATCACGCAGAAACCGGTTCGGACCAGTTCCTGGTCATCGGCCACGATGACCCGGATGGGTTCGGCGGTCATGACGCGGGCAGCCGGGCGGTGACGGCGAAGCCGCCAGCATCGCCGGGCCCGACAGACAGGCTGCCGCCGCAGGAGGCGACGCGTTCGGCGATACCTGCGAGGCCGAATCCACCGGACGCGGCCGACCGCCCGCCGGGGCCGTTAGAGGAGCCCGCGCTGCCAGTCCGGGCTCGGCCGACGGCCTGACGCACGGAGACGGCCACGGCCCCGTTCCCTGTATCGGTCACCGAGACGGTAACGTAGCCAGGCTCATAGCTGACGGTCACCGCCGCCTGGCCCCCGCCTGAGTGCTTGACCGTGTTGGTGAGCGCCTCCTGCACGATCCGGTACGCGGCCAGGTCCACACCGGGCGCCAGCTTGCTGGGGCTGCCCTGCACGCTGAGGTTCACGGTGATCCCCGCCTGCCGAACCTGTCCGAGCACGTCGTCAAGTTCGCTGATCGACGGAGCCGGTGACGTCGTCACCCGGCCGTCAACGTCCGCCGGGCCGCGCAGGACGCCGAGGAGGCGGCGAAGCTCGGTCAGTGCCTCGCGCGCCGTCCGGCCGATGACTTCGACGGACTTGCTCGCCTCGGCAGGCCGGTCGGGCAGCAGGGAGGCCGCCGCTTCCGACTGCACTGCCATCAGGCTGACGTGATGCGCCACCACGTCGTGCAGTTCTCGAGCGATCCTGGCCCGCTCGTCGGCCGCCGCGAGGGCGACTTCCCTGGCGCGTTCGGCCTCCGCGCGGTCAGCCCGGTCCTCGACTTCGCTCAGGTAGGCACGCCTGGTGCGGCTGAGTACGCCGAGCGCGCCGGCGACCGCGAAATACAGGATCACTACGAAGAAGTCGTAGGGCTCACTGTGACCTGGCAGCATCTGCGACCTGACGATGCCGACCAGCGTCACCGCGGTGATGACGACCCTGACCTTGGTCGAGCAGCGATCCATGATCGTGTAATACGCGATGGCAGATCCGAGCGGAATGGGCGCGTAGTTCAGGTTGAGCTGGTCGTAGATGGTGCGCGGAATGCCGACGGCGAAGTACACGGCGACCGGCCAGCGACGCCGCCAGGCCAACGGCAGAGCCTGCAACAGCACGAGCACGAAGGCGACGTAGGGCAGCTGAAGCTGCTTGGTCTCCGGAACAAGCGACCCGACGTTATAGATGGCCAGCGCTACCGCGAGGGCAAGATCCTGCATCCGCGGCGGCAACCCGGCAGCCAAGCTGGCGAGCCTTTTCACGAGCCGATCGTAAAGGCCGCAATGGTGGGCAGGCCATCCGTCGTCCGGCTGAACTGTCAGCCCCTACTTCAGGAGGAACGGGGTGGCTCGAATCGCCGTGGACTACCCGCCCGGGAGGGGTCGGCAAACGGGCACTGCGGCCGATGTGGATGCGGCAGCGCGCCGGCGAACATGATCGCCATGAAGATCATCGCCAAAGCACCGAACACCCCGGCCGAGACGGGCCGGGAACCATCTGCCCCAGTCACCGGCATCGCCTCGTTTGACTGGCGCGTGATCGCAGTCGGCGCAGTCGTCTTCGCCGTTCTGCTCGCCTTCTCGACGCGGTACGGGTTCGACCGCGACGAGTTGTACTTCCTGGAATGCGCGCGGCACCTACAGGCCAGCTACGTCGATCAGCCGGTGCTCACGCCGCTGATCGGTTGGGTGTCACTGAAGCTGTTCGGAGCGTCGCTGCTCGGGCTCCGGATGTGGCCGGCGCTGGCAGCCTGGGCGACCGTCGTGGTCGCCGGGCTCATCGCACGCGAGTTCGGCGGCGGCCGGCGGGCGCAACTGGTGGCCGCGGTGGCGACCGCGACCATGCCGGTTGTGCTCGCCGCTGATCACCTGTTCGGGCCGACGGCCTTTGACGTGCTCGCCTGGGCAGGCCTGGCGCTGGTTGTCGTCAGGATCGGGCGCACCGGTGACGTGCGGTGGTGGCTGGCCGGCGGCCTGATTCTCGGTCTCGGGCTGGCGAACAAGCACAGCATCGGCTTCTTTGCCGTCGCCTTGTTCATCGGCGCCCTGCTCAGCGGTGGCCGTCGGCTGGTGCTGAACCGCTGGTTCCTCGCCGGTGCGGCGATCGCTGCGGCCTTCACCATCCCCGACATCTGGTGGCAGGCGCAGCACCAGTGGGCCACCATCGCGATGACGCGCGCGCTCGGGCAGGAGAACGGCGGCCTCGGCAACATCGGCACCTGGGTGATCGGGCAACTGCTGATGACTGCCCTGGCCATGGTCGTGGTGTGGGTCGCCGGGCTGCGGTTCACGTGGCGGTCAGGGCGGCCGCTCTGGCGGGCGCTGGCGTGGGCGTACGCGATCTTGTTCGTGTTCTTCGCGCTGACGACCGGCGGGAAGATCTACTACCTGGGTGGCGCGTACATCTACCTGGTCGGCGCCGGAGCCGTCGCCATCGACGGCTGGCTGGCCGCGCGCAAGGCCCGGCTCAGCACGCTGATGGTGGCCACCGCCGTCACCGTCGCGCTTACCTTGCCGCTCGTGCTGCCGCTGCTGCCAGCAAAGGACCTAGGCGGCACCGAGAAGATCAACAATGTGCTCGCGGAATCCGTGGGCTGGCCGCAGCTTGTCAGCTCGGTTCGCACGGCGTGGTACTCGCTGCCCGCCAAGCAGCGCGCCAACGCGGTGATCTTCACGTCGAACTACGGCGAGGCCAGCGCGATCAACATCCTGGGCAGCGGAACGGGCCTGCCACAGGCCGTCAGCGGGCACAACACCTACTGGTGGTGGGGTCCGGGTAACCCGCACGCGACCACGGTCGTAGCGGTCATGCCCGGCCCGATGGACGGCGGCGGCGATGCCGCCTACTTGAGCCAGTTCTTCGCCAGCGTGCGAGCCGTTGCCACTCTCTCCAACCCGTACGGCCTGCAGAACCAGGAATGGCGCGGCCACGTGTACCTCTGCACCGGCCCGCGTCACCCGTGGGGCCAGATGTGGCCGAAGCTACGGCAGTACAGCTGATACGGCAGGCCCGGGTCGTCCGGCAGGCGGCCCGGGTCGTCCGGCAGCTGATGACCTGCAAGCCCGCGTTCGCGCCGAGATCCTTCGTCTGCAGCGAGATGAAGGAGTGCGATCCCGTTGACGTGAACCGAAAGTCATGTGCAGGACTGGCAGGACAGGAAGTGCATAGCGCACTCGCCGGGGCAGGCAGCGAACGGCCCGCAGGATCACCGGCACCAGTCCAGGCCCGAGCGGCGGTACGAGGTCACGAACGGCCGCGACGCCGCTGATCTGGCTGAGAGCGGCTCGCTCCCCCGCGTTGAACAGCCACGACCACAGCTCGATCGCCTGGTCACGCTCGGGGGCTGGCAGTCGCCGGACGAGTTCCAGCATCTTCTGAGGGACCACATCGAAGATCAGCGACGAGCCCGGAAGCCGGTCGGCGATGACCGCGATCAGCTCGTGGACCTCGTCGCGCTGAAAATACGGAAACAAGCCCTGAGCCGACAGCAGCACTGGC
>JASHOE010000183.1 GCA_030041275.1 Streptosporangiaceae bacterium
CGCGGTTCGGACCCCGCGCGGCCGGGGGCGCCGCGCGTGCGTGCTGGCTCACGCGGCGCCGCCTGGCCGGCGGTTACGAGGAGCTTGAGCTGCCCGGCGCGGAGGCGCTGTTGCTCATGTGCGGGCAGTTGTGCGTGCTCGTCGGTGCCGGGGCCGCTGATGAGCTGCTCGTCGGCGGCGAGCTGGCTGCGGATGTCGACGACGTCGTCCGGGCCACCGTCGTGCCGGTCGCAGCTGCACCTCCGGTTGCCGCCAGCGCCACGCCAGTCGCACCCGCGCCAACCCCGGCGGCCACGATGCCCGTGATGATCAGCCGTCGGGTACGGCCGCCAATCCTGGAAGCCATCTGGTTCCTCCCTTCTCGACGGCCGCCGCACCGCGCGATCGGCTCGTCCCTGACACCAGCCTCGGCAGCCCGACTGCCTGGAACCGGAGGCTGCGCTCTCAGCGCACTCTGACTTGCTGTCAGCCCGAAATACGTTCGCCCCGGGCTGCTGGCTGCGCCTAGCATCTGGTCACGGAAGCAGGGACGTTGCCGATGGGTTCGCGTAGTCAGCGCACGGGGACGCCCGCCAGGCCGCGTCATGTGAGCCGTCGGCAGGCAGCGCAGGCACGCGAAGAACTCGCTGCCGACGGCCTCTCGCATCACGAACGGCGCGCGTTGCACACGGTCCTCCGGTCCCGGGCCGCCACGGAACGGGACCGGCGCAGACAGCTGACGCACCTGGTCATCACGGTGACCGGCGCGGCCATCGTGATGGTGATCGTGGCGCTGTCATTCGGGCTCATCCCGGCCATCGCCGCCGCGAACGGCGGTGGCGCGACCGGCAGTTTCGTGGTGATGAGCCAGGTCTGCTCGACGAAGACGGGCTGCCAGTGGGTGGGGACCTTCAAAAGCGCCGACGGCGAGTCGTTCACCGGGCTGGCGTACGGCGGCGTTCTGCCAGCTGGTGACGGTCCCGGATCGATCATCCCAGCCCGCTATCCCCGCGGATCTGAGCAGGTCTACGCGCTGCGCGGGTCGCACACCTGGGTGTATGACCTCATCATCACGCTGGTGGTCGGGACGGCTGCGGGTGCTGCGCTGTGGATCAGTCCGCTCGGGGAGCGAAGCCGTCATCACTCGCGTTATCGCGAAGACTCTGCGTGCACATAGCACGCAAGGTCTACGCCGGACGCCAAGTCTTCGCGATGACGCGGAAGGCTAGCCTGCCGTGCCGCCGATGCCGGCGAGCGGGTGCCGCACCCGCTCACCCGAGCCATCCCGCCGCCCGGTCGGCGGCGGCAAGTCCACCGGTGTGCCCGCCTCGGTCGCACCGCGGGCCGGAGCAGGTCCGGCCCAGGCGAGTACGAGTGCATCCTCACCCTTGAGGAACCGGTGACAGCGCACGCCGCCCGTTGCCCGGCCCTTGGGCGGGAACTCGCCGAACGGGCTGACCTTGACGGTCATCGCGGAGGTCCCCGGCAGCGCCCCGGCACTGCCCGCCACGGTCACCACCACCGACGAGGCGTCAGCGTCGGCCTCGACCGCCCCGAACCAGACCACACTCGCCCGGGGGCCCAGGCGGACGCCAGCCATCCCCGCGGCGGCCCTGCCCTGCGGTCGCACCGCCGTCGCCGGATACCGCAGCAGCTGCGCGTCGCTGGTGATGAATACCAGCTCGGCATCCTCAGTCTCCAGCTGGACCGCGGCTACGACCCGGTCGCCGTCGCGCAGCGCGATGACGTCGAACTCGGCCGCGTTCTGCGGGTAATCGGGTGCGACGCGCTTGACGACGCCCTGCGCGGTGCCCAGGGCAAGCCCAGCTCCGGTAGCCTCGGCCGCGACGATGCCGACCACCGTCTCGCCAGCTGTGGTCGTGATGAACTCGCTGATCGGCGCCCCGCCCGACAGCGCAGGTGAGTGGGCGCTGGGCGGCAGCGCCGGCAACTCGAGCACGCCGAGCTTGATCAGCCGGCCGGCCGACGTGACGACTCCGATGGTGCCGCGTGCCGTGGTGCTCACCTGCGACACGATGACGTCGTGCGCGCCTCGCTGACCGCGTGCGTCGAAGGACGGCGAGGGCGCCCGACCCCGTTCCCTGCCGTTGTTCTCGGCTGGCTCGTCGTCCTGTGCATCGGCCGGACGCGCGGCGGTACGCGCGAGCAGGCCAGCCGATGACAGCAGCACCATGCACGGCTCGTCGGCCACCTCCAGCGGCACCGCCGCTGTCCGCGTGGCCCCGCTGCCCTCGAGCAGCACCGTGCGGCGGGGCGTCCCAAACTTCTCCGCCACCGCGGCCAGCTCGGCCGACACCAGCTCGCGCAGCCGCGGCTCGGATTCGAGGATGGCGGTCAGCTCGGCGATCTCGTCCTGGAGGTTCTCCCGCTCGCGCTCCAGCTCCAGCCGGTCGTAGCGGGTGAGCCGGCGCAGCGGGGTGTCGAGGATGTACTGCGCCTGGATCTCCGACAGGTCGAAGACGCCCATCAGCCGCTCCTTCGCGGCCGCGGCGTCGTCGCTGGAGCGGATGACCTGGATCACCTCGTCAATGTTCAGCAGCGCGATGAGCAGGCCGTCGACGAGGTGCAGCCGGGCGGACCGCTTGGCCCGGCGGAACTCGCAGCGTCTGCGCACGACCTCGATACGGAAGTCGACGTAAATCTGCAGGAGGTCGCGAAGCCCGAGCACGCGAGGCTGGCCGTCTACCAGCGCCACGTTGTTGATGCCGAACGTCTCCTCCATGGGCGTCAGCCGGTACAGCTCCGCCAGTACCGCCTCGGGCACGAACCCGGACCGGACCTCGATGACCAGCCGAAGGCCGTTGCGCATGTCGGTGAGGTCCTTGAGGTCCGCGACACCGGCCAGCTTCTTGGCCTGGACGAGGTCCTTGATCCGGGCGATGACCTTCTCCGGGCCGACGCCGTAGGGCAGCTCAGTGACGACGATTCCGGTGCGCCGCGGCGTGAGCTTCTCGACCCTGGCCGCGGCCCTGGTCCGGAATATGCCGCGGCCGGTCTGGTAGGCCTCCCTGATGCCGTCGAGCCCGACGATCTTCCCGCCGGTCGGCAGGTCGGGACCGGGCACGAACCGCATGAGCGTGTCCAGATCGGCATCGGGGTGGCCGATCAGGTGCCGGGCGGCCGCGATGACCTCGCCCAGGTTGTGCGGCGCCATATTGGTGGCCATCCCGACCGCGATTCCCGACGCGCCGTTCACCAGCAAGTTGGGGAACGCGGCGGGCAGCACCTCGGGCTGGGTCTCGCTGCCGTCGTAGTTCGGGATGAAGTCAACGGTGTCCTCGTCGAGAGACGTCGTCATCTCCAGCGCAGCGGGCGCCATCCGCGCCTCGGTGTACCGCATCGCGGCCGGCGGGTCCTCCCCGCCGAGCGAGCCGAAGTTCCCGTGTCCGTCGACCAGCGGGAGGCGCATCGCCCACGGCTGCGCCATCCGCGTCAGCGCGTCGTAGATCGCGCTGTCGCCGTGCGGATGCAGGCGGCCCATGACGGCACCGACGACCTGGGCGCACTTGACGTGTGAGCGGTCTGGCCGCAGCCCCATCTCGCTCATCATGTACAGGATCCGGCGCTGAACCGGTTTCAGCCCGTCCCGCGCGTCCGGCAGGGCGCGCTGGTAGATCACCGAGTACGCGTACTCGAGGTAGCTGCCGCGCATCTCCTCGGTGACGTCGATGTCGACGATGTTTTCCTCGAAGTCGGCATCGGTGTCGGCTCCGTCGCCGGCACTGGGGCCGCGGCCACCGCGGCTCCGGCCGCGGCCGCCAGCGGACGGGGTTGTCGTGGTGCGTCTCGCCATGCCGATATTGTGCCGCCCGCCGGGCCCTGGGTCGCGCCCCGCAGGCCGGCGCGCCGGCTCCGTCGCGCCGGTCAGCAGCCGAGGGTTGTCGCGAGCTGATCGAGTCCGTCGGCCACGAGCAAGCCGTCCAGCGCCGGCGGATCCACGAGCGGGGTGGCTGGTCCCCACTCGAGCGGCCGCCGGACGAGGATCGGGCGGAGGCCCAGGGCGGCCGCTGCACGCAGGTCGGAGGGGTGCGCGGCAACCATCCCGGCCTCCTCAGGCTCGCACTCGAGCAGTCGCAGCGCGGTGCGATACACCGTCGGTTCGGGCTTGTAGCTGCCGGCCAGCTGGGCGGACAGCACGGCGTCGACCCGCAGATTGCCGAATTTGAGCAGGTCGACGAGCAGCGCCACGTGGCCATTGGACAGCGTGGCGGTCACGTGCGAGTGACGCAGGCGATCGAGCCCGGCAGCGGTGTCCGGCCACGGACGCAACCGCCGCCAGCCCTGGACCAGCACGTCGGACTCCTCGGCCGATAGCCGCACGTGCCGCCTTGCGAGAACGTCGCTGAGTGTCTCGCGTTGCAGGCTATCCAGGTCACGCCACGCAGCGCCGTGGCGGACTCGGTCCATCGCAGGCTGATACTCGCGACGCCAGTCGTCCACGATGGCCGCCCAGTCGGCCGCCGGGCCAGTTGGCCCGGTCGTCGCCTCAGCGAGTTCGATCAGGCTCGCCCGCCAGTCCACGAGCGTGCCGAACACGTCGAACAGGAGGACGCGCAATGGCTTCACCACCGTCTGCATGCCAGTCTCATCCTTGCCGCGACATTGGCCACCTTGTGGTGGCGGCAAAACGTCTCCATAATTTCAGCTGCCGTGGGGCCAGCGGAGAACTGTTGTCTGCCTAGCGAACCTAAGGTCGCATGATGCTCTCACGCCGCAAGTTTCTGCTGATCTCGGCCGCGTCTTCTGGCCTGGCCATCACCGGCACCGACCTGCTCGGTCAGGCTGTCGCCAATGCCTCGAGCACGCTTCGCCCTGGCGGTTCGCGCGGCGTCAAGCACGTCGTCATCCTGATGATGGAGAACCGCTCGTTCGACCACTTCTTAGGGTGGCTGCCCGGTGCCGACGGTCGGCACGACCTGACCTACGTCTCGGCCGTCGACGGTAACAGATACCCGAACTATCCGCTGGCCCCGGACTTCCAGGGCTGCGGCTACAGCGATCCCGATCACAGCTGGGAGGGCTGGCTCGTCCAGCACAACTTCGGGAAGATGGACGGCTTCCTGCAGCGGCCGACGACCCCGTCAGGCATCCCTGGCGTCACTCTGGCCGCCGCGAACACGTTCCCCATCGGCTACTACACCAATCTCAACCCGAACGGATCTCACAAGGCGCTGCCTGACCTGCCGGTGATCGGCGCGCTGGCTGAGCACTACACGACGCTTGACCGCTACTTCTGCGCCTTCGCCGGCGAGACATTCCCGAACCGGTTCTACCAGCACGCGGGCCAGACCGACCGGGATCACAACTCCGAGGTCGCGTCCTCGCTGCCGACCATCTGGGACCAGCTGTCTCCGATCGCCAACACCGATGGCATCCCCACCGGGGGTTATTACTACCGCGACTCGCCATTCCTGGCCCTATGGGCCAGCCCGGCGATCGAGCCGGGAGCGACCTTCAAGTACCAGGCGTTCTTTCACCCCTTCTCCGACGCCGACGCTTCCACTGCCGCTCTGTCGGCGGGCACATCATTCGTCGCGGCTTGCCAGAACGGAACGCTGCCGAACGTGTGCTACATCGATCCCGCCTTCGACAACGAGGGGACGGGGACTTCCGGCGACGACCACCCGCTCGGCGACATCCGGCTGGGCGAGCGGTTCATCGCCGACGCCTATCACGCACTCGCCGACAACGGCTACCTGGACAGCACCGTGTTCATCGTGACGTTCGACGAGTGGGGCGGGTTCTACGATCACGTTCGGCCGCCGCAGGTCATCGACAACACCAACCCGGCCGACGTCATGCACGCCGGGGATAGCACCACCCCGACGGACGGTCAGCTTATTCCGAACTACAAGCAGCTGGGCTTCCGGGTGCCGGGGCTCGTCATATCCAACCTGGCGGTGCCGCGCCGGGTGGTGCACGAGGGCCCGTTCGAGCACTGCTCGAGCCTGGCGCTGATCGAGTCCACCTTCGGCCTGACGCCGCTCACCGCTCGCGATCGGTTCGCCAGAAATCTCGGGGACGTGTTGCTCCCGCGTCCAGTGCCCGCCCCGATCGCGGTGTCTCCGGCCGCGATCCCGACGAGTTCGGACGTGATCGGCCCGGCCATCAGCCCGCCGTCGGAGTCCCTGCTCCAGGTGCTCGAGGGCACCGCCGCCTTCGACCCCGCCGACATCTGCTCGGCCGACAGCGTGCAGTCAGTGTCCCCGCCGCCGGTGAACAACCCCGCGCTAACCCCGACCTTCGGCGGGATCCCCGGCCTCACCGGGACCTCCGGGATGTCGGACATGCTGAGGAACTATCAGCGGGACCGGGCTCAGCAGGGCTGACGCTCGTTGCTCGCCCGGGCCAACGGCGGCCTGGGCGAGCAACTCATAGCTCGCGAGCCGGTCGGTGTGCGCGAACGTGCTCGTCGTCACCATCAGCTCGTCGGCTCCGACGCTGGTGACGATCTGGTCAAGCAGCGGGATGACCGTGGCAGGGTCACCAACCACGTGCGAACCGGTTGCCTCCACGATCACCGTCTGCTCGGCGGCCGAGTAGGGCCGCTCGGCGGCCTCTTCAGGGCTTGGCAGGCTGGACGGACGCCCGGCGCGAAGCCGCAGCATGGACAGCCGCGACGAGCCGTGCAGCCAGCGCGCCGTCGCGGTGTCCGCCGCGCACAGCACTGACACGCTGACGATGCTATACGGCTCGGCGAGCACCGCCGAGGGCCGGAAGGTCTGCCGGTAGAGAGCCAGCGCGGGCCTGGCATTCGCCGCGCTGAAGTGATACGCGAACGCGAACGGGAGGCCGAGCTGGCCAGCCAGCTCGGCGCTGTACCCGGTGGACCCGAGCAGCCAGACCGCTGGCTCGTTGCCCTCCGCCGGGATGGCCCGGATCCGGTCGGCCACCTGGTCGTCGGCCGACTCGGCGCCGAAGTACGCCCGCAGTTCCGCGAGTTGACTGGCGAAGCCCGCGACCGGCAGCCCAGCTGCACCGCGGCGCAGTGCGCGGGCTGTCGCCCGGTCCGTTCCGGGGGCCCGCCCGATCCCCAGGTCGATCCGCCCCGGGTGCATCGCCTCGAGCGTGCCGAACTGCTCCGCCACGGTGAGCGGTGCGTAGTTCGGCAGCATCACTCCGCCCGATCCCACACGGAGCGTCGAGGTGGCCGACGCGAGGCGGCCGACGAGTACGGCCGGTGCCGCACTCGCGATGCCGGGCAAGTTGTGGTGCTCCGCGACCCAGTACCGCCTGAATCCCCAGCGCTCCGCGTGCCGAGCCAGGTCGACACTCCGGCGCAACGCCTCGCCAGCCGATTCGCCGGTCGGTACCGGGCACAGGTCGAGCACCGACAGCGGAACGGAAAGGCGGCCCTCCACGCTCGAAAGACTGCCACACCGGCGCGCTGCACCGACCCGCGAGCGGTCAGGCCCTCAGCCTGCCAACCTCGGCGCGCTGCCTCGCCATCGAGGACGAGACACCGTCGCGGCTACCGCGCCTGCGCGCGAACTGGCTTACCCGGCAGCGCCGCTGTCACGATCGCCCCGTCGCGTACCAGCGGCTCTCCGTTCACCAGAACGTGCCTGATGCCTGCTGACGGCCGCGTGCTCTGCGCGTATGTTGCCCGGTCGGCCACGGTCGCCGGGTCAAAGACCACGATGTCGGCGTCGCTGCCCACCTGCACCCGGCCCTTGCGCCGCATGGCCGGAACGCGGGCCTCGAGCAGCTGGGCCGGGAGCAGGCTGCACCGGCGCAGCGTCTCGGTCAGGCCTAGCGGCCCGTCGCCCGTGCCCAGCATCCGCAGCGCTCGCGAGAACGTGCCTGCGGTGCGCGGGTGCGTGAAAACGCTGTCCGGCAGTGGCCACGTCAGCTGGTCCGCATCGCAGCCAGACCACGTGAGCGGCATGGCGTCGCTCGCCACGATGGCGTCAGGGAAGACCAGCGGCCTGAGCATCACATTCAGGTCGGCCGGATCGTCCTCATCGAGGTGCCTGATGACGACCAGGCCGCCCGGGTCGTCGGCACGCAGCTGTTGTAGCCGCTCCTTCGTTCCGACCCGCTCACCGGTCGGTGCGTACGTGAGATCGGACGGCGTGAGGCCGCGCTCTGGTAGCCGCTCTGGCGCGAGGAACGCCGCCCCGATGCCCGTCATCCCCGAGCCGTACGGGTAGGCCTCTGTGGTGATCCGCGAGCCGGCCGCTTGCGCCTGGCCGACCACGTCGAGCACCCGGTCCACGTGCCGCAACGACGTGCTGTTGACGTGGCAGTAGTGCATGTGAGCGCCGGTCTCACCAGCCGCCCGGACGATCTCCTCCGCGCCGTCCATGAGGGTCGCAGGGACAACCTCGATCAGGTCGCGGGCGTGCGTGAACGTCGGCACTCCCGCCGCTGCCGCGAGCGTCGCGACGCGGAGGTACTCACCAGGGTCGGCACCGGGCGCGTACCCGAGCAGGATTCCGATGCCGAGCGCCCCGTCGGCCAGGTCCGTCGCCAGGCGGTCGAGAATGTGCCGGAGCTGCGCCGGTGTGGCCGGGCCCTGCCACGCCGGGGTCGCGATGTTCGCCATGAAGGTGCCAAGGCCAGCCTCGAGCGTGACCCCGCCGACGGCCTCCATCCGCGCCAGCGCCCAGGATGCGGCGAACCCGTAGTTGATCGGCCGCCCTTCGGCTGCTGCCTGCCGGTAGGCGGGTTCGACGGGTGTCACGCCGCCCTCGAGCTCGAACGCCGTGGTGACGCCGTCGAGTGCCCGCAGCCGCATGCCCGCGATGTCTGTCACGTGACTGTGCACGTCGACGAACCCTGCCGTGACGACGTGACCAGTCACGTCGAGCTCGAGTGCCGCCGACTGCGAAACGCTGCCAACCGCCGCGATCCGGCCCTGCCCAACCGCCACGTCGCAGACGGCGTCAAGGCCGGATTCGGGGTCGATCACGCGGCCGCCCCGCAGCACGACTTCGTAACGTGTCACTGGCTCGAGTCGGCGTCGCCGAGGCTGGCTACGCGCCGTGCCATCGCGGCATCACGCCCGAATGCGGCAAAGCAGGTCGATCCATCGTCCCTACTCATCCGTCCCGGAAAGGCCCATTCTGTCGCCGGGGTCATACTGCGGCTCACCTACGCTCGTTCCCGCCCGGTCAATTGCTTCAAGGAGCATCCGCGTCGCGGAAGGCATATCAGCAAGCGCCTCGCGCAGATCTTCGAGCTCTTGCTCACCGCTCGGGTTGGCCCGCACGGCAGCTTCGGCGGAGTCATAGTCCTCCATGCGCACCCGCGCCGTCTGCACTTCCGAGGAGACGAGCAGTTCCTCAACAACGTCGTCGGCCATGGTCCCTCCGATCGAATCTCAGTGGCCACGTGTGTGGCGGCGCCTGGCGGTCCCTCGGGAGGCCCTACCCCGAACCCACGAGAGCTATCCGGCACGCCGACGCGACCCTAGGGTGATCTGCGAGTATCGCGACATGGCTGATGTGGCGGTGCGGCGCGTTGACTTCGGCTACTTCGTGCGCCCGGCGGACGAGACCGGAACGGGCCAGCCAAGGGTGGAGCCGTGCCTCGGCTACCTGGTCGAGCACCCGGACGGGACCTTGCTGTTCGATACCGGCATGGGTTCCCACCCGGACGTCGACGCTCACTACCGGCCCCGCCGGGTCGGCCTGCCCGAAGCGCTCGCGGCTGCGGGAACGCAGGCCGCCGCGATCACGGTCGCGGCGAACTGCCACTTGCACTTCGACCACTGCGGCGGGAATCCGCTGCTGGGCCCGATTCCCGTTTTCGTGCAGCAGGCCGAGCTGGACGCCGCCCGCCAGACGCCTGATTACACGCTGCCTGAGCTCATCGAGAGCAGCAGGTTCGAGTCAGTGGCTGGCGACGCTGAGGTATTGCCGGGCGTCTTCATCATGCCGACTCCTGGTCACACCCACGGGCATCAGTCGCTCGTCGTTCGCCGCGCCGACGGAGCGGTGATCCTGGCCGGCCAGAGCCACGATACAGCGACGCACTACGCCGCCGACCAGCTCGCCTGGCGCGCCCATCACGACGGTCACGGCCAGCCGTTGCCCGCGATCCCGGACTGGATTGACGTGCTGCAGCGACTCGATCCCCGCCTCGTCTACTTCGCCCACGACCGCTCCGTGTGGACGCCCTGACCGGGGTCCACCAGGGACCGACGTCAGGTCGGGCGGACCGGCCTCAGGTCGCCGAGAAGCCGCCGTCGACGCGGATCTCCTGGCCGGTGACGTAGTCACTCGCCGTGCTCGCGAGGAACACGGCGACCCCCGCGAAGTCGCCGGGCAGGCCGTTGCGGCCGACCATCGTGCGGGCCGCCAGCGCCGCGGTCCTGACCGGATCCGCGGACACCTCGGCGGTCAGGGGGGTGACGACGAAGCCAGGGCAGACCGCGTTGACGCACACGCCGCGCGGCGCCCATGCCTCAGATTGCGATCGGGTCAGCGACGCGACGCCGCCTTTGGCCACGCCGTAGCCGCCGCTGTTGCCGAACGCCCGCTGGGCTTGCTGGGACGTGACGTTGATGATCCGGCCCCAGCCGCGGTCCGCCATCTGCGGACCATAGCGCTGGCCGAGCACGAAGGGCGCGGTCAGGTTGACCGCCATCAGCTCGTCCCACTGCCGCAGGGTGAGCCGGCCAAGCGGTGGCCGCAGGTTGAGCCCGGCGCAGTTCACTAGAATGTCCGGCGGGCCGAACGGGGTCTGCGCCTCGTCGGCGGCCCGCGCCAGCTCGGTCCGGTCGCCGAGATCGGCGCTGACTGAGGCGGCAGCGCACCCCTCGGCCGCTAGCTCCGCGACGGCGTCCGCGAGGTTACCTCGATTGCGGGCAACGACCACCACCCGCGCTCCTGCGCTGCCGAGCGCCAGCGCCATGCCCCGGCCGATGCCTGAGCTGCCGCCGGTCACGACGGCGACCCGGCCCCGCAAGGAGAAGAGCTGATCGGTGTAGGAAGGCATGCGCCAGGCTAGCCGGACGCGCCGTGCCGATGCATTCGGGTATCCGGCCTGGCAGGCTGGGCTCGTGACTGGCTGCGCCGAATGTGGTTACGAGTTCGATTCGCTGGACCACAGGCAGGTTCTGGACGCGCTGACCACGCTCGCCAGCGAACAGCGGCAGCTGCTCGACTCGGTGAAACCAGAGCTGCTGCGGGCGCATCCGCGGCCAGCGAGCTGGTCGATGCTCGAGTACGGCTGCCACGTGCGGGACGTGCTGGGATTTCAGCGCGAGCGGGTGATGCGTGCGCTGGCGGAGGACGTTCCGCTGTTCCCGTCCATGCGCCGGGACGAGCGGGCGGTGGAGGAGCACTACAACGATCAGGACCCGACGGCCGTGGCCAGCGAGCTCGACGGGAGGGCTCGAGATCTCGTCGCCACGCTCGGCACGCTGGACGAGCAGGGCTGGCTGCGTCGCGGTGTTTATCCCTGGCCAACCCGCGAGGTGCGCACCGTCGAGTGGATCGGGCAGCGAACGGTGCACGAGCTCGCTCATCACCTGTTTGACTGCCGACGGCTGCTGACAGCGCTGCAAGCCCGTTAGAGCTGCGGGCGCGCGCCAACCAGGACGAGCGACCGGGCCGCCAGACGGCATCCGCTCGCCAGTGCCTCGCCGGGCGGCTTTTTGTCCAGCCAGGCCGGCAGGAAACCGGCGATAAATGCATCGCCTGCGCCCGTGGCGTCCACCATCCGCTCGACCGGCGGTGCGCTGACCCGCACCGGATCAGGCCTGCCGCCCGCGTACAGCATCGCGCCGTCGAGACCGAGCCGCATGACTACCTGCGGGTACCAGGCGTTGAGCACGCGCGCCGCCTGGCTGGGGTCCTCCCGGCCCGTCAGCACCCTGCCCTGATCCGGCTCGACGAACAGCAGGGTGGCGCCGTTGGTGAGTTGCAGGAACGGCTCCGCGCCGACGCGGCCGAGCGGGGCTGACGAGGCGCCGTCAACCGAGATAGTCATGCCAACTCGCTGCGCCCGGCCGATCGCCGCCAGTACCGCGCTGCGCGACCCGATGTTCAGCAGCGTGTAACCAGATACGTGCAGGTGGCTGCCGGGCGCGAACAGGTCCTCCGGCAGGTCATCGGGAGAGAGGGCAGCGTTGGCACCGGGATCGGACAGCATGGTGTGGTCGCCCTTGTGGGTGATCATGACCACGCAGGTGCCCGTCGCCCGGTCCGGATCCATCACGAGCCGGGCGTCCACGCCGTAGCCCATCAGCTCCATGTCCCGGTTGCGCCCGGCGATGTCGGCGCCCCGGCGGCCGACGAAGGCGACCTCCCCGCCGTCAACGGCCAGCCAGGCTGCCACGTTGGCGCCGGATCCTCCGCCGTGCATGGTGACCGTGGCCGGGGTGTCGCTGCCTCTGGCCAGCGGCGCAGTCGCGTGGGCGACCGTATCTGTCATGAGGTCGCCTACGACGACAACGCGGGCCAATGTCGCCACCACCTTGGTCCAGGGACCGCCCGACGACTCCCACGGGGAGGGAGGTTCGTCCTGCTCAGGGCTATCAGTCAGAATTTAACAGCTTCGCCGGACCTTCGCCGTCCCCAACCGGTGGTTAGTACCCCTTGGGGGGTCAGCTAGGGAGCGGCGTGATGCGCCCGGCTATGGCATGCAGGACGAGCTCAGACTCGGCCGCCAGCCGCTGGTTTAGCCAGCCTAGCTGGTCGCGGAACACCCGGCCGGCGAGGTAGGCAGGCACCAAGCCCGAGCCGACGTCGTCAGTGACGGCAACGACCTGAGCAGCGGTCTGGCGCCAGGCATCGACCAGGTCGTCGATCCGGGACCTGACGATCGCGTCGGGCGGTGAACCCGGCACGCGTTCGCCGCCGGTGGTCCACAGCCCGGCTTCGTCCATGATGCCGGCTAGCCACGTGCCGATGCCGTCGATCAGCAGGGCGCCTGAGGTATGCCGCAGCTGACCCGCGACATCGAGGCTCTCGACCGTCTGCCACCAGCGCGGCCTGCTGGCCCGGTGCCGGGCAACCCGGTCGACCCACTCGGTGTCCGCCGGACCGTCTGGTCCGGTCGGGGAACCCCACGGGCCTGCGGCCAGATATGTGACCCGCGGTGCACCTGACAGCCGTAGCTCGGCCTCCGTGGACTTACCCGAGCGGGCGCCGCCGATGATGAGCGCGCGGCGCGGTAGCCCGTCGGCCACCCTCACCTCGGTGGCGTGCTGACCACCGGAGCTGGTGATCAGCTCGCCGTCCTGGCCCGGCTGCGCCTGCCAGAGCGCACACCGGCGGGCAAGCTCAGCCACCGAACTGACCCGGTGATCGGTGTAGAGCGCCACCACGGTGGTGTGCGCGGCGATCAGCCCGGCTGATCGCAGCAGCCCGAGCTGCGCCGGGCTGGTCAGCAGGTCAAGCAGCGCGATGTCGTACGGCGTCGCTTCGGCCCGCGGCTCCGGAACCTGGCCGGGACCGGCGGCCAGCAGCAGCCGCGCGCCGTCCGGCCCGGTCACGTCCCACCCGCCAGGCACCGGGTCGATGCGATGCGCCGCGGCCGTAGGCGAGCTCGTTCCCGGCCCGGGCTGCCGCCCCGGGCGGAACGCCAGCGTCCCGTCCACCAGCACCCCGCCTGGGTCTCGACTTACGCCGGTGTCGCGGGCGCGTTCGCATGACGCGCACCGGCAGCCTGGCTGTGGCCAGCCGTCGGCGCCGCCGGTGCCTGTGAGGAGCGCGTCCACTAGCCCGCCCGATCGTCGCCGTTGGTTACGATGGCGGCCTTGATCCTAGCTAGGAGCAACGCATGAGCTGGACCTGGCAGCTGGAGAAGGCCGACGGTACCGTCGTCATCGCTCGCGAGCTGACGAAGGAAACCTTCATCAGCCAGGGTGACGCGGAAAACTGGCTCGGCGAGCACTGGCCCGGCCTGGTCAAGGCGGGCATCGACCAGGTCACCCTGATGGAGGACGGGCGCGTCGAGTACGGTCCGATGAGCCTGCACCCGGCGCCGGAATAGGGTTCCCGTCAGCGTGCCGCGGTGCCATCCGGCTCCGCCGGTTAGATCGTGTCGCCCCGCTTCACGCGCGGCTTTGGCACCCGCATTCGGCGCAGGGTGATGCCGCGCATGGTCGCGTAGACCGTGACGCCCTGCGTGCTCTGCTGCGGGTAGCGCTCTGCGGCGAGGCCCTTGACCTTGCGCCCGACGAGCCAGCCCTCGATGAGCATCACCAGGAACAGCAGCAGCACCAGCCCGTCCGCGATGAACTTCGAGGTATTCGGCAACGCGACGAGCAGCACGAACGCCACCACGATCATGATCATGTAGTACTCGCCGATGCCGCGGCGCGCGTCGACGACGTCCCTGGCCAGGGCTCGCACCGGCCCTTGGTCCTTGCGCGGCAGCGCCCACTGCTCGCCGCGCTGGTAGGCCTCGGTTCGGGCGATCCGGTCGCCGCGGTTGCGGACGCGCGACTGCTTCGACGCCGCCTTCCGGTCGGCGGGCGCCTGATACGGCTGGCGGCGATTAGCCTGCGCCGCGCTGCGCTTGGGCGTGGGGGTGCCTTTGGGCGCGGTGAAACCGGGCCGCGGTCGGCTGGCCGAGCTGTCGGCCTCGGTGCCGGGGTCTTGCTCGTCCTGCTCAAGCAGCCCAGAGGCGTCGTTGGAACGTCGTCGGAACACGCCTACAGCCTACCGGGACGAAGGGCACAGAATCTCCGCCCCGCGAGCGCCGTTCGCGGGCTGGAAACCCGGCGCGCGCCGACCTTAGTTCCCGGCTCTACCTGATGCCTCCAGATATGCCGCCCGGCCGGGCCGTCTGTGATGACGATGCCCGCCAGCACGACGTAGGCTGGTGTCAAGATCTGCCACGAATATGTCCGATGCGCGGGGCGGCGGCAGTCCGTGACCCCGGACGCGCTGCGGCAGCAGGACTTCCGATGGAGGGGATGGTCGCGCCCATGGGCGTCATGAAGCGGGTCACGATGGTCTTCCGCGCCAAGGCCAACAAGGCACTCGACCGGATGGAAGACCCACGCGAGACCCTGGATTACTCCTACCAGACCCAGCTGGAGCTGCTGCAGAAGGTCCGCCGCGGAGTGGCGGACGTCGCGACGTCGCGCAAGCGCGTGGAGCTGCAGATGAACCAGCTGCAGCAGCAGGCGAACAAGCTGGATCGGCAGGCCAGGGACTCGCTCGGCGCCGGGCGTGAGGACCTGGCCCGCGAGGCCCTGACCCGCAAGGCCGGGCTGCAGACTCAGCTGGAGGATCTGCAGAACAACTACGCGCAGCTGCAGAAGGAAGAGGAGCAGCTCAGCCAGGCGTCGCAGCGGCTGCAGACGAAGGTGGACGCCTTCCGTACGAGGAAGGAAACGATCAAGGCCACCTACACCGCCGCGGAAGCGCAGACCCGGATCAACGAGGCATTTGCTGGAATTTCTGAAGAGATGGGCGATGTCGGCCTGGCGATCCAGCGGGCCGAGGACAAGACCGCCCAGATGCGGGCCAGGGCTGGCGCGCTCGACGAGCTGATGGCCTCGGGTGCGCTCGAGGACATGGTCGGCGGCCCGCACGACGACATTCAGGCCGAGCTGGACCGGATGGGTGCCGGCCAGGGAGTCGACCGCGAGCTGGAGCAGATGAAAGCGGAGATCGCGCAGAACGCGCCGCGGCAGCTTGAAGGCTCGCAGCCGGGATCGGCCGACGGAGCGAGCGCCGACGCGAGCACCGCGACGGTGGTGGATCCGGCCCAGGCAGGTGACCCGGAATGATCGTCCGGATCCTCGGCGAGGGTCAGCTCGAGGTTCCGGAGTCGGCGACGGCCGAGCTCAACGAGCTGGACCGGGAGCTGGAAGCGGCCGTCGAGCGCGGCGATGAGGCGGCCTTTGCGCCAGCGCTAGCAGCGCTGCTGGCGAAGGTCAGGCAGGTCGGCTCGCCGGCCCAAGCGGACGAGTTGCGTCCCTCTGAGCTGATCGTCCCGCACGACGACGCCAGTATGGCCGACGTGCGCAAGCTGCTGACCGACGAGGGCTTGATTCCCGGCTGACCTGGCGCGCCCGCGCGGCTGGAAGCAGTCGGGGCTGAAGGCTATTTGCCTGGCATTGACGGATATATGCGCCTGGACTCCGGGAACGAGCCGAGGCCGCGCGACGTTTACTCAGTTGGTGCTGAGCAAGTTTTGAGGCGCGGCACACGGATCCAGGGCAGGGTAGGAATTGGCCCTGCCCTGAGCATTGTTCAGCATCGCGTGTAATGAAGTAAGTAGGGCGGCCACACGAGCCGCTCAGAAAAGGGAGGCGGCGCCAATGGCGCGCACTCGCTACGCGTCCGATCCGGGACTGATCGCCCGGATGGGCGCGACCATGTTCCTACTCGGCCTGGTGTTCGTCGGCTTCGGCGTTGGCCTGTCGCTCCTTATCCTGTATGGCGGCCATCTGTACAGCTCGTATCACCACGGTGCCAGTTACAGCACTGGCAGCAGCTCCGTCAGCGGCGCGAGCATCATCGCGCTCGCCGCGGTCATCGGCGTCGGCAGCGCGCTGGCGTCCTACTGGTGGTCAGACAAGATCGCGCTGGCGACTTCCCGCGCGAAGCTCGTCAGCCCGAACGACTCGCGCCAGGCTGCCCAGCTGCACGGGGTCATCGACCGGATCTGCGCGATGGCGGACATGCCCAAGCCGCGGGTCGCGATAGCCCCGACTTCGATGCCCAATGCGTTCGCCACTGGCCGTAACAGCAAGACCGCGGTGGTGTGCGCCACGCAGGGCATCCTCGACAAACTCGACCCCGAGGAGCTCGAGGGCGTCCTCGCGCACGAGATGTCGCACGTCGCGCACAAGGACGTCGCGGTGATGACCATCGCCTCGTTCCTCGGCATCATCGCGGCGCTGATGGTGCGGTTCGCCTTCTACTCCGAGCTGTTCGGCGGGCGGGGCCGGAACAACCAGACCGCGCTGCTGATCATCCCGATCATGCTGCTGAGCATCGTGACCTACGTAGTCAGCTTCCTGCTGATCAGGATGCTGTCCAGGTACCGCGAGCTGGCCGCCGACCGGTCTGGCGCGCTGCTGACCGGGCAGCCGGCCAAACTGGCCAGCGCGCTCGTCAAGGTCACCGGGGATATGGCCAAGATCCCGACCAGGGACCTGCGCCGGCAGGAGGCGCTGAACACGTTCTACTTCACGCCCGCGCTGCGGCCCGGTGACAGTCACCTGGGGGCGATCTTCTCCACCCACCCGTCACTGCAGAAGAGGCTGGCGCAGCTGGAGAAGATCCAGCGGCAGCTCGGCCAGCAGTAAGGCGCGTGCCCGAGACCTACGGAGCCCGCAGGAGGTAGCCAGGTGGGATTCCTGGACGCGCTGCTCGGCCGGACTAAGCCCGTGCCGCCGAATCTGGACCAGCTCTTCGCGCTGCCGGGCGCTGCGGTCACTCTGCAGGCGGCAACCGAATTCCGGCCGACGGGATCAGGCTCGGTGTGCTTCCGAGCCGTTGAGGGCCGGGCGTTCAGCGACATCGAGAAGGACGCCCGCGAGCTGCTGAACATGGACGCTGACGGGAAGCCGGTGGAGGTGTCGAAAGACACCTACGGGTTCACCTGGCTCGTCTGCCGGCACTCGCCGGACGACCCGGAGGGGCTGGTCACGGACCTGCACGCGGTGAACTCCTCGCTGGAGAGCGGCGGTTTCGGCCCGCAGCTGCTCTGCACGATCATGGCCTTCCGTGACACCGGCGGCCGGTCGCTCGGCATCGTGTACCTGTACAAGCGCGGCACGTTCTACCCGTTTGCTCCGCTGACCGGGGAACGCCGGGACAACTCGCTGGAACTGCAGATGCGCGGCACGCTCGCCGACGATCTCAAGATCGAGCCCGATCTCGGCCGCTGGATGCCTATCTGGGGCGCGCCCGGCCTCTAGCCGCTCGCTGCGGCTCCCGGCGCCATGAGTGGCTAGAGGCAGGCTGGTGCCAGGCTGGCGGGCTTGGCGAGGCCCAGCCTGCGGCCTGGCCGCTAGGGCAGTGCGAGCATCTGGTCGAGCGCCGCCCTGGCTTGCGCGGCGGTCTGGTCGCCCACGGTGATCTGGTTGACCAGCCGCCCGTTGGCGAGCGACTCGAGGGCCCAGACCAGATGCGGCAGGTCGATGCGGTTCATCGTCGAGCAGTAGCAGACCGTCTTGTCGAGGAAGACCACGGTCTTGTCCGGGTGGCTGACAGCCAGTCGCTGAACCAGGTTCAGTTCGGTACCGACCGCCCATGCCGAGCCCGCTGGTGCCTGCTCGATCGTGGAGATGATCTTCTCCGTGGACCCGATGTGGTCCGCCGCCAGCACGACCTCGTGCTGGCACTCGGGATGCACGATGACGTTGACGCCGGGGATACGGGCCCGCACGTCGGTGACGCAGTCGGGCGAGAACCGGCCGTGCACCGAGCAGTGCCCCCGCCAGAGGATCATCGTTGCGTCGTGCAGCTGCTCGGCGCTCAGGCCCCCGGTGTCGCCCGGCGCGTGCGGGTCCCAGACCACGCAGTCGTCCAGGCTCATCCCGAGTTCCAGGACCGCGGTGTTACGGCCCAGGTGCTGATCGGGGAGGAAAAGCACCTTGCTGCCCCGGCTGAGCGCCCAGCTGACGGCGCGGCGCGCGTTCGACGACGTACAGACGGTCCCGCCGTGGCGGCCGGTGAAGGCCTTGATGTCGGCCGACGAATTCATGTAGGTGACCGGGATAACGTCGTCGGCCAGGCCGAGGTCCTCCAGCGCCTCCCAGCACTGCTCGACCTGGTTGTAGGTGGCCATATCCGCCATCGAGCAGCCCGCGGCGAGGTCGGGGAGCACAACTTTCTGAGCGGCCGAGGTGAGGATGTCCGCTGACTCGGCCATGAAGTGAACGCCGCAGAACACGATGAACTCGGCCCCCGGCCGGGCAGCCGCATCCTTGGCCAGCTTGAACGAGTCGCCGGTGACGTCAGCGAACTGGATAACCTCGTCCCGCTGGTAGTGATGGCCGAGCACGAACGCGCGGTCGCCGAGTTCGGCTCGCGCCGCGCGAGCCCGCTCGACCAGTCCGGGGTCGCTCGCCGGCGGCAGCTCTCCCGGACAGTCCACGCCGCGCTCGGAATCCGGGTCGGCTCCCGTCCCGAGCACGAGCAGCGGCAGCGAGCGGCGAGTTCCGGCCCGTCCGGTGCGGGCGGCGGGCTCTGCCTGCAGGATCTGTCCTGGCATCGTGGTCATGGCGCGCTCCGATCACCGCGACTTATCGTCCAAGTGACGATACCATCGTAGCCGCCCGCGGAAAGCGCTCGCGCCGGCCACAGCGGGTGATACGTGAGCCAGGAGAGCTTGAGGCGGGCCGACAGAGCCTGGAGCCGGGGAGAAGGGCTTGCAGCGGGGGAGAAGGCCCTCGATTACCGGGGAGAAGGGCCTGAGGCGGGGGAGAGCGGCTTGGCGCCGGGCGAAAGAGCTTCACGGGAGCAACATTGCTCCCGCTATGGCCCGAGTAATCCCACAGCCAGCGCTGCACGGCGGGCCTGACAGCCCGGCCGCCCCGGAATGACCGCGCGCGCAGTATCGTTGACCATGCAGGACGGGGTCGCGCCGAACGGGGCAGCGGCCGCCCGGCGGGAGCCGGGATACCCGACGCAGGAGCGATCACAGATGACAGTTCAGGACGAGGCGACCACCAAGGGCGTCCTTCTCACCGACGCGGCAGCGGCCAAGGTGAGCGGCCTCCTCCAGCAGGAGGGTCGCGACGACCTGCGGCTGCGTATCGCCGTTCAGCCTGGCGGCTGTTCAGGCCTGCGCTACCAGCTGTACTTCGACGAGCGGGAGATGGACGGCGACGTGGTCAGCGAGTTCGGTTCCGTGCAGGTCGTGACCGACCGGATGAGCTTCCCCTATCTGGGCGGAGCCACGATCGACTTCGTTGACACCATCGAGAAGCAGGGCTTCACCATCGACAACCCGAACGCCACAGGCTCATGCGCCTGCGGCGACTCGTTCCACTAAGCGACTGCGCGTCACGCCACCACGCACGGCCACTGCCGCCGCGAGCGCCGACGAGGCGTGACCGGCGGCAGTGCTGCGCGTGCAGCCGGCGGCGGGTGACGGCGGGCCGGGCGTGTAGCCTGTGGGCCGCGAGCCTCGCGGACAAGACGGAGCCCCCACCATGCGCATTGCTGTCACCGGATCAATCGCCACCGACAACCTCATGACCTTTCCCGGCCGGTTCGCCGAGCAACTGCTGGCGGACAAGCTGTCGAAGATCTCGCTGTCGTTCCTGGTCAACGGCCTGGAAATCCGGCGCGGGGGAGTGGCCGCCAACATCGCGTTTGGCCTGGGCTGCCTGGGCCTGCGGCCGCTGCTGGTCGGCACCGTCGGCGACGACTTCGGCGACTACCGCCAGTGGCTCGATGAGCACGGCGTAGACACCACCCTCGTGCGCACCTCGCAGCGCTTTCACACCGCGCGTTTTGTCTGCACGACCGACGCCGACCTCAACCAGATCGCGTCGTTCTACCCAGGCGCCATGGGAGAGGACGCGAGCCTGGACCTGAGCGGCCTGGTCGGCGAGGCCGCCCTGGTGCTGATCGGGGCCGGTGACCCCGCGGCCATGCTCAGCCTCACGCAGCAGTGCCGCGCTCTGCAGATTCCGTTCGCCGCCGACACGTCGCAGCAGCTCGCGATCCTCGACGGCGACCAGATCCGGCAGCTGGTCGGCGGTGCCCGCTATCTGTTCAGCAACGAGTACGAGGCGTCGCTGACCGAGCACAAGACCGGCTGGACGGCCGAGGAGGTGGTTGCCCAGGTTGGCACCAGGGTGACGACACTGGGCGCGGATGGTGTGCGCGTCGACCGGCAAGGCGAGCAGCCCATCGTGGTCGGCCCCGTGCAGGACGTGAACCCGGTCGACCCGACCGGCACCGGCGATGCCTTCAGGGCGGGCTTCCTTGCCGCCGTGGCGTGGGGCCTCGGCCTTGAGCGAGCCGCCCAGCTCGGCAACCTGGTCGCGATCAGGGCGCTGGAGTCCACCGGGCCGCAGGAGTACGCACTCGAGCCCGGCGACCTGCTGGCGCGCTGCAAGGCGTCGTATGGCGACGCCGTCGCGGACGACCTGGCCGGCCATCTCAGCTAGCGCTTCCGGACGGGAACGGGCTGCCTTGGCGCTGGTCTGCCGCGTCGGGCCGCAGCCGCCGTCCGCGCCCCACTACTACACGCGGTAGCGTAAGCACCATGCTGGCGCTGGCTTCTGGTGCGTATGACGGCCCGGCCAAGCTGACCGTCGCGCGGGCGTTCACGTCCTGGAAGATCGACCCGTGGTCGCTCGCCGCGATCGTGATCCTCGGCGGGGTGTACCTGGCCGGGGTGATCGCCGTTCGCCGCCGCGGTGAGCGGTGGCCGGCTGGCCGGGTCGTGGCCTTCTGCGGCCTCGGCCTCGGTTTTGGCACCATCGCGACGATGTCCTTCGTCGGCGTCTATCAGCCGGTGCTGTTCTACATCCGGGCCGTCCAGACCGTGCTGCTGCTGCTCGTGGTGC
>JASHOE010000184.1 GCA_030041275.1 Streptosporangiaceae bacterium
GAACCTCCGCGTGGTTCAGCTCATAGAACCGTGCTGAACACGCAAATCAGGCAGCGCAAACGGATCCCATGCGGGCCGTGGCGGGTTCCTAACAGAACCCATGCGCACCCGCTGAAGCTCCGCCGCCGCGAACCATCCGGAAGAGCCCCGGGAAACCCGAGCGAGCGAGCGGCAGCCGTCCGGAAGAGCCCCGGGAACCCGAGCGAGCGAGCGGCAGCCGCCCGTGGCGAGCCCGTTCCCGCCCGCAGGGATTTTTAAGCCTGGCCGCGTCTTTGGCGGCCGGCCCGATTAGGCCGCTAGATCGGCCAGGATGTCGCCGAACCGCGTCAGCGCATCGCTGATCCACGGCAGCGCGAGCGGATCGGGTGCGGTCAGGGCCGCCTCCCGCTGCTCGCGGGTCTCGCCGTACAGCAGTCCGGTCGCGAGGCGCAGTCGCAGGGACGAGGCGCTCTCGCCGAACGCGCTGCCCGGCAGGGTGCCCGCGCCGTACCGGTGCAGGAGCACCGCCGCGAGATCTTCGCCGGTGCCGACGCCGAACCGGGCCGACAGGCGGAACCGCAGCGGGCCGAAGTCGGGGTAAAGGTAGAACGCAGCCTGCGGCGGTGCCACCTCGACGCCGGCGGCTACGCAGAGCCTGGCTACCTCCTGGCTGACCGCAGCGTGCAGCGCCCGGCTGCGGTTGACCCGGTCGGCGAGGTCGGCAGGCTCGTCCAGCGCCACGGCCGCGGCGTGCTGTACGGGGCCGGCCGGAGCGGACCAGATCTCGCTCGCGATACCGAGCAGCCGGTCCCGCAGTGCGGCGCCGGTAGCGCCGTCTGGCATCCGGGCGACGCCGATCCGCCAGCCACCCACGGCCAGATTCTTGCTCAGTGCGGTGGTCACCACGGTCCGGTGCGGTGCAACCTGCGCCGGGCTGAGGACCGGGGTGTCCGGGTCGTGGACGAGGTCACGGTAGATCTCATCGCTGATGATGACCAGGTCGTGCCGCTCGGCGACCGCGCACAGCTCCCGAACGGCCTGCGGCGAGGCGAGTCGGCCGGTCGGATTGTCGGGGAGGGTCACGAGGACCGCTCCGATCCGTCGGCCGTGTCGCCAGCTCGCACGGACGGCGGCGTGCAGGGCGGCCGGATCACAGATTCCGCCCTCGCCGGGCACCGCGGGCACGAAGTGGGGTGTGGTGCCCACGAGCGTTGCCTGGGCCGCATAGCTCACCCAGCTCGGCCGCGGCACCGCGATGTCGGAGCCCAGCGCCAGCAGCGTGCCGAACAGTAGCGCCTTGCTCCCGGGCCCGGCCACCACGGCATCGGGACTAGTGGGCAGCGACCGCCGGTTCCAGTAGCCGGCCGCGGCGGCGCGGAGCCGCTCGGTCCCTGCCACGGGGCCGTATGCGCCGTTGTCGGCCGTGTCGGCGAGCTCCGCGATCAGCCGCGGGTGCACCGGCAGCCCGGACTCGCCGAACGCGAGCGGGAGCACAGGCTCGCCCCGGCTGCGGCGGCTGGCGAGCGCCTCGTTGGCGGCCAGCGTGGCGGATACCGGGACGCCAGCGCGACCGGTGGCAAGCGGCGGGGGTAGTCCGGGGGAGAACGCTCCGGCTGGGGGCGAGAGGATCATGGTCGTCTCGGTTGGGCTCACTGAGCCGGCCCAGGGCATAGCGAGACTCCTCGCTGCGGGGGTAAGGCGGGCAATACATCCGTGAGCGTACCGCCGTCAGCCCGGTTGACCTGCCCATCAGGGTCCTGAGCATCAGTCAACCCGGCTATCTCTGACGCTGAGGTTAAGCTGAGCTTAAACTCGGGACCATGCTCGATGTGCATCGGCTGCAGGTGCTGCTCGAGTTCGCGGCGCGCGGCACGATTACGGCGACGGCCGCGGCGCTGGGCTACACGCCGTCGGCGGTGTCGCAGCAACTGGCCGCGCTCGAGCGAGAGACCGGTGCCGCGCTGCTTGACCGGACCGCGAGGACGGCCAAGCTGACCGAGGCGGGGCGCCAGCTGGCGGCGCACGCGGCCGAGATCCTCGCCAGAATCGAGGCCGCTGAAGCCGATCTTGCCTCCCCCGAGCCCGTCGGCCGCGTCGCGATCTCGGCGTTCCCCACCGCCGCCGTCGCGTTCGCGCCGACCCTGACGCGCACGGTGCGGGCGCATCCGGGGCTGAGCCTGCTGTTGCGCCAGACGGTCGGCGGCGAGGTGCTGCGGCTGGTCCGAGCGGGCCAGGTGGACGTGGCGATCGTGGACGACTGGACCGGTGGGCTGGCCGTCGGCCAGCCGGGTCTGCGGTTTTATCCGCTGCTCACCGATGCGCTCGCGCTGGTGCTGCCGCGCGGGCACTGGGCCGCCGCGGAGCGGGCGCCGGTGTCGCTGTTTCGGCTGCGGGACGAGCCGTGGCTGGCGACGCCCGTCGGGGAAGCGTCGCGGCGCGCGATGGATCAGGTGCTCGCGGCCGCGGGCGGCGCCGCGGAGCCGCCGTCGCAGTTCGAGGGGCTGGCCACGATTCTCAGCCTGGTGGCGCGCGGCATCGGCGTGGCCATCCTGCCGCGGCTCACGCTGGCCGGCGGCGACGCGAGAGTCGTCGTCCGCGACCTGCCGGGGGAGAGCCCGGCGAGGGATCTCTACGCGGTAGCCAGGGCGTCGTCGGCCGGCAGGCCGGCGATTGGGGTCATCACGCAGGCGCTGACGACCGCGGCCCGCGGTCTGTCCGGCGGTGGGCGTCGCAGCTAGGCTGCCGCAGTGGAACTCGATCTTTCCGCCTCCGGCGCCGACCTCACCGCGCAGCTCGTCGACATTCCGTCGGTCAGCGGAGAAGAGGGCCCGCTGGCCGATGCAGTGGCGGCGGCGCTGACCGCGCTCCCGCATGTGACCGTGCATCACGACGGCAACGCCATCGTGGCGCGGACTGACTTCGGTCGGCCTGAGCGCGTGGTGCTTGCCGGGCACCTAGACACCGTGCCGGTGCACGGTAACCTGCCGTCGCGACTCGCCGACGGCCTGCTGTACGGCTGCGGCAGCTGCGACATGAAGTCGGGGGTGGCGGTCCAACTCCGGCTCGCCGCGCAGCTCCGCAGCGCGGCGCGGGACGTGACCTACGTGTTCTACGACTGCGAAGAGGTCGAGGCGGAGCGCAACGGGCTGCTGCGGCTCAGCCGGACGAGCCCGGCGCTGCTGCGAGCTGACTTTGCGGTGCTGCTCGAGCCGACCGGTGCCGTGGTCGAGGGCGGTTGCCAGGGCACCCTGCGGGCCGACGTGATCGCCCGCGGGGAGCGGGCGCACAGCGCGCGCGCGTGGCTCGGCCGCAACGCCATCCACGCGGCCGGCGGGATTCTGGACGTGCTGCGTGGCTACCAGCCGCGACAGCCAGTGGTCGACGGGCTCGCGTATCACGAGGGACTGAACGCGGTCGGCATCTCCGGCGGTGTCGCCGGGAACGTCATCCCGGACGAGTGCGTGGTCAGTGTGAATTACCGATTCGCCCCGGACTTGTCAGCTGACCAGGCGGCAGCTCACGTGCGAGCGGTCTTCGACGGCTGGGAGGTCAGGGTGACCGACGTCGCGGGCGGCGCTCGGCCAGGCCTCTCCCAGCCGGCCGCGGCGTCCTTTGCCGCCGCGGTCGGCGGGCAGCCGCGGGCGAAACTCGGCTGGACCGATGTGGCCAGGTTCGATGCCCTCGGTGTCCCGGCGGTGAACTACGGACCAGGCGACCCACAGCTCGCGCACACTAGGGACGAGCACGTCCCGCTGGCCCAGATCGAGCGGTGCGAGCAGGTGATGCTCGGTTGGCTGCAGGACGGCTGACCGATGTCCAGACGGCGGGGGCGGGGACGCCCGGAATACGTCCCCGCCCCCGCCAGTCTGACCGGATCAGCTACTGCGGCGGCGCCATGGCGACGGTGAGCGAGCGACTCAAGGTCTGGTCAGACGGCGTAACCCAGGTGATCGGGACCGTCGTCCCGCCGCGGACGCCCTGCAGGATGCCAGTCAGCGAGGACGGCGAGGTGACCTTCTTGCCGTTCACGCTGGTGATCACGTCACCGGGCACCATGCCGGCCTGCGCGGCCGGAGCTCCGCAGATCGCGCCCAGCACCAGGGTGCCCGTGGAGACCGGCGCGATGCTGTTCGGGACACCGGGGTTCGAGCCGCTCGGCACGCAGCCGAGGGGCGACGAGCCGTTGCCGAACTGGCCGCCGCTGGCATTCTGCTCCTGCTGCTGCAGCTGAGCCTGCGGGCTTGTCTGCGTGCTCTGGCCACCACCGTTGTTGCCCGCGACGAGGACGCCGACGAAGCCCGACGAGCCGATCTGCACGGTCGCGCTTGACTGTCCGGCGATGATCTGGTGAGCGATCGAGAGCGCCCGGTTGATCGGTATCGCGAACCCAACGTTCTGCTGGTTACTGAAGCTGCTGGTGCTCGCGGCGGTGTCCATGCCGATCACCCGGCCTGACGTGGTTGCCAGCGGGCCACCCGAGTCACCCTGGATGATCTGCGCGTTGGTCTGCAGCATGTCAGTCAGCCGCTCCGGGGCCGCGCCGCTGCCCTCGTCGCTTGCGGTGATTGTCTGGTCAAGACCGGTGATGGTGCCGGAGACCGTCGAGATGCTGCCGGTGCCGCCGGCGTTGCCCATCGCGACCACGTCGTCCCCGAGCTTGACGTTCGACGAGTTGCCCACGGGAACCGTCGCGAGGTTGGACGCCCCCTCGATTTGGATCACCGCGACGTCGGAGGTCTTGTCGTAGCCGAGCCACTTCGCCGCGTACCGGCGACCCGTCGACACCACAGTCGCGGACAGGCCGGTCGTGCCGTCGATGACGTGGTTGTTGGTCAGCACGAGGCCCGACTTGCTGATGATCATGCCGGTGCCGGCGGCGGACACGCCGGCGCCGTCGTACTGCAGGGTGCTGTTGATGACCACGACGCCCGGCATGACGGCGCTCTTGACCTTCTGCACCGTCGCGCTGCTGATGTTGGCGCCGGAGCCGCTGTTACCTGAGCCGTTGCCCGCGCCGTTGTTGTTCGGGAGGTTGAAGGGATTGTTGTTCCCCGATCCGGAGGACGCGCCAGGGCTGCCGGAGTCGGCGAATGAGACCACGAGGCCGCCCGCGGTCGCCGCCAGCGCGGCCACGGCAAGGTAGGTGATGACAGTTGCTAGGCCGCGCCGCCTGCGTGGCGGCCGACCACCATAGCCGGGCGGCATGCCATAGCCACCGCCGCCATAGCCACCGCCGCCATAGCCACCGCCGCTGTAGCCACCGCCGCTGTAGCCACCGCCGCCATAGCCACCGCCGCTGTAGCCACCTCCGTACCCGCCGCCCTGGCCACCGCCGCCCTGGCCACCGCCGCCAGGCGGCTCGCCGTAACCCTGGTACGTATAACCGCCGGGTGGGGGCTGGCCGTAGGAGGCGTCCGGTTGTCCGAATGCGGGCCGCTCAGGCGCACCGGGCTGTCCAGCGGCGCCGGGCTGTCCAGCGGCGCCGGGCTGTCCAGGCGCGCCGGCCGCGCCTGCGCCATAGCCCCACGGCTGTCCAGTCGCCGAATAACCGGGCACGCTGTAGCCGCCGGGCCCGTAACCACCGGGGACACCAAGGGGCTGAGTAAACGCCGCCGACTGAGCTGGCCCCGCAGGCGGCTCCTGCTGCCCTCCGCCTGGTGCTGCCGAGACGCCGGGGTCAGGCTGGCCCTCGGTGGCTTCCTGCGAAGCCGCCGGGTCGGTCGGCCCGGACTGGCCAGCTGACGCGGTCCACGCCTCCCAGGAGCCGGGCTGCTGACCGCCGCCGTTCTGCTCGTCCATCTCGATCACCCTTTGCCAGTGCCCTCGTCAAGCCTATGCGCGGCCGGCGGCGGCCGGATCCGGCCACGTACAGCCGCTCATCCGCCGACCAACCAAGTAAGCACCACCCACCTGGGCGATAGCTGAATGAACACTGGGGATCACCTATCCCGCGGCGTCACGGCCGGCCACCATCTCCGTGCCCCGTATAGATACCCAGTCGCCGGCCGATATGCCGGGTTTGACGGTGCCAATCCATGGGGAACCGTCGCTGCTCTGGCCGGCTCGCTCGCGAGTAAAGCGATATATCTTGTCAACGACACGGTAGAGATATATCTTAACTCCGTCAGGACCTCGCACGCAGGAGCAAGCACATGTCTGCACCGCCAAGCACGTATCAGAGCAACCTGAGCCGCCGCGAGGAGATCGCAGTCTCCGGAGCGGCCCTGTCCGAAGCGCCGTGGAAGCTCGCTGGCGCAACTGGCGTCGTGGTCGCCGGAGCGGATCTCCTCACGCACCTGGCGTTTCACCTGCTGAGCTTCCGGCTCGAGTGGGTCACCGCCCTCTGCATGGGCGTCGTGGCATTCTGGGCCGTGGCTGGCGCTGGCGCGCTCGTGCGCAGCCGACGCAGCCGCGCGCTCCGCTGGGCTCGGACCCGGCCGTGGCGGTTCGCGGTGGTGCCAGGGGCGGCGGCTGCGGTCGTCGTCTTCGTGCTGGCCGTGCTGGACCGCAGCGGAGTCATCGGGGGCGCCTTCACGGCTATCTGGCACGGGGCCATCGCCTACGGGCTGACCGGTCTCGTCGGCTCGGTGGTCCGGCCGCGCCGCGAGGCTCGCGACTAAGTTGGCCCGTACCGTCGGCCGCCCGGTGACCAGCGGGGCACGCACCGGGTCGCTAGCCTGATCGCGAGCGGCGCGCCACCGAGCGGATGAGGCGGTGCACAGCAGGTGCGACAAGCTCGCCGAAGGGCGCGGGTCGGTGGCGCGGTGGTTGCTGGAGCAGCCGCCGGCCTCGCTGTCGCGCAGGCGGGCCCTGGCATCACCGGGCTCGGCCCGGTGCGTGCCGTCGCCTTCCGGCGGCTGGCCGGTCACGGAGACCCAGGCCACGTCGCGCTCACCTTCGATGACGGGCCCGATCCCGACTGCACCCCGGACTTCCTCCGAGTGCTCTCGGACCGCGGCGTTACGGCCACGTTTTTCCTGCTCGGCACCATGACGGCGCGTGCACCGGAGCTTGCCGCAGAGATTGCCGCGGCCGGTCACGAGGTCGGCGTGCACGGGTGGGAGCACCGGTATCTGCCTGCCCGCGGCCCGTGGGCCGCATCCGCGGACCTGACCAGGGCGGTGGAAGTGATCGGAGAGGTCACCGGCGCGCGGCCGAGGTTCTTCCGGCCCCCCTACGGAGTGCTCAGCGGGCCCGGGCTGCTCGCCGCGCGCCGTCTCGGGCTTACCCCGGTGCTGTGGGGGGCGTGGGGGAAGGAGTGGGCGGCGGGCGCGACCGGCGCGACGGTGCGGCAGAATCTGCTACGCGACCTTGACGGTGGCGTCACGATTTTGCTGCACGACTCGGACGCCGCGATGCCGCGGGCCGGAGCCGCCCGGGCAGGCCTTGCGGCGGTGCCCGCTCTGCTGGACGAGTGCGAGCGACGCGGCCTGCGGGTAGGTCCGCTCGGCGAGCACGGGGTGTAGAGGCGGGGTGTAAACACGGGGTGCAGGCGCGGGGTGCAGAACCGGGGGTCGGGAATGGCGGCACCTGAGAACGAGCTTCCGTTAGTGGCGGCCGCGCGGCGGGCTCTGCTGCTGTCGGGCTCGATCGGCGCGGGTCACGATGTGCTGGCAGGCGCGTGCGCCACGGTGCTCGGTGCGCAGGGCTGGTCGACGGCCACCCTCGACGCCATGCGGATGCTCGGCCGACGCGGCGGGGCGGTCGGGCAGGCCACCTTTCGCACCATGCTCGGGGTGCCAGGTCTGTATGACGCCGTGCACTTCGGCGCGCTCCGCACGGGGAGCTCGCTCGCGCTGGCTGCCTCCGCGCTCGCGCGCCGCAAGCTGGTCCCCGCGTTGCGGGACCACCTGGAGCTGCGGCCGGTTAACCTCCTGATCTCCGTGTTCGCCACCGGCGCCGCGGCGGTGTCTGCGCTGGCCGATGAGCACCCGGCGATGGCTCACGTGGTCTTCTGCACCGACGCGACTCCGCACCGGCTCTGGGTACAGCGCAATGTCGACATGTACCTGGTCACCTCGGGGGTTGCCGAGGTGGCGGTGCGGCGGTTCGCGCCGGAGGCGCGGGTGCAGGTTGTCCCGCCACCGATCCGCCCGTCGTTCTACCAGCCCATGAACCAGTCGGACGCCAGGGCCTGGCTCGGGATTCCGCCGGGCGAGCCGTGCGTGCTGCTGATGTCCGGCGCCTGGGGACTCGGCCCGGTCGCCGCGGCCGCCACGGCGCTCGCTGACGCCGGGCTTTACGTCCTCGCGGTGGCGGGCCGCAACGAACGACTTGCGGGGAAGCTGACCGCGCTCGCGTGGGTACAGCACCGGGTGCATCCATTCGGTTTCACCGACCGGATAGCTGACCTGATGTCGGCGGCCGACCTGGTCATCACCAGCTCAGGCGACACCTGCACGGAGGCCAGGACGGTCGGCCGGCCGTTGCTACTGCTCGACGTCGTGCAGGGTCACGGCCGCGACAATTTGCAGCACGAGCTCGAGCTGGGCGACGCCATGGTGACCTCGCCTGCCGCTGCTGACGTCACCCGGTGCGCCCTGGCCGCGCTCGGCCGGGCTAAGCCGGCCGCAGCCGGCCCGGTCGGATCACCGCGGGCGTGGGAGTCCGCGTTCAGCACGGCGCTCGCCGAGATCGGGCTGTAGTCGCCGCGGTCGACGGTCGCGAGCGCCATCGGCGCTGCGCCTATCAGGAGCATGGCCACTGCCCACACCGTCAGAACGGCGCTGGCGCTCGCGGTCCCGAAGGCCACGACGAGCCGCCGGGCGGCCGGGCCGAGGCGCAGCGAGCCGAGCTGGCGCTGCGGTGGCGGGCCGTCCGACGGGCTGAGCGGCGCCTGCGCTGGCTGCGGGGCCGGGGTCGGC
>JASHOE010000185.1 GCA_030041275.1 Streptosporangiaceae bacterium
ACCAGCGCCGCGAACGCAGCCGGGTCCGCCACGGCGGTCTGGCGATGCGCCGATGACGGTAGCAGCCGACGCGGCCAGGCCGGCCGCCGCGGCCAAGCCGTCGCGCGAGGCGGATAGGTAGGCCTACGAGCTACGTCGCGGGCTGGCGCGAGCCGGCCCGCGACACAGGTCCGGGCTCGCTGACCGGAGTCAGCGGCCCGGCCCGAGCACTACCGCCGGACAGCAATGGCTGCCCGGCGCAGCGAGCCGTGCCCGCGGGCACGCACGACCGACGTGCCCAGCGCACGAGAGAACGGAGACTCGGCGACATGCCGAAGATGAAGACGCACAGCGGATCCGGCAAGCGGTTCCGGCTGACGGGCACCGGCAAGATCATCCGTCGCCGGGCTAACCGCGCTCATTACCTCGAGCACAAGCCGAGCACGATGACCAGGCGGCTGGCTGGCTACCGCGAACTCGCGCCTGGTGACGCTAAGAAGATCAAGAAGCTGCTGGGTAAGTGACCCAGCCCGCTGCTAGAAAGTGAGTCAGACGCATGGCACGCGTGAAGCGGGCGGTCAATGCCCATAAGAAGCGCCGGGTCGTACTCGAGCGTGCGAGCGGTTACCGGGGTCAGCGCTCCCGGCTGTACCGCAAGGCCAAGGAGCAGCAACTCCACTCGATGGCCTACGCATACCGGGACCGCAAGGACCGCAAAGGTGCGTTCCGGCGGCTGTGGATTCAGCGCATCAACGCGGCGGTCCGCGCTGAGGGACTGACCTATAACAGGTTCATCCAGGGTCTCCGGCTGGCCGACGTCGACGTGGACCGCAGGATGCTGGCCGAGCTCGCGGTCTCGGATCCGGCAGCGTTCACCGCCCTGGTGCAGGTGGCCAGGGGTGCGCTCCCAGCGGACGTCAACGCCCCGGCAGCCTGAGGCACGCTGACGTCCGGGCGGCCGTGACCAGGCCGGGTGCTCCGACCAGGCTGCCGGACCGCACCCTGTCGCTCCGCTCTGCCAGGGTGAAGGCTGCCCGTCAGCTTGGGAAGCGCGCCTTCAGGGAGCGGGCCCGGTCCTTCCTCGCCGAGGGCCCACAGGCGGTGCGGGAGGCCCTGCGGCAGCCTGGCGTGGTGATCGAGCTCTTCGTGACCGGTCCGGGCCGGGCGCGCCATCGTGACCTGGCCGACCAGGCCGTCGCGTCGGGTATTGCCGTGCACGAGGTCAGCGGCGACGTCATGGCCGAGCTCGCGCAGACCATCACGCCGCAGGGTGTCCTTGCTATCTGCAGGTTCGTCGACGTCCCGCTCAGCGCTCTCCTGGGCGGCGCGCCGCGGCTCGTGGCGGTGCTCGTCAGCGTCCGCGACCCCGGAAACGCTGGCACGGTGCTGCGCACGGCCGACGCCGCGGGAGCGGATGGCGTTATCTTCGCTGCCGCGTCGGTCGATCCTTACAACGCCAAGTGCGTCCGGTCCTCGGCCGGCAGCCTCTTCCACCTGCCTGTGGTAGCAGGCCCGGCGCTGACCGAGGTGGTCGCGGGGCTGCACGCCGCCGGGCTGCAGGTGCTCGCTGCCGATGGCAGCAGCGGCCAGGTACTGGATGAAGCCGGCGGCCCAGACCTGGCCAGTCCGACGGCCTGGCTGTTCGGCAACGAGGCCTGGGGGCTGCCGGAAAGTCTGCTGGAACTAGCGGACGGGGCAGTCGCCGTGCCGATCTACGGTCAGGCGGAGAGCCTCAACCTGGCCGCCGCGGCGGCGGTATGCCTGTACGCCTCCGCCAGGCACGCCCGCGGCGCGTGAGACCACCTCGGAGTGTCGGTATGCCGACCGGATCCGCTAAAGTCTGATCACGTTGCGTCATCTGCTAACCCGCTGCGTGATAGCAGGGCTGCTGGTGGCGTGGCGGCGCAGTGACGGCGGATACCCCCGGTCCGCCGACGTGAGCCTGGTGCGGGCGCGCGGCCTTACGGCCGTCATCGTCGGTGCCGAGTCTGCGCAGCCCGCGGGGACAGGCAGCTTCTCCGAATTCCGCGGAGGCGGCGCAGGGTGGTGGACGGGATAGCGAGAGGTCAGTCGGCGGCCGGGATCGCGGCCGTTCCCGCCGTCTCCGCCGACGCTCCTGGTCCCGCCGACACTGGCCGCGCCGGGCGGACCGAAACGGATGAGGGTGCCAAGACGGCCGGGTCCGGTGTCGGCTCAGTTCCGTCCTTCCTGGTCCTCGCTGACGACCTGCCTGATGGACTCGTCGTCGCCGACCACGCGGGTGCGGTAACAGTGATCAACCGTGCCGCCGCGCGGTTGATCGGGATCAGCCCCGCTGCCGCGCTCGGCCGCGATGTCCGGCAGGTACTGCCGCTGCGTGACCAGGAGAACCAGTGCTGGTGGACGCTCACCGACCCCTACGACGGGCTGTGCACGAGGACCCGCCATCCGGAACGGGCGCTTTACCTGGCTGACGGCACCGAGCTGCTGGTCAGCGTCGGATACGTGCGCGAGCCGCGGCGCCGCGCCGGGGCGCAGGGCCGGGCGGTGCAGCGGCTCGCCATCACCCTGCGCAGCGCGGAGCAGCGGGCGCGACTCGAGCGCAGCCGGGCCGACCTGGTCTCGACCGTCGCGCACGAGCTCCGCTCGCCACTGACCAGTGTCAAGGGCTTCACGGCCACCCTGCTCGCCAAGTGGCCGCGGTTCACCGACGACCAGAAAAAGGTCATGCTGGAGACCGTCAACGCCGACGCTGATCGGGTCACCCGGCTGATCACCGACCTGCTTGACGTCTCCAGGATCGAGTCCGGGCGGATCGAGGTGCACCGGGAGCTCGTCGACATCCCGGCCCGAGTGAGGAAGATCATCAGCGGCCGGGTGGCGGCCGGGGACGCCGACGAGCGGTACCGGATCGAGGCAGCTGACGGCCTCCCGGAAACCTGGCTGGACGCCGACAAGGTCGACCAGATCCTCGCGAACCTGATCGAGAACGCGGTCCGACATGGGGCTGGTACCGTTACCACTGTGGTGGAACCGGCGGTCGTCGCAGGGGCTCCTGGGGTTGCGGTAGCGGTCCGCGACCAGGGGCCTGGCATCGCGCCCGAGGTTGCGCCGCGCGTCTTCGCCCGGTTCTGGCGTGCCAAGCGCCGCGGCGGCGCCGGCCTCGGCCTGTTCATCGTCAAGGGCCTGGTGGAGGCCCACGGCGGCGAGATCACGGTGCAGCAGGCGCCGGGTGGCGGAGCCGAGTTCCGATTTACCATGCCCGCCGGGACGCCTGACTTCGGCTAGCCGGCGGGCCTGTGCCCGAATGCGCTGGCGCCACAGCGCGCCGCGATTTTCGTGTCCCCACAACAGTGCTGGGATTTCGGGATCGTCGGGGAGTGTCCCCGACCGTGGCAGGAGATCAGGGAGATGTCCGCACCGAACAATACGTATGACCCGGTGGAGGTGGCCGTGCTGGCTCCCGAGGAGATACAGCGCATGCTGGATGACGCGCTGACGGCCATCGCGGCGGCGACCGACCTGGAGCAGCTCAAGGCGGCCAGGCTGGCGCACGCCGGCGACCGGTCACCGCTCGCGCTGGCCAACGCAGAGATCGGCGCGCTGCCGCCGGCCGCGCGCGCTGACGCGGGCAAGCGCGTCGGAGCAGCCCGCGGCGCCCTCCGGCAGGCGCTCACCCAGCGTCAGGCTGAGCTCGAGGCCGAGCGTGACCAGCGGGTGCTGGTCGACGAGGCCGTTGACGTCACACTGCCGTGGGACCGCTCGCTGCCCGGCGCTCGACACCCGGTCACCACCGTCGGGGAACGGCTCGTCGACGTGTTCGTCGCGATGGGCTACGAGGTGGCCGAGGGCCCGGAGGTCGAGGCCGAGTGGTACAACTTTGACGCCCTGAACTTCCCGCCCGACCATCCGGCGCGCGAGATGTACGACACCGTGTTTGTCGCGGGCCGCGACGGCGAGCAGCGTTCCGGCGTCCTGTTGCGCACGCACACCTCGCCGGTCCAGATCAGAGCGCTGCTGACCCGGCCGCTGCCGTTGTATGTGGTGAGCCCGGGTAAGTGCTACCGGACCGACACCCTGGACGCGACGCACAGTCCGGTCTTCCACCAGATCGAGGGCCTGGCGGTCGACGAGGGTCTGACGATGGCGGACCTGCGCGGCGCCATCAACGCTTTCGTCGAGGCCATGTTCGGCCCTGGTCTGCAGACCAGGCTGCGCCCGGACTTCTTCCCGTTCACCGAGCCTTCGGCGGACGTCTCGATGGAGTGCCACGTATGCCGGGGCGCGTCCACCCGGCCGGGCGGGGAGCCATGCCGGGTGTGCCGGTCCCAGGGCTGGATCGAGATCGCCGGCTGCGGCATGGTGAACCCGCGCGTGCTCATTGCGTGCGGCATCGATCCCGACCGCTACAGCGGTTTCGCGTTCGGCCTTGGTATCGACAGGTCCGTCCTGATCCGGGACAGCGTGGCGGACATCAGAGACACGCTCGAGGGTGATGTGCGGTTCAGCCGGGCCTTCGGAATGGAGGCGTGATGCGGCTGCCGTTGTCGTGGCTGCTCGAATACGCGGCCATCGGAGTGCGACCAGACGACGCGGCCGGCGTGGCGGACCTGGCCAGGCGGCTCACGGCGTGCGGGCTCGAGGTTGAGTCGGTCGAGCAGGTCGGGCACGACGTCGAGGGCGTCGTCGTGGCCGAGGTGCTGGATGTCGAAGAGCTGACCGGGTTCAACAAGCCAATCAGGTACTGCCAGGTTTCTACCGGTGACGGACAGGAACGGCACGTGATCTGTGGCGCGCGCAACTTCGCCGTCACCGACCGCGTTGCCCTCGCGGTCCCCGGCGCGACGCTGCCCGGCGGCTTCGAGATCGGCGCGCGCAAGACCTACGGCCGCGTCTCGGAGGGCATGATCTGCTCGGCATCCGAGCTGGCCATCGGCGATGACCACACTGGCATCCTGGTGCTGCCCGCCGACGCGCCGCTCGGCACCGACTTCGTCAGCTACGCCGGTCTGCACGACGTCGTGTACGAGATCAACGTGACGCCGGACAAGGGCTTTGCCCTGTCCGTCCGCGGGGTGGCGCGGGAGGTCGCCATCTCCTACGGGGTGCCGTTCACCGACCCGGCGGACGTCGGCCTCACCGCCGACGTCGGCCTGATCTCCCCTGACGTGTACCCGGCGAGCATCGCCGACACGACCGCGTGCGCCCGGTTCGTGCTGCGCGAGGTTCACGGGCTTGACCCAGCGACGCCGACGCCGCTGGCGCTGAAGATCAGGCTCGCCAGGGCAGGCCAGCGGACCGTGTCGCTCGCCGTCGACGTGACCAACTATCTGATGCTCGAGCTCGGTCAGCCGCTGCACGCGTTCGACCTGGACCGGCTGACCGGACCCATCGTGGTTCGCCGCGCGGCATCCGGCGAGAAGCTGGAGACGCTCGACCACGTGGTCAGGGCGCTCGATCCAGAGGACATCCTCATCACTGACTCGTCTGGGCCCATTTCGCTGGCCGGCGCCATGGGCGGCGTCGCGACAGAGGTCTCCGACTCCTCGCACGACGTGGTGATCGAGGCGGCGCACTTCACTGCCCGCGGCATCGCCAGGCAGAGCCGCCGGCACAAGCTCGGCTCGGAGGCGTCTGCGCGGTTCGAGCGCGGGGTGGATCCCGAGTTGCCGCTCCGTGCCTCCGCCAGGGCGGCGACGATGCTCGCTGCGCTCGGCGGTGGCACGGTCGTGCCAGGCTGCTCCATGGCCGCTGCGGAGATCCCGCCAGTGACCATCGCGATGGAGGCCGACTACCCGGACCGGGTGGCCGGGATTGTCTACGGCCATCAGACCGTCCAGGCCAGGTTGCGCGAGGTTGGCTGCACGGTGCGGTTCGCGGCTGCCGACGCTGAGGCTGCGCCCGAGGGTGCGGTGGTGACCGAGGCGGCCGATGTCAGCCCGGCAAGCCTGGCCGGGGGGCAGCTGACCAGCAAGCACGCCCGGCACGAGCACGGCAGGCACGACCGGCCCGACTTGCTGCTGCTGGTCACCCCGCCGTCGTGGCGGCCCGACCTGACCGATCCGGCCGACCTGGCCGAGGAGGTCATCCGGCTTGAGGGCTACCAGAACGTCCCGATCAGCGCCGTGCGCGCGGCCGTCGGCAAAGGCCTGACCGATCGCCAGCGGCTGCGCCGGACAGTAAGCCGGGCGCTCGGTGCGGCCGGCTTCGTGGAAGTGATCAGCACTCCGTTCACCTCGGTGGGGGACTTCGACAAGCTGCAGCTACCCCTCGACGACGCGGCCCGGCGCGCGGTCAGACTCGCTAACCCGGTGAGCGACGACGAGCCGCTCATGCGCACGACACTGCTGCCGGGTCTGCTCCGGACCCTGGTCAGGAACGTGGGCCGCGGCTTCGGTGACGTGGCGCTGTACGAGTTCGGTCTGGTCTTCTGGCCGCGCCCGGATGCGCCCGCCATCGCGCCAATCCTGCCGGTCGACCGCGGCCCGACGGTGCAGGAACTCGCGCAACTCGAGGCGGCGCTGCCTGAGCAGCCGCTGCACGCTGGCGCGGTACTCGCCGGTCAGGTCGAGCCGGCCGGCTGGTGGGGTCCGGGCCGCAGCGCGGGCTGGCCCGACGCGATCGAGGCAGCGCGCGTTGTGCTGCGCGCCAGCCGGGTCCCGTTCGAAGTGCGGGCCGCCCGGCACGAACCCTGGCACCCGGGCCGGTGCGCAGCGATCTTTGTGCGCGGTGCGCGGGGCCACGAATGGCTGGCCGGGCACGCCGGGGAGCTGCATCCGCGAGTCGTCGCCGCGTTCGGGCTGCCGCCGCGGACGGCAGCGATGGAACTCGATTTGTCAGTGATCGAGAGCGCGGCCGACGCGATCGGTCCGGTGCAGGCGCCGACGTTGTCCGGCTACCCCGTGGCCGTGCAGGACGTGGCGCTCAGCGTGCCCGAGTCGGTGCCCGCGGCTGACGTCGAGCGCGCGCTGCTCGACGGCGCCGCCGCGGCCGGCGACGTGCTGCTGGAGTCGGTGCGGCTGTTCGACGTCTACACCGGCGACCAGGCGGGCGCGGGCCGCAAGTCGCTGGCCTACACGCTGCGGTTCCGCGCGCCCGACCGGACGCTCACGGCCGAGGAGGCGGGCGCCACCAGAGCCGCCGCGGTGGCGGAGGCAGCACGCCGGACCGGAGCCATCCTGCGCAGCGGCTGACCGAGGCCCGGACGGCACGCCGTCTCACCGGCGCCCAGAGGACGTGCTGGCACGCGCCGGACATATGGTCAATAGGCGATCTGCCTGCTATGTTCATGCCGTCGTCAGCCTGGCGCCGACGAGCCGGATCAGCCTGACCGGTGGGCTGCGGCGTGGGTGACACTCGGTCAAGGAGCTGGTCGTGGCTCTCCGCTTCAACCCGCCGCCCGGCTGGCCCGCTCCGCCGCCAGGATTCGTGCCCGATCCCGGCTGGCAGCCAGATCCCACCTGGCCGCCCGCGCCGCCGGGCTGGCAGCTCTGGGTCCCTGACGATGCACCAGGGGATCCGGCTTCGGCGGGCTACGGACTGCCGGGCCCGTTGGCCGCGGCGGGAGTGGCGGGCCCGTCAGACGCGGCTGCACTGCCGGGTACGTCGGGCGAGGCCGGAGTGTTGGCTACGTCAGCCGCGGGCGGGGTGGCGGGTGCCTCGGGCGAAGCCGGGGGCTGGGTTCCGCCGAGCCCCGCAACTGAGCCGCAGAGCGGGGCTAACCGGAGTCCGGAGCCAGCAGCGTCCGGCCAGCCGTCCGGGCCGGGCTGGGCCGCGCCGGTAGCGCCGCCAGCGGGCACCAGCGGGATGGCCGTCGCGGGGTTGGGGCGCTGATCGCGGTCGGTGCTATCACCGGGACCTTCACCGTGAGCACCACGAATGGGCCGGGCAGTCA
>JASHOE010000186.1 GCA_030041275.1 Streptosporangiaceae bacterium
GCCACGTGCCAGAATCTAACGCAACCCGCGTCTCGACGGTCTCGGCTGATATTCCTGCAGCGCTGCCTGCGTCCGCGGCGGCGCTACTGCATCTGTCTGTCGGCGACGTCATTACGCTCAAAGACGGGATCAGCGGGGCCAGGGTCAGCTTCCGGATCACCGGCTTGTTCGCGCCGCGCAGGCTGTCGGGTGCCGCGGCCTCGTACTGGGCGCTGAACACGATCCCGGCCAGCGGTTCTGGCACCCAGAGCGGATACACGACGTACGGCCCGCTGCTGGTAAGCCCGGCCGCCTTCGCGCCGACAGAGAGCAGCACGGGCACGAGCACCGGCGTCCAGACGGCAGGACCGCTGACGGCGCTAAGCGGGACGTGGCTCGCGCAGCCGGATATGGCGAAGTTCGCGACCACCGACATGCCGATGATTTCAGGTGACGTGTCAGCTCTTCAGCAGGCGCTGCTGTCCTCGACGGTGCTGAGCGGCATGCAGCTGTCCACGAGTTTGCCGTCGGTGCTGAGCGCTACCGCGGCCAGCCTTTCTGTCGCCAGGTCTCTCCTGGTGATCAGTGCCCTCCAGCTGCTGGTGCTCGCCCTCGCTGCGCTGCTCGGCGTCGCCCGGCTGCTGGCCAGCCAGCGGGAGGGTGAGACGGCGCTGTTCAGCTCGCGCGGCGCCACCCGCTGGCAGATCGCCTCGCTGGCCGCGGCCGAAGTGATCCCGCTCTGTGCTGCCGCCGCGGCTGTAGGTGCCCTGGTCGGCATCAGGCTCGCTGCTCTGCTGATCACGGCGGGACCGCTGAAGGCAGCGGGACTGGAGCTGGCTGGGCCGGCATTCCTTGGTGCCGGGCCGGGAGACCCCGCACGAACCTGGCTCGACGCGATCGCCGCGGCGCTCGTGGTCATGGTGATCGCCGTCGCTGCGATGCTCGGCCCTGTGCTTGCCGGCGGGCCCGCGGCCACGGAAGCGCGGGTCCGGCGCGGCAGGCAGGCGGGAGTCATTGGCGCTACCCGGGTCGGCGCGGACATCGCGCTCATTGTTCTCGCGGTTCTGGCTGGCTGGCAGTTGCGCCGCTACTCCGCGGCCAGCGGATCGGACGCCACGATCGACCCGGTAGTCGTGCTCGCTCCGGCTCTCGCGCTCGCGGGCGGGACAGTGGTCACGCTGCGTCTGCTGCCTGCCGGGGCGAGAGCCGGGGACCGGCTCGCCGGCCGCGGGCGTCGGCTGACCGCGTCACTCGCGGGCTGGCAGGTGAGCCGCCAGCCGCTCCGCCAGGGCGGGGCCGCACTCCTGCTCGTGCTGGCGGTCGCGACCGGGACGCTTGCGCTCGCCCAGCACGCCAGCTGGGCCCGTTCCGTCAGCGACCAGGGCTTGTTCGGCGCAGGCGCAGACGTGAGGGTGGACACGCCCTCCTCCCTCGCCCTTGGCGCGACCGGCGCGATCACGAACGCCGCTGGCGTCCGGCACGCGATGGCGGTGTCTGTCCAGCTCGGAGGGGAGCCCACCGAGATCCTCGCTGTCGACGCGGCGCAGGCGGCGGCCACGGTGCTGATCCGCCCTGACCAGACAAGCGTTCCGGAGACCAGGCTGTTCGACGAGATCACGCCGAAGTCGCCGCCGCCTGGCAGTCTCGTCGTAGGACGGCGGGGCGCCGTGACGTTCACCGCGGCCCTCACCGTGCTGGGCAGAGATTTGCCGTCTGGCATCGTTCCGGTCAGCGCCGGCCAGGCGAGCGCCATCGGCCGGGGACTCGCGCCGGTAGCAGTCACGGTGATCGTGGCGGACGGCACGGGCGACATGTACCAGCTCGACGCTGGCATGCTGCCCGCCGACGGCCGCAAGCATGTCCTCGCGGCATCGCTCGGCGGCGCAGAAGTCAGGTACCCGTTGCGCCTGGTCCAGGTCGCACTCACCTACCAGATGCCATCGGCTCAGGCCGCAGCACTGGCATTCACCGTGACCGGTCCCTCGCTGCACGGCTGGCAGGCCAGCGCAGAGTCACCAGACCTGCAAGTCGTGCGGTCCGAATCCGGCGTATCCGGCGCCTCGGGGTTGCCGGCTAGCAACACATGGCAGGCCCGCGCGGACACCGCGACGTTCACCTTCAGCTCCGGCTTCGGCCAGGCCGGAAACGTCATGTCGTGCCCGTCGTCGGGCACCTGCGTCGGCGAGCCCCCGGAGTCGGTCATCGCGCAGGTGCTCCTCAACGCTCCTGCCGCGCGCGCCCTGGAGCCGCTTCCGGCGATCGCCACCAGGGCGTTCGCTGACGCCAGCGACGTCGGCGCCGGATCGGTCGTGCAGGCCTCGGTGGGCGGCCTGCAGCTCCCGCTGCGGATCGTCGCGGTGGTGAAGAGCTTCCCCACGGTTACCACTGCCAGTGGCGCGCTCATCGTCGACCTGTCGGCTGTTCAGCAACGGCTCGTCGGCGATGGCGCGCTGCCGCTCAGCGTCACCGAGTGGTGGCTGGCCACCACCGATCACAAGATCCCGCCCGGCCTGGCGAGGTCGCTGCCACCGGGGAGTGCCATCACCGGCGCCGCCGAGGCCACGGCGGCACTGACCGGCGACCCGCTGTCCGCGCTGGCACAGCAGGCGCTGCTCGCGCTCGCGGCCGCAGCCGCGCTGCTCGCGATCACCGGATTCTGGGTGTCGATTGCCGCGGATGTCCGGCGCCGCCGCGCCGAGAACGCTCTGCTCGCCGCCCTTGGCCTCAGCCAGCGCCTGGCCGCGCTGCAACTGTTCCTGGAGAAGCTGCTGCTCAGCGTTCCCTCGGCCGTGCTCGGCTTCGGCCTCGGCATGGTGGTCGCCAGGCTGCTCGTGCCCGCGGTCACGCTGTCCTCCGCCGCGACACAGCCCGTGCCTCCGCCAGTGACACTGCTTGACCTGCCGCAGACGCTGCCGCTCGCCGTGGCCGTCGCCATCGTTCCGGCGCTCGCGGCGGCGCTGGTCATGATCAGGCGCCCGGATCCCGCGGCCGACCTGCGCGCAGCCGAGGCGGTCTGACGTGAATGTCAAATCTGCGGAAATGAAGACCAGGCGCCTGACCGGCATGGGCGCGGTCGCTACGCTGGCGCTCGCCCTGCTCGTCTTCGGCTGCGTGCTCGTCGCCTCGGCCGGGCCACGCGAGGCGGTGCATGCGGAGACGCGGGCTTTGCAGGGCGCGCTGGCCCACGTCCCGGCGCTGGCCCGGTCCATCATGGTGAGCACGACCTGGAGCCAGATGGTCGACAGCGCCGCTCACCCCAACGACAGCTTCACCGATGCCGTGCTGAGCAACGCCACGAGCCAGTTCAGCAGGGATTTCACCGGGTGTCCCGTGGTGGGCGCGTGTGTGCCGCGGAGCGTCTTGCACCTCGCGCCGGTGGCAGCTGACTGGCTGGGAATGACAACGACCGAGGAGGGCGTGGACGGCACCCTGGCTGGCACCAGCGGTCACGCGGTGGACATGGAGGTCAGCTACCGTCTGCCGCTGACATGCCAGCGGCCGCGCGCAAGGCGTCATGGAGCGCGCGGCGAGCAAAGCCGGAATCGTGGTTGCGATCATGTGCGGGTGCTCGCGGGCAGCCTTTCCGCGCCTGCGCCGGCAGCGTCGCGGCGGATCGTCGGATTCTTTCCGACGATCAATGTGGCGGTGACGCGGCAGACCGCGGACAAGTTCGGCCTGAGGGTCGGCTCGGCGGTGCAGACCGCCGGCCCGCCGGTCTCACAGTCCCGCGCGGCGTCGTTGATCACCCTCAGGGTCGCGGCGATCGTGGCCGAACGCCAGCCGGGTTCGGCTTTCTGGCAAGCCGACCCGTCCCTGGCGGTCCCCGAGCTGAACGTGCCGGGCACGTCGCCCCCGTACTGGACAGCTGGTGTGTTCGCGCTTCCCGACGAGTCCGCCGCGGTCCAGCGCGACTACGGCCTCGGTTTCCTGAGTGTGCAGTGGGTTTTCCCGGTAGATACCGGCGCGGTGCAAGGGGACCAGGCGCAGGCACTGGACGCGGCGCTGAGGAGAGCCGCCAGCGAAACTCCGCAGCTGGTCGGCCCACTCGGAAACGTTGCGGTCACGGTCAGCTCGGGCTTGCAGCAGGTACTGGACTCGTTTGTCTACAACGCCGCCGCGGTCGACGCGCTGCTGTGGCTGCTCTATGTGAGCCTGGCGGTGATCGCCGCCATCGTCCTGCTGCTGGCCGCGCGGATGATGGTGCTGCGCCGTGCGACCGAACTGGCACTGCGCCGTGCCCGCGGCGCGACGCTGCGGCAGATCAGCCTGGCCGCGGGGCGCGGGGCGGCGATCGGCTGCGTCCCGGCAGGCGTCCTCGCGGGTGCCCTGGCGGTGCTGCTCGTCCCCGGGCAGGCGCCGCCGGGCGGCTGGTGGCCAGCGATCTCTGTGCTCGTGATCGCCATCGGCGGGCCCGCCGTGCTGGCCGCCTGGCAGCAGCGGACAGTGCGCACCCGTCGCGGCAGGGCCGCGGAAGGCTACCACCGGCCAGGTCAGGCCGGGGCGAGCCAGCCCAGCCTCGGTTACGGCGGGCTGGGCTACGCCAGGCGCGGCCGGCGCCGGTTGCGCGGCGGGACCCGGCCGGTCGTCGAGGTGACCGCCGTGCTCGTCTCTATCGCGGGAATTGTCGTGTTCCGGCAGCAGGGCACGCAGCCCGGCACCGTGGTGAACCTGTACACAAGCGCCGCACCCGTGCTGGTCGCTATCCCCGCCGTGATAGTCGCGCTGCGGATTTACCCGCTGATCCTGCGCGGGCTGCTGCGCGGGGCCGCCCGGCGGCGGGGCGCGACCGGGTTCCTCGGCATGGCCCAGGCCGCGCGGGCCGCGCTCACCCCCGCGCTGCCGGTGTACGCGCTGGTGCTGGCGATCACCGTAGCCGCCTTCGCCGGCATGGTGGCCGACGCGGTCACCCGCGGCGAGATTAACGCCTCGTGGCAGGCGGCGGGCGCAGACGTGACCGTCTCCAGTGTCGCCCCGGCCCAGCCGATACCCGCGGCCGCCCAGCGCGCGCTCGCGGCCGTGCCGGGAGTTGAGCATGCCGCTGCGGTGGCGGAGTGGACGCTGACCCTGCCGCAGGGCGCCCCGGTGACCGTCATCGCGGTCGACCCCGCCAGCTACTCGGCGCTCGTCGCCTCGTCGCAGACTTGGCCCGCCGTCGACCCGAGGCTGCTAACCCGGAACAGGGTGCTCGCCTCCCCGCAGGCCATGGCGGAATTCGGCGGCCGTAAGACCGTGACGCTGACCTTCGGCATCACGCCGCTCCGGGTGCGGGTCGCCGGGACGCTGTCCGGCACGCCCGCGCTGCCCGCGGGCGGGCCGTTCGTTGTCATACCCGAGTCCCTGCTCGCGCACCTGCCGTACATCGGGCCCAACCTCATGCTGCTGAACGGGCCGCGGATCAACATCGGCAGGCTCAGCGCCCTCGCGAGCGACATGGTGCCGTATGCGACCACCACCGTTCGCTCGCAACTCCTGCGGCAGCTAACCGGCGCTCCCGTGCAGCGCGGTGCCTTCCCGCTGTTCCCGCTGGCACTGGCGGTCGCCGCCGGGCTGGGGCTGGCGGTGATGCTGCTGCAGCTAGCGCTCGGGGCAGCCGACCGGGAAGCGACCCTAGCGCGGCTGGCGACGATGGGGTTCGGCGGCAGACGGCGCGCCTGGCTGATGCTGCTCGAAGTGCTCCCCGCGGTCATCGCCGCGGCGGTCGCGGCCATCGCGTCCGCGCTGGTACTGCCGCGGATCGTCGCGCCGGCGATCAACCTGTCGGTCTTCACCGGCTCCAGCGCTCGCGTGCCGCTAGTACCCGACGTGCCGTCGATCGCGCTGCCGGTCACCGGGCTGATAGTGGTCGCCGCTGTGACGCTGACAATCGAGATACGGGCACGGCACAGCATTGTGTCGATTCTGCGCGGAGGTGAGTGAGTTGGCCGGGCTCGAGGCACTCCGGGCAGACGCGCCGCGAAGATCCGCCGCCGGCTATGGCGACGGAGCGCTGATCGTCTGCGACCGGCTGGTACGCATCTACAGCGCCGAAGGCATCGAAGTGCAAGCCCTGCAGGGCCTTGACCTGGTGATCACGCCCGGGGAGCTGACCGCCATGGTCGGCGCATCGGGATCAGGCAAGTCCACCCTGGTGAACATCCTGGCCGGGCTCGACGCGCCGACTGCCGGCGTGGTCCGGGTGGCCGGGCACGATCTCGGGTCCATGTCAGCGCGGCAGCGGGTGGCCTACCGGCGTTCGGTCGTCGGGTTCATCTGGCAGCAGACATCGCGCAACCTGCTCCCGTACCTGACCGGACTGCAAAACGTCCAGCTGCCCCTGCGGTTCGCACACACGTCGCGCTCGCGGCGACGGTCGCGAGCTCTCGAACTGCTGGACATGCTCGGGGTCGCGCACTGCGCGCGCAGACGGCCCGACGAGATGTCGGGCGGGGAACAACAACGCGTGGCGATCGGCGTTGCGCTGTCGGGCGCGCCGACGCTGCTGCTGGCTGACGAGCCGACAGGTGAACTGGACACCGAGACGGCTGGCTCTGTTTTCGCAGCCCTGCAGACCGCTAACTCCGAGCTCGGCGTCACAGTGCTGGTCGTGACCCACGACCCAGAGGTTTCGGGAATGGTCCGCAGGGTGATCGCGATCGCGGACGGGCGGACGAGCACCGAAACGCTGCGTTCTGATTCCACGGACGCCGGCGGGCTAGAGCACGGGGTGGAGTACGCGGTGCTCGACCGGTCCGGGCGGCTGCAACTGCCGCAGGAGATGACTGACGCGCTCGGCATGCGCGATCGTGTCCGCCTGCAAGCCGAGCCCGACCACATCGGCGTCTGGCCGGACACCTCCCCAGTCCTGCCCGCCACCTCCCTTGCTCTTCGATCCCAATCGGCTGCGCAGCCGGCTGGCTCTGGTGCTCAGCCCAGCCCGATAGAAGGAGCCGAGGGCGGTTCCCCGCCAATCTCAGATCGGGCTGACTGGTGAAGAACTTGCTTGACGTTCGGGATGTGACGCGGACCTACCGGAGCGGATCGACAGCAACGGCGGCGCTACGCGGCGTCACCTTCACTGTCGGGAAGGGCAAGCTGGTCGCGCTCCGCGGGCGGTCCGGATCCGGCAAGACGACGCTGCTCAACATCGTCGGCGGCCTCGACAAGCCAGACGGCGGCTCGGTCTGCGTGGCCGGGCATGACGTGACCGCGATGGGCGAGCGAGAACGGATGCGGCTGCGGCAGGACACGGTCTCCTACATCTTCCAGTCATTCGGGCTGCTGCCTGTGCTGTCCGCCGCCGAGAACGTCGGCGTGCCACTGCGGATCGCCGGGGTCGCACCGAAAGACCGCGACTCCCGAGTCGAGCTGATGCTGTCAATCGTCGGGCTCGCCGACCACGCCAGACAGCGCCCGGCCGAATTGTCGGGCGGTGAGCAGCAGCGCGTGGCCATCGCACGGGCGCTCGCCTCCCGGCCGTCACTGCTGCTCGCAGACGAGCCAACCGGCCAGCTCGACCGCCAGACCGGCCGCCAGATCATGCGGCTGCTCCAGGCCGTCGTGGAGTTGGAAGGCGTGACCGCGCTCGTCGCCACCCACGATCCGGCGCTACTCGATCTCGCCGACTCCGTTCTGCACCTAGTCGACGGCAAAATCACCGCATAGCCAACGCCGGAGCGCTGCGGATCGGAGCGCACCTAACAGGTCGTCCGGTGTGCCGCCGACGGCCCCGATGTAGCGCTTGACCTGCTCGACTCACGAGCGGACTCCAAGGGCGTAATGATCCAGGTCTACCGCCCGCAGGCCACCCGCACTGTGCCACTGACTGAGGCGTGCGGCGATTCCTATCGAACCAGCGGGCGTGCCCGACAGGCAGGGGCACTGACTTAGGCTTGCGGCCATGCCAGATCAAGCGCGTCATGCGCGGATCGAGGACGTGCATGAGGTCGCCATGAACATGCCGCACGTCAGTGTCGTCTACGGCAGCCACGGCAACCCCGTCTACCAGGTCGGCGGAAAGTCATTCATCTTCTTCCGCAATCCGCGCCCGGACGCCGCCGATCCAAAGACCGGCGAGCGCTACCCCGACGTGATCGTGTTCTGGGTCGAGTCGGAAGCCGACAAGATGGCGATGATCCAGGACGAGCGGTCGCCGTTCTTCAGCACCCCTCATTTTGACGGCCACCTGTCGGTTCTGATCCGCGGGAGCCGAATCGGCGAGCTTTCCCGGCAGGAGCTGACTGAGGTCGTGCAGGATGCCTGGCTGTGCCGCGCATCGGCCAGGAGGGCGGCAGTCTGGCTCAGCGCACACGGCGGACAGCCGGCACAGTCATAACCGGCGAGAGATGAGCCCAGAGCACAGCCCGCGGCTCGCCGCGCGGCGGGAGGGTCTGCGCTACGCGGCCCGGGCGCATCGTGTCGCGCATCCCGCCACGAGCCAAGATTGGTCAGCATGGTGCAACGCCAGTTTCCCAAGCCTGCCGAGATCGCCGAGCTCCTGCGGCTTAAGCCGCCCGAGCTCGATGCGAAGAAGCGCCGCCTGGCGGCGGCACTCACGATCCATGACCTGCGCGCGATCGCTCAGCGCCGGACGCCGAGGGCCGCCTTCGACTACACCGACGGTGCCGCCGAGGAGGAGATCTCGATCGCACGCGCCCGCCAGGCGTTTCTGGACATCGAGTTCCACCCGTCGATCTTGCGCGGTGCTGGTGATGTCGACACCACCTGCGAGATCTTCGGCGGGCCGTCCGCTCTGCCGTTCGGCATCGCGCCGACTGGATTCACGCGCCTGATGCAGACGGACGGCGAGGTCGCGGGCGCAGCCGCGGCAGGAACTGCGGGGATCCCGTTCTGCCTCTCCACCCTCGGTACCACCTCGATCGAGGACGTCAAGGCCGCCAACCCGGTCGGCCGTAACTGGTTCCAGCTCTACGTCATGCGAGACCGGGAGATCTCTGACGGGCTCGCCCGCCGGGCGGCTGCCGCCGGGTTCGACACACTCCTCTTCACAGTTGACACCCCAGTGGCGGGGGCGCGGTTGCGGGACAAGCGCAACGGGTTCTCCATTCCCCCGGAGCTGACGCTCCGCACCGTCGCCAGCGCCATCCCGCACCCGCGCTGGTGGATCGACTTCCTGACCACCCCCAAGCTCGAGTTCGCGTCGCTGACCTCTACCGGCGGAACTGTCGGGGAGCTTGTCGACGCCGCCATGGACCCGACGATCAGCTTCGAGGACCTCCACGCCATCCGGTCGTTCTGGCCAGGAAAATTCGTCGTCAAGGGCGTTCAGACGCTTGAAGACGCTAAGAAGCTCGCCGACCTCGGGGTGACCGGGATCGTGCTGTCCAACCACGGCGGCAGACAGCTCGACCGAGCACCGGTCCCTTTCCATCTACTGCCCGAGGTGGCACGCGAGGTCGGGAAGGACCTGGAGATCGCGATCGACACCGGAATTATGTCCGGGGCCGACATCGTCGCCTCAGTCGCTCTCGGCGCGAAGTTCGTCCTCGTCGGCCGCGCATATCTCTACGGGCTCATGGCCGGCGGGCGCGCCGGCGTCGACCGCGCGATCGCGATCCTCCGCGACCAGACCGAACGCACCATGAAGCTTCTCGGCGTGGCCGAGCTCGCGGAGTTGACCCCCAGCCATGTCACCCAGCTTGCGCGCACGCGCCCGCTCCGCACGCCCCCGGTCGACCGGTAACTGGCGGCGGCGCCGATCCTCATCTGCAAACGGGAGATGATACTGTCACGATTGCGCAACAGCCACTTTAATCCAGCATTGCTAGATATGATGTCAGATTCAGCACGAAATGGCTGAATTATGGCTATAACGACCATTCAGACTATCATCTGATGTCGCACCGGCATGGGCGAGACGCTGTTGCATGGACCTCACTAGGACTGGCGCTCGTCGGCCTGGTTGCGGTCCTCGGGCTCGTCTTGCTGGTGTACGGCGCCTTCGACAGCTCCGCGTGCTCGCCAAGCACGCACGACGGAAAGAAGGTCTGCCAGACCACGGGACCGAACCACACCGTCGTCTACGTGCCCTGGTACATCTGGACGAATGGCGGCACCTATCGCGGCGTCAGCTACTCCTCCGACGGCGACGGGTCGTCCTACAGCAGCTACGGTGACCACTCCACCTTCTCCGACGACGGCGGCGGCAGCGACGACAGCGGCGGCGGCGGCGGGGACGGCGGCGGGGACGGCGGCGACTGACGAAGCGCCCTACGTACGTTTGCGCGCGACAGGCATCGGCGTCTGCCGTTCAGTTCCGCCCGCTCGCACATGATCGCCGCCAGCTTGGTCGCGGATGAGCTTCTCGAGCTGGTCAAGCCTGCCAGTCAGGTCGGCCGTCGTCACGACGTCCGCGAGCGCCAGCCGCACGGCTGCGAGTTCCCTGGCGAGGAACTCGGTGTCGGACTGGGTGCGCGCCGCGACGTTGCGATCCCGTTCCACGCTGGCCCGGTCCCGGTCGTCCTGGCGGTTCTGCGCGAGCAAGATGAGCGGCGCGGCATAGGCGGCCTGAGTCGAGAACGCCAGGTTCAGCAGGATGAACGGGTACGGATCCCAGGCCTTGATCAGCCCGATCGTATTGATCACGATCCAGCCGATGACGAAGATCGTCTGGCCAGCCAGGAACCGGCCGGTGCCAAGAAACCTCGCGATGGCCTCCGACATGCGGCCGAACGCATCGGCGTCGTACCGTGACCCCACGCGCCGAGCCGATCCGCGCGGGACCGCCAGCTCCGCTCGCTCCGTGAAAGACCGGGTAGCCTGCACGTCATTCGCCTCGCTTTCGCCAGTTCGCCGGCAGGAGCCGGTCGAGCACGTCGTCCACCGTCACGGCACCCACGAGCCGCCCGGCCTCGTCGCAGACAGCGACGCTGACCAAGTTGTAGGCGGCCATCCGCGCCGCGACCTCATGCTCCGGCAGATCTGCCCGGAGAAATGCGCTGGTCTCAATGCATTGGCCCACGGGAGCTGACGGCGGCTCGCGGAGCAGCCGCTGGAAGCCGACGGTGCCGAGGTACAGGCCGGTCGGCGTCACGGACGGCGGCTCACACACGTAGATCTGGGCTGCCAGTGAGGCACCCATGCCCGGTTGTCTGATGCGAGCCAGCACCTCGGCCACGGGCACTTCTGGCGTCATCACTGCGGGCCTCGACGTCATCAGACCACCAGCGGTGGTGGCGTCGTAGCTGAGCAGCCGGCTGAGGTCGGCTGCCCGATCTGCTGGCATCTCGGCGAGCAGCTGCTGCCGTTCCGCGGCCGACATCGCCGCAAGCAGGTCCGCAGCGTCGTCGGGATCCATCTCGTCGACAACATCGGCTACGCGCTCGACGCCGAGGCCAGCCAGGAACCCAATCTGATCGGCCTCAGGCATTTCCTGCAGCACGTCGGCGAGCTCCTCGTCCTCCAGCGCGTCGGCCAGCTGCCGACGCCCAGCGGCAGGCATCGACTCGACCACGCCCGCCAGCTCGGTTGGGTGCAGGTCGCGTAGCCCCGTGATCTGGCTGCTCACTCCGGAATCGAACAGCTCGCGGTGCTTGCTCCAGGTCACGACGTCACCCGGCTGGCGTAGCAGACCCCGTCGCTGCCCGATCGCGAGCGCCGAAACCTCCCACCCGACACCGTCGGCGGACCGTGCGATGCCGACGTCGAGCACGACGCCGTCGTCGAGCCTCTGGTTGTACAGTTCGGACGCGAGTATCTCGCCGACCCGTCTGCTGAACCGGCCGAGATCGACGCTGCTGCCCTCCAGCGAGACGCCATCCACAGACAGCTCCGCGACCCGCGCCAGGCTCACAAAGATCTGCCGACGATGCAGCGTAACGACGAGCCCGATGGCGCGCGGAGCTTCCGCACCGCTGGTCGGTACCAGCACCACGTCCTTGACGCGGCCGATGACCAGGCCGTCGTTGTCGAGCAGCCGGAGGCCAGTCAGCCGGGACGTAAAGACCGTCTCGGGCGTCATCGGCAGTGTTCCGTTCTTGAGGGTTGGCACCGCAAACATCCGTGCCAGCTCTTCTCTACCGCACCCGGCCCGAAATAGTGCAACTGGTCGCGATGAGCCTGCAGATCAGCGTCGGCCTGTCGGGCGGAATTGGTCCCCCATGAAGCGCCGGCGGCACTGCCCGGTGTTAGCCAGCGCACGCCGGCTTCACAATCAGTTACTGGCGCTGCTCAGGGGCAGGGCACTTCACATAGAGCAAGCGGTACTCGGCGAACAGCAGGGCCAGGCGCTCATAAGTAGCGTGGACCCGCTCCCAGTCGTCACGCTCGGCTGCGAGTTCTGCCGATAGCGCTTCGGTGGATATGGAGCGGGCCACCCGAGCTAGCTGCTCGCGCAGGGCCAGCAGGATGGCGACGCGGTCGGCACCGGCGTCCGCAATGATGCCTGCGCTCATGTCGCAGCAACTTCGCCGTGCAGGTCCGCTCGCTGGCGGGCACGAGCACCGCCACGCAGCGCGGCAGCCTTTTCAGCATCGGCCGCGAGGCGCTCAACACATCCCGCTCAGTCAGCGCCATCACCCCCGAGTGAAAGTGCCGGGCGGCCGGCGACGACAACAGAGGCCAAAGTCCCAAATCGGCGGGACCTTGGTCACAAACTTCGCAGCGCTGCCCGCCGAGTGGCTGACGCACGGGGCCTCGCGGTCGGCCAGCCGGGCCGGGTCGGCAGCGAACTCAAGATCGCCCATACCGATGCCGATGGCTATTCGCACTCGGACTGTACCTCGACGCGCTGCCGTTCGTCTCCCCGGGCACCTTGTGGCGAATTCTATCTTCGCGGAGCGGTCGTTTGATGCAGCCGCTTTCGTTTATAAAGGGTCTGCGGCGACCTGTTGCATGAGCAAATAAGCGCTACCAACATCCAGCAAATGTCAATCTTGGCCGGAAGTAATCGTTCGGACAAGGTTTGTACCATCCGGTTCGCTGCAGAACGAGAAGGGCAGAGACATGGCGGCACTTGCCATGTGATGACCGAGCATTTACTGGATGCCTTGGGAGGTATTGTCCAGTTGCGCTCCGTACAGGTTGATTCTCTGCTTCCCACTTACCGCGCGATGGTTGACAGTCTTGTCGCGGAGGCGGCGAGGGACCCACGGCACTCCGATCTGCCCGCCATCGAGCGGCTTGTGGCGAGGCACCTGGACCAGCCCGAGCTCGCGGCCGTGCTTTCGCACGTCGATGGGGGCTCGGACGTCGCCGCCGACTGTCTCCTCCGCGAGCTCCGGAGTTATCGGCCCGATGCACGCAGCAGCTCTGTCAGCGACGTGCCTACGTTCATCCGCGTGCTCCTGCTGTCGCAGATCGACTCCGTGTGGTGGCGCGGAACGACCCCATTCGTCTCCGACGCCGATGTGCTGACATCGACCGAGCTGGTGGACCTTCGCCCGCTCACGTCCGCGAAGATGCTCGAGTTTCAGTACCGCGTTCAGCCAGCCGGGCTCGGTGGCCGCGCCCGCGATTGGCTGCAGCACAAGCTGCTGCCGGGGATGAGCCCCCGCGTAGCCGGCCTGCGCTTCACCCGCTCCCGGCCCGTTGTCCTCGCCGTGGTCAACCAGATCGCTCGCGACTTTGCTGCGGCGCTACCGCCGCGGACTCCGCGGCTCTGGGTGACCAGCATGGTCCGCAGCGTCGAGCATCAGTACCGTCTGCGCGCTCTGGGTTATGCCGCCGTAGTGCCGAGCTCGCATTGCGCTGGCTACGCATGCGATCTGGAAATGAAATGGTTTCGCCAGTTCGACCCTGGCAAAGTGCTTGCCCGGCTGCTTTTTGAACGGCAGGACGCGGGGCAGCTCAATTTCATCGACGAGGGAAAGCAGTGGCACGTGTGCGTGAGCCCGGACGCCTGCGATGAACTGCAGGCTTCTTACGACGATCGGCTACGCGTCTAATAAGGCTGCCGGAAAGAGCCAGCGTCATGTGCGGCATTGCACTCATCATGGGGCCGAATCCTGACTTCCTGCTGTTCGAATCGATGCTCAGCAGGATCGCGCCGCGAGGCGAGGTGCAGGAGACGGCTTGTGATGACCGGCATCGGCTAGGCACTCAGCGGCTGAAGATAGTTGATCGCGACCGGGCCATCCAGCCATGGAGCTCCCCAGATGGCCGCTGGGCAGTTTGCTACAACGGCGAGGTCTACAACTTCCGCTCGCTGCGGTCGGAACTTGCCGCGCTCGGCCGCGCGCCGCGCAGCGACAGCGACACTGAAGTGATCCTCAATGCCTTCCTTGAGTGGGGCGAAGCTGCGGTTCACCGGCTGCGGGGCGAGTTCGCCTTCACCATCGTCGACAAGGCAACGGACCAGGTCTATTTCGTTCGTGACCCGCTAGGGGTGAAGCCGCTCTACTGGTCTCGCCATGAGGGCCATCTGTACGCGGCATCAGAGCTGAAGGCGCTCGTGCCCGTTGGCGGGCAAGTCCACGAAGTGCCCCCCGGCAGCCACGGATGGGGCAGCCCTAGGCAGGATCCAGTCCTTGCCGCGTATGTCGACCTGCTGGCGATGGGGGACGGCGAGGAGCCGGTCACCGACATCGACGAGGCCGCCCGCCAGGTTCGGGCCGCGCTGGAAGACAGCATCCGGGTCAGGCTCGACACCGACCTCACTGTCGGTGTGATTCTCTCCGGTGGACTCGACAGCACACTGACGCTCCTGCACGTACGGGAGATGCATCCAGACTGCGTAGCCTTCACGATCGGAACTCCCGGTAGCGACGACGTCTCGTATGCTCGCCGGGTCGCGCGCGACCTCGGAGTGCACCACGAGGTCATTCAGCTGTCGCCAGGCGATATCCGTCTGCTGGATATCCGGGAGGCCATCCGGATGTCTGAGCTGACGGAGTACGGCGACGTCATCAACGCTGTCATCTCCCGGCCGCTCTTCGGCCGGGTACGAAGCTGCGGCGTGAAGGTGATCCTCTGCGGCGATGGGTCCGATGAGCTTTTCGGCGGCTACGAGATGTACCGGCAGCCCGACCCTGCTCTGCGGCAGCGCATATTCCAGCACAAGCTCCATAATCTGGGGCGGACCGAACTGCAACGCGTTGACCGCACGAGCATGGGGCAGGGGGTGGAGGCTCGGGTGCCATTCCTCGATCTCGCAATCGTCCGGCTGGCAATGCGCCTGCCCATCGAGCTGAAGCTTCGGCACGGGCACGATAAGTGGATCTTGCGCCACGCGTTCGCTGATGTTCTCCCTGATTACGTCCGTCAGCGCCCGAAAAACCCGTTGTCTCATTCGTCCGGTCTCCATGAGCGCGTCCGGCTCTACCGGTCCCAGTTCCCGCGCATCTACCGCTCGTTCGGCTACGAGCGACTCGGCCCGATGCGACGAGACTTCTCGATCGTGCTAGAGCAACACGGCCTTGACCTGGACCGGGCACTGCTTGGTGCTAGTGCCCGGCCGGACTATTCGATGGCCGACCATGCTCGCGATCTAGCCGGGGCCCTGTGCTGGAACGCGATGGGCGCCCTGCGGCGCGCACGGAGGCCTGCCAGGGACCCGGTCACCTGACCTCGTACATCAGCAGCGTGCTCCTGCCGGAATCCTGTCAGCCAGCGCGGCCCGCGCGCGGCAGGCGCGAGACTTCATGGCGCCTTCCGAGACGCCGATAATCTGCGCCGCCTCGGCCACCGGGTAGCCCATCATGTCAACGAGCAGAAGAGCAGCCCGGTGGTCGGGCGAGAGTCGCAGCCACTGCTTGCGCACGTCCATCCTGGTGTCGGCCTCTGCGCTGGGCCAGACAGCACATGATCGCTCGCGATCCTGGATTGCTAGCTGCGGCCTGCGCCTGGTGATGTCGAGGGCCGCGTTCACGACGATTCGGTGCAGCCAGGTAGTGACGGCTGATTCACCGCGAAAGTTGCGAGCGCAACGGTAGGCCTGGAGCATCCCGTTTTGCACGGCATCGTCCGCGTCTTGGCCGCCGGCGATCCGAGTCGCGACGGCCAGGAGTCGCTGGCGGTGGCGCTGGTAGAGCACGCCGAATGCGTCCTTATTGCCCTCGGTGTGCATCCGGAGTAGGTCGGCGTCGGACATCTCGGGGAGGCCAGTCGCTGCTGGCGAGTCATTCAACATAACGTTCGGCCAAATGACGTCCGGCACCCGGATTCATCCACGGCGCTCCAACAGATCACGGAAGCCCCGCTGTCGCGCTCAGTATCGCGCTGGCAGTCATGCTGGTGGCCCAGGTCGGCGGCCTGGTGCGCGCACGGAGCCGTAACAACGGCGGCTCATGACCCGCCTCGGTAGCGTTGCCGGGTGACCAACCCCCGCCGCCGCCACGCCGGCGTTGCTACTTGAGGCAGGAGAGTATGGACGTCGTCAACGTCGTCGTGATGGCCCCGGCCCTGGGCCCGGACCTGTCGTACGTATCCGCGGTAGGCCCGCGGGTTCGGGTTATCGACGCCAATAAGGCTGCTGGGGCCGAAATCGACGCCGCCCTCGGCGTCGCTGACGTCCTCCTCGTCGGGTACCCGCTGCCCTCGCTGATCGTCGGGAGAGCCCCGCACCTGGTATGGGCCCACCACACCCAGGCGGGCGTGTCGAACTTGCACGACACGGACCTGTGGACGTCCAGCGTCACTCTCACCAGCAGCCGCGGCGTGATGGCTGCCGGCGCCATTGCCGAGTACGCGGTAGCAGCCGCGGCATTTTTCGCCCGCGGCCTGCACGAGGGCACCCGGCAGAAGCAGGCTGGAGCGTTCACCCGAGGCGGCTATGAGATGGTCAGTCTGCGAAACGCCACCATGGGCGTCGTTGGCCTCGGCGGCATCGGCCGCGAGGTCGCGCGACTGTCGAAGGCACTGGGCATGCGAGTACTCGCGACCCGGCGCTCGGTTACCGCTCCCGTCTGCGACAGCGACGGGGTCGACTGCCTGCTGCCGGCCGGACGGCTGACCCAGATGGCGGCTGATAGCGACTTTCTCGCGGTGTGCGCGCAACTGACGGCGGAAACGGCCGGGCTGATCGATGCGAGCGTATTTTCCGCCCTGAAGCCGGGCGCGGTGCTGATCAACGTCGCGCGCGGCGAAGAAGTCGACGAGGAGGCGCTTATTGAGGCTCTGACCAGTGGCGACCTGCGCGGCGCGGTGCTGGACGTGTACGACGGGGAACTCGCCGGCCGCCCGCCGCGGCCAGAACTGCGAGCACTACCGCAGGTGCTGCTGACCCCGCACATCTCCGGTCGCGGCGATCCCGCCAACTGGGAACCGAACCGTCGGCTCTTCGCCGACAACCTGGCCCGCTTCCTGCACGGGGAGCCGCTGCTCAACGTCGTCGACCGTCAGCGCGGATACTAGGTCGCGGGGTGGGAGCCAGTCCCATGCCGGCCGCGGAAGTCGAGGTATCCGCCGACCTCGTGCGCGAACTGCTGGCGGCACAGCATCCAGACCTCGCGCGACTTGACGTGCAGGTGCTTGCGAACGGCTGGGATAACCTGCTGTGCCGGCTCGGCGATGAACTCATCGTCCGGATGCCCAGACGCGCGCAGGCAGCGGCGCTGGTCGCGCACGAGCAACGCTGGCTCCCCAAGCTCGCGCTCCAGCTCCCGCTGCCGGTTCCGGCACCGGTCCGCGTGGGCGAGCCAGGCCCCGGCTACCCATGGCGGTGGAGCATCGTCCCGTTCCTGAAAGGAGAGCCTGCAGCCTGCGAGCCCCCTGCCGACGCCGCGGCGCTAGCGGTCGCGCTCGCAGAGTTCCTAGCAGCCTTGCACACCCCGGCCGACCGGAACGCGCCCGTTAACCCGTACCGCGGAGTGCCGCTGGCGGTGCGCGGCAAGCTGTTCACCGAGGCAGTCAGCCGACTGCACGGCTCCATTGATGGCACCGCGGTGACCAGAGCCTGGACGTCGGCACTGGCAGCGCCCGAATGGAACGCGCCGCCGGTCTGGCTGCACGGCGACTTGCATCCCGCCAACATCCTGGTTGACCAAGGACACCTCAGCGCCGTGATCGACTTCGGCGATATCACGGCCGGCGATCCCGCCGCCGACCTGGCGGTGGCGTGGATGCTGCTGCCGGCTGACGCCCGCCGCGGTTTCCGGGCCGCCTACGCAGGAAGCAGCGAACACGGGGCCGCCGAAGATCTGTGGGACCGAGCAAAGGGCTGGGCACTTGCTCTCGCGCTGGTGTTCCTCGCCTACTCGGCCGACAACCCCATGATGGCGGGTATCGGAGCGCAGACGCTCGCGGCGGTACTGGACCAGTAAAGCGAGGTTACGATTCGTTTGATGCTCGACTTCGACGCCTACCTCCGCCGGATCGGCCTGAACCCGGCGGACAAACCGACCTGGCAGGCAGTTCACCGGGCGCACGTGACGAGGATTCCATTCGAGAACCTCGACTCCCACCGCGGTATCCCGATCTCCCTGGAGCAGGCCGATCTGGAGCGCAAGCTCGTGGCCAGCAGACGGGGCGGGTACTGCTTCGAGCACAACCTGCTCCTCAGCTCCGCGCTCGAGCACATGGGCCTCAAGGTGGAGCCGATGCTCGCGCGTGTCACCGCGGGCGGCGCTCGCCGGGAAACGCGGCCAGCCGGACACCTGGCGCTGCGGGCGACGGACCGGGACGGACGCCAGTGGCACGCCGACGTCGGTTTCGGCCTGGGCACACTGCTCGACCCGATCCCCTTCGGCCCGACCGGCGTCCACGAGCAGTCGGGCTGGAATTTCCAGGTGGTGGAGGACGGAGACGAGCTGGCACTGCAGACGCTGGGCCCGGACGGCTGGACGCACGTCTACACGTTCCCGCCGCGTCCCGCCTTTCGGATCGATATCGAGGTCAGCAACTGGTGGACGTGCACGAATCCGACATCGCCGTTCGTGGCCGGGCTGATTGTGGCGGTCAATCATGATGACGGACGACGGGAGGCCCTCTATGACTTCTCGGGCGTGCTGCTCATCATGGACAGCTCTCCTGACGGCACGAAGACGACGCAGGTGCGGCGCGCGGCTATCCCGTCGCTGCTAGCCGAGCGATTTGGCCTGCCCGGATTCGGGCTCGGGCCGAACGGCAGGGTCGTCGCCCTGAGCGACTAAGGGATTTCGCCTGACCAGGGCCGCACCACACCGTCTCGGCCACGAACACGGCGCGGCACCCGCGAGTAGGATTCCGGACCCTCGAGCGGCTGCAGCCCGGTGGCCCGGATCGTGACGATCTTGTGGATCGGCTGGCCGCCGGACTGCTGCACCCACGACACCCACGCCCACCAGCTTCCGTCGACTTCGATGAGCTCCCACGCCAGCAGGTGGCCGATGATCGCGTCGCCGAACGCGACAATAGGCGGCGCATACGGCGCGTCTCTTGGCACCCGCCCATCATTCGCTCATGTGTTCGATTCGTCAACATGTCCAGGGAACGCGGGTGGCTCGAGTCGACGTCGAAGGCTGGATAGCCGCACTGCTCATATCGCGGGGCTTCGTCGCTCGATGAGCACCACGTCCCGCCACCGCCCGTGATGGCGCGCTATCCGCTCGCGCACTCCTATCTCCCGGAATCCGGCCGACCGGTGAAGCCTGAGGCTGGCCGTGTTCTCCGGGAAAATGCCCGACTGGATTGTCCAGATCCCAGCCGACTCGGTGGAGGAGATGAGGACCTCGAGAAGTGCCCGGCCAACGCCGCGGCCCCTGGTGAGCGGGTCAACGTAAACCGAGTGCTCCACGACGCCGGCGTAGGCGCCGCGGGCCGAGACCGCCGCGACGGCTACCCACCCGAGCACGCGACCGCACTCGGTGGCAACAAACCGGTGACCTGCGAGCCTGGCAGCCGAGAAGGCCTCCCACCCCGGTATCTCGGTCTCGAAGGTGGCGTTGCCCTCATCGATACCCGACCGGTAGATGGCCAGCACCGCGTCGGCGTGGCTATCGGTCATCGGCTCTATCAGCAAGACTCGGCCCACACAGCTCGCTCCTTCATCGTTCAGCGGCGATAGACGATGAAAGCAGAAATGACGCTGACGGCGGCTAGGCCTTGGTGCCGGCCGGGCGCTTGAACCAGTTCCGCGGTGTCGTTCCGGATTCGGCGGCTTCCCGCTCGAAGACTTGCACGGCTCCCTCGACCGACAGTCCCTTGGTCTCCGGCAGGAACCGGTAGACGAACCCGATGGCTACCACGCACAGAATGGCGAAGCGGAACATGACCCAGCCGAGCACAGCCACGATGTAAGACACCAGGATCCCCACCGTGATCATCCACTGCTAGATGATACTCAGCTGGCCGCGTCGGCTGCGCGGTGCGAACTCCGCGATGTAGGCGGTCGCGATGGCCGAGTCTGCGCCAATCGCCAGCCCGATGAGCGTGCGTGACGCCAGCAGCATGCCCGCATCCACCGTTACGGCCGACAAGACTGCGCCCGCCGCATAGATTGCGGCGTCGGTGATCAGCAGGAACTTGCGACCAAAGAGGTCGGTCAGCGGCCCAGCCGCCAGCGCCCACGGCTGCACCGAGCGACGCGCCAGCGACGAGATAACCGGTAGCAAAGCTCGACAGACGGTAGGGAATGAAGCCCAGCGCCGATCCGATGTTGGACGTGTCATATCCGAACAGGAATCCGCCGATGCAGGCCAGCACGGCGAGGTACCAGTAGAAATTTGTAGGGATACGAGAGTCAAGCTCGTCTAGGACGTTCCGCCTACCCGGCTGCGCGGCCGTAGTCTCAGTCATCAGCCTTACCTGCCTCAGCGCGCTGCCGTCGCGAGCGGCACGTGCTCACCCGTCTTGTCCGGGCGCTACTCCTGCCCGCCGTGCCGCGCAGTATGCGACGTCCGGGTAGCCGCTCCCTGCCGGGCAATCGGTGTTCCGCAGCAGTTTTCTGGCGAGAGAATGAGCGTTATGCGGCAGTTGCGGCGCGGCACAGTCCGGCCGAGGTCACCCGGCCTGCTGGCAGCGAGTCGGCAGGTGCTCTTACGATGAGGGCGGCCGACCGGTGTCCGAGGACCTGCGAATTCGCCCCTGCCATGACAGTACGGAGTCAGTGAATCGCACTTGGTAGCTCGGAGCGCCAGCTGGACCAGGCACCAGGAGCAAGCAGGCCGGGTCCTCATCTTGTGGGGTTCCTACAAAGCGGAGCTCGTTAAATGCGTTCTGTCCCGCATTAGTGAACCGGCCCGCGACCAAGCAGGATTGACGCAAGCGAAAGCGCGCTGTGGCGGCGGACGTCGGCCTAGCGTGTCGGGTATCAAGAAGGGTCAGCCGGTGTTCAGTCGCGTCGCCATCGTCAACCGCGGTGAGGCCGCCATGCGGCTGATCCACGCCGCCCGGGACTTCTCCGCGGAGACGGGCGCACGGCTAGAGACGGTCGCCCTGTACACCGACGCCGACGCCACCGCCATGTTCGTGCGCGAGGCCGACCTGGCCTACCCCCTCGGCCCCGCGTCGGCCCGTCCCTATCTCGACCTTGCGGTGCTCGAGCGCGCCCTCGTTGACGTCGGGGCCGATGCGGCCTGGGTCGGCTGGGGCTTCGTCGCCGAGGATCCGCTGTTCGCCGAGCTGTGCGCGAAGATCGGCGTCACGTTCATCGGGCCCGACGCCGAGGCGATGCGCAGCCTCGGTGACAAGATCGGCGCCAAGCTGATCGCTGAAGCGGTGGGCGTTCCAGTCGCGCCATGGAGCGGCGGCGAGGTCGCAACCCTGGACGATGCGCTCGTCGCGGCGAAGCGCATCGGCTACCCGCTCATGCTCAAGGCCGCGGCAGGCGGCGGCGGGCGGGGAATCCGCGTCATCACCTCAGCCGACGACCTCTCCAGCGCGTTCGAGCGGACCAGCCAGGAGGCGCTGCGTGCGTTCGGCAGTGGCACCGTTTTCCTGGAGCAGCTCGTCACCGGTGCCCGCCACGTCGAGGTGCAGCTGATCGCTGACGGCAACGGCGCCGCCTGGGCGCTCGGTGTTCGTGACTGCTCCGTGCAACGACGTCATCAGAAGATCATCGAGGAATCGGCCTCGCCCGTCCTGACACCGGAGCAGACCGCGGAATTGAAGACGGCCGCGGAGCGGCTGGCCTTGGCCGTCAGCTACCGCGGCGCGGCAACCGTCGAGTTCCTCTATCACCCGGGCGAGAAGCGGTTTGCCTTCCTTGAGGTCAACACCCGGCTGCAGGTCGAGCATCCGGTTACCGAGCTGACCACCGGCACGGACCTGGTGAGGCTTCAGCTGCACGTGGCGGCGGGCGGGAATCTCGAAGGGCCGCGGCCAGCCGAGTCCGGGCACGCCGTTGAGGCGCGACTGAACGCGGAGGACCCGGATCGCGACTTCGCGCCCGCTCCCGGCCGCATTGCCAGGCTGGTGCTGCCCGCCGGCCCCGGTATCCGGGTCGACACCGGTGTCGCCGAGGGCGACGTCATCCCAGCCGACTTCGACTCGATGATCGCGAAGATCATCGCGTACGGCTGCGACCGCTCTGAGGCCCTGGGCCGGCTGCGCCGTGCGCTGGCCGAGACCACGGTCGTCATCGAGAGCGGCGCCGCCAACAAGAGCTTCGTGCTCGACCTGCTCGGGCAGCCGGAGGTCATTGACGCCACGGCGGATACCGGCTGGATCGACCGAGTCCGGGCCGAAGGCCGCCTCGATACTCATCAGCACTCCGCTGTCGCGCTGACAGCGGCCGCAATCGAGGCCTACCAGGATGAGGAAGAGATCAGCACGCAGCGGCTGCTGACCACGGCGCACGGCGGGCGGCCGCAGGTGCAGCACGATCCCGGGCGGCCACTCGACCTGAAACTCCGTGGCGCCGCTTACCGCGTGAGCGTCGCCCGACTTGGCCCGCGCAGATTCCGCGTCGGCATCTCCGCCGGCCTCGCCGCACAGCAAGCCGACGTCGAGCTCGAGCGGTTTGACGCACATAGCGGCCGGATCGTGGTCAACGGCACGCGATTCCGGCTGATCACGGCCACGCACGGGCCCATCCACCTCGTCGAGGTCGACGGCGTCACGCACCGCGTCAGCCTGGACGAGGGCGGGGTCATCCGGTCCCCCGCACCAGCCCTGGTGGTTGCCACGCCGCTTTCAGCCGGGGATGAAGTCGAGGCGAACGCGCCAGTTCTCGTGCTCGAGAGCATGAAGATGGAGACGGTCCTTCGTGCGCCCTTCCGCGCGAGGGTCAAGGAGTGCCTGGTATCGGTCGGCAACCAGGTAGACACCGGAGCCGCCCTGCTGCGGCTCGATCCGGTCGGTCCGGAGGACGCCGCTGAGGACATCGACGCCGGCGGGCAAAGTGCCGACATCGACCTGCCAGATCCGCCCGCAGAAGTTTCCGCGGCAGACCGGGCCAGGCTGGCCCTGGAGGACCTGCGCGGCCTGCTGCTTGGCTTCGACGGCGACGTCGCCGACCGCGATCGGTTGCTGGCCGGCTGGCTGGCCGCACGGGCCGAACTCGGCGGGCAGGCGGTACCGGGCGAGCCGGAGCTGCTCACTGTCTTTGCCGACCTGTCCGAACTGAGCCGCAACCGGCCAGGGAATGATCTGCAGGCCGAGCCTGGCGAGCTTGTGCACAGCCCGCGCGAGTACTTCCACAGCTACCTTCAGAGCCTTGACGTAGGTCGAGCCGGCGTTAGCGAAGGCTTCCAGTCGAGACTCAGGCGGATGCTCGGCTACTACGGCGTCGCCAGTCTTGACCGCACGCCAGAGCTCGAGACCGCGGTCTTCCGAATCTTCCTGGCCCAGCAGCGGATGACGAGCACCGGCGGGATTGTCGCCGAGCTGCTGCGGCAGTGGCTGACGAGCGCACCGCCCGCAGAGCCACTGCGCCAGCAGGCCGGTCTCACACTTGAGCACCTGATCGAGGCGACACAGCTGCGATTCCCCGCGATATCAGACCTCGCCCGCGGTGTGGTCTTTCGCTGGTTCGCCCAGCCGCTGTTGCGCCGCAACCGGGCGAGGGTCTACGCCGCGGTGCGCAAGGACCTGCGCTACCTGGACCGTCACCCCACCGCGCCGGACCGGGCCGACCGGATTCAGGCGATGGTGGGAACCTCCGAGCCACTAGTACGGCTGCTCGGCCAGCGGATAGGCCGACCCGTCGATCACGCGCCGATGCTCGAAGTGCTGACCCGCCGCTACTACGGCAACAGCAGGCTCACCGACGTGATCGCGCGTGACGTCGCTAGCTGTCGTTTCGTCACCGCGAACTACCCGGGCACCAGCGGCACGACGCTAGTTGCCACCACCGCCGCCGAGGCCGCAAGCCTGCCGGACGCCCTCACCGCTGTAGCCGAGCTGGCGACGCAAGCGCCGGAGGGCGGCGTGGTCGCCGACGTGTACCTCGCCTGGCCGGAGCAGCCAGACGCCGACGCGCTCGCTCACCGGATTACCGATCTGCTGGCGGCGTCTCCGCTTTCGGCAGTCGCGGAGCAGCTCACGCGGATCACGATCACAGTGGCCGGCGCCGGCGGCACGGCCATGCAGCATCACTTCACGTTCCGTCCGACCGGGACCGGCCTCGCCAACCGTCCGAGCGGCGCCAGCCTCGCCGAAGACCGACTGATCCGTGGCCTGCACCCGCAGATCGCCGAGCGGCTGCAGCTGGACCGGCTGCGCGAGTTCGACCTGACCCGGCTCCCCTCGGCGGACGAGGAGATTTACCTGTTCAAGGCCGTCGCGAAGTCCAACCAGGCCGACGAGCGCCTGATAGCAATGGGTCAGGTCCGTGACTTGACGCCGCTTCGGGAAGCGGACGGCAGGCTGGTGGCCCTGCCTGAGCTTGAGAACGTCCTGGCCGGCTGCCTCGACGCGATCCGCATAGCCCAGGCACAACGTCCGCAGCACAGGCGGTTCGCCAGCAACCGGGTCATGATGTACGTCTGGCCCGCGAGCGAGTTCACCGTGGAGGAACTGGCGCCGCTCGCACATCGGATCCGGCCGACCGTGTCGGGCTCAGGCATTGAGGAAGTCCAGTTCGTGGCGCGGCTGCGCGGCGTGGCTGGAGAACCAACCGAGATGGCCGTGCGCGTGAGTGATGACGCCCGCGGCAACGTACGGCTCGATGTCGGGCCGCCGCCGACCGCGCCGTTGCTGCCACTCGATGACTACCAGCAGAAAGTGCTGCAGGCGACCCGTCGCGGGAACGCCTACCCGTACCAGCTCACCGACCTGCTGGCCGGGCCGGACGGCCGGTTTACCGAGTACGACCTCGACAACAGCATGACCTTGATGCCAGTAGACCGCCAGAAGGGCATGAACTCCGCGGCCATCGTGGCAGGCGTCGTCAGCACGCCGACGATCAAGCACCCAGACGGCGTGACCAGGGTCGTGCTGCTCGGCGATCCGACCAAGTCGCTGGGCGCGCTGTCAGAACCAGAGTGCGCGCGCGTCATCGCTGCGATTGACCTGGCCGAGCAGATGGCAGTGCCGCTCGAGTGGTTCACGCTGTCGTCTGGCGCGCGGATTTCGATGAAATCTGGCACCGAGAATATGGACTGGGTGGCCGCGGCACTCAAGCGAATCGTTGAGTTCACCCAGGCTGGTGGGGAGATCAACGTCGTCGTGGCCGGAATCAACGTCGGCGCCCAGCCGTACTGGAACGCTGAGGCCACCATGCTGATGCACACCAGGGGAATCCTCGTGATGACGCCGGAGTCGGCGATGGTGCTGACCGGCAAGCAGGCACTCGACTTCTCCGGCGGGGTCTCGGCCGAAGACAACTTCGGGATCGGCGGCTATGACCGGGTGATGGGTCCGAACGGCCAGGCCCAGTACTGGTCGCCCAGCTTGGCAGCCGCGTGCGACATCCTGATGTCGCATTACGACCACACCTACATCGCCCCGGACGAAGCGGAGCCGCGGCGAGCGGTGACGGGCGACCCGAAAGACCGCGACGTGTCTGCGTTCCCGCACGCCGTGGCTGAGAGTGAGTTCGCCACGATTGGGGAGATCTTCTCGGCGGCGCACAATCCGGACCGCAAGAAGCCGTTCGACATCCGGACCGTGATGCGAGCGCTGACCGACCTGGACCACGCGGTGCTGGAGCGGTGGGCCGGGATGGGAGACGCGGACACCGCGGTGGTGCAGGACGCGCACATCGGCGGCTGGCCGGTCTGCCTCATTGGCATCGAGTCACGCGCGGTTCCGCGCCGCGGGTTCCCGCCCACCGATGGCCCGGACTCGTACGCGGCCGGCACGCTGTTCCCGCGCTCGTCGAAGAAGGTCGCCCGGGCGATCAACGCCGCATCCGGTAACCGTCCGCTGGTGGTGCTCGCGAACCTGTCCGGATTCGATGGCTCCCCGGAGTCGATGCGCAAGCTGCAACTGGAGTACGGCGCCGAGATCGGCCGGGCTATCGTCAACTTCGCCGGCCCGATCGTGTTCTGCGTGATCTCCCGCTACCACGGCGGCGCGTTCGTGGTGTTCTCGAAGACGCTGAACCCGAACATGACGGTGCTGGCCCTCGAGGGCTCCTTCGCGTCCGTGCTCGGCGGTGCGCCTGCCGCAGCCGTGGTGTTCTCCGCCGAGGTGATGAACCGTACGGCCGCTGACCCCAGGGTGGCGAGCCTGCAAGCCAGGATGGCCGAGACCAGCGGCGCCGACCGGGCCACGCTCAGCGCGGCGCTGGCCGAGGCCCAGGCGTCGGTGCGGGCGGAGAAGCTGGCCGAGGTGGCCGCGGAGTTCGACCGGATTCACTCGATCCAGCGAGCGGTCGAGGTCGGGTCGGTCGACGCCATCATCAGCGTGACCGAATTGCGGCCGCGCATCATTGACGCCATCGAGCAAGGCTTGCGCCGCTGATAGCTTCAGCCTTCGGGGCCGCGCAATGCGGGGCGGCAGTTGCCTTGCCGAGCGGCACGCTCGCATACTCCTGCCAACGCTACGGTCGGGAAGGGAGTGCGATGGGGACGATGGATGAGCCCGCCCGCGGGCCAGTGGCCATGGAGCCGGTTCAAGTCAGCGAAGCGCAGTTGGCGCGCGGAGCCCGGCGGGCGAACGGCCGACTGAGGTGGTTCGCGCCCAGGCGGCTGCGAGCATCAACCGGTTGTTCGTGGTGGTGTGCGACCGGGCCGGCGCTGAGCGCGGCGTGGCGTGGGTCGGCGGGTCGGTGATCATCGACCCGGATGGCTTGGCCGCTCGCTGGCCCCGAACCGGGTGATCACGAGGTCACCTTCGCCGCCGACTGTGACCTCGCGTCGGCTGCCGACAAGACCGTCTCCGAACGGAACGACGTGCTCACTGACCGGCGCCCGTCCCTCTACAGGGGCGTAACCACCGAGGAGTCCGATGACTGACCAGCCCGACGCCGGCCTCCCACGCGTGGTGGCGGGCGATCACGTGGGCCAGGTCGATGCCACCCTCGTGCCGCGGTTCGCGGGCCCCGCCACGTTCGCCCGGCTGCCGCGGCTCGATGAAGTCTCTGCGGCGAACGTCGTCATCGTGGGCGTGCCGTTTGACTCGGGTGTCAGCTACCGGCCCGGAGCAAGGTTCGGCCCGGCGCATGTCCGCGCGTCGTCGAAGCTGCTCCGCCCCTACAACCCGGCCGCTGGCGTCGCACCGTTCGCTCAGCTTCAGGTCGCCGACGCAGGCGATATCGCAGTGAACCCGTTTGATATCACAGAGGCCATCGGCCAGGTCGAGACCGGCGCCGGGGCTCTGTCCGCCGGCGGCGTGCGCCTCCTCACCTTCGGCGGCGACCACACGATCGCGCTGCCGCTGCTGCGCGTCGTTTCCCGTCTGCACGGACCGGTCGCCGTGCTGCACTTTGACGCGCACCTGGACACGTGGGACACCTATTTCGGCGCCTCGTACACCCACGGGACGCCGTTCCGCCGGGCCTCAGAGGAGGGACTGATCGACCGGGAGCACTCAGTACACGTCGGCATCCGCGGACCGCTGTACGCGGCGGCCGATCTGGCGGACGACGCGGTCCTTGGCTTCCAGGTCATCAGCTGCCCTGAGGTCGAGTCGATCGGAGTGACCGGGCTCGTCGAGCGCATGCACGCTCGGCTTGGGGGCAGGCCGGTATACGTCTCGCTCGACATCGACGTGCTCGACCCCGCCCACGCGCCCGGCACCGGCACGCCCGAGGCGGGCGGGCTCAGTGCGCGTGAGCTGCTGGCCATCCTGCGCTCGCTGTCGGCGGTGACCCTGGTCGGAGCAGACATCGTCGAGGTCGCGCCCGCGTACGACCACGCGGAGATCACCGGAATCGCGGCGGCACACGCCGCCTATGAGCTGCTGTCTGCCATGGCCGCGGACAGGTAGCGCCGACGCAGCCTCAGCCGCGGATGTAGACCGGCGTACCCGGCGTGGGGATCAGCGTGTGGAAGAACTGCGCGATGTCCATCGGGATGCGGACACAGCCGTGCGACACCGGCTGCAGCGGTACGTCGGTGTCGCCGTGGATCGCAAACGCGGTGCCGACGAAGAACACCGGGTTGTACATTTCGCCGAGCGGCACCGTGACCCAGCCAGGCATGAAGGTGGTGGTCCGGAAGTCGCCCGTCGGGGTGATCGCGTACCCGCAGCCGCCACCCGGCGAGCAGAAATAGTAGCCGCCGCCACTAGACACGTGGCTGACCAGTGCGATCTGGCCAGCCTGGTAAAAGACCAGTACCTCGGCCGCGAGGTTGACCTCGACCCTGGTGCTGCCGCCGTCGGGAACCAGGACGGCGGGGCTGCGAGGATCCGCCAGCGCCGCCTGCATCTGCGGCCCGACCGTGCCGGATGTCGGCAAGCCCTGAGTCTCCTGGAAGGCCCACACAGCCTCCTCCGTGTCCATGCCGAATTCGCCGTCAGCCGGGCCTGGATAGTACTTGAGCGCCGCGAGCCGCTGCTGTAGCTGCAGCACCGCCGGGCCGCTCATGCCCGGCGCGAGCACGGCCGGTGGCGGCGGCGTGGCGGCGGGCGAGCTGGGCGCGGTCGTCGGGACCGGCACTGAAGTACCGGTCGGCGGGCTCGGCGAGGGCGCGGCGCTAGCGCCCGCCGACGCGCGCTGTGCCGATCCAGTCCCCGACGGCGGACGCGCCGAGGCTCCGACCGAAGCGGGCCGCTGCGTGCCCGCGTGGGACGACGGGGATCCTGCCGACCCGCAGCCCGCGACGACCAGCGCAGCGGCCACCGCCAGACCCGACAAAGCCAGTGACTGTCGTCGCATGAGAGCCTCCGGGCCTCTTGCCGCCGCGACTTCCCACCTAGTGCCAGTATCAGCGACCCGACCCTATGCATCACACGGACGAAAGTCGCGTATTACGCGCCGAACGCCCAGAACGAGGCCAGCCACGGCGCCGGACCGGCCTGGCGGATCGCATAACCCAGCAGAGCCGTCGCGTCATGAACTTTATGCCTCAATGGGGTGTTAACCGGCATAGCGCCATGCCGCTCCAGGCTGCCTCAGCGCGACTAGGCAGACTGTGGACGATGAGAGCGCGGGATCACACTGTCTAGCACCAGGAGGTGCCCGTGAACCTGGAAGAGACGCTGGCGAAGGTGGCAGAGCTTAGCCACGAAGAGCTCGGCATTGTCCGCAAGCGGGCCGAGGAAAGGACCGCTGCGCGCGAGCACGGCCACGACTTCCACGAGATGCAGCGTGCCGCCGAGCGGCTCGATCACTATGCGCAAGAACTGCGCGCGCTGCATGACAACGAGTTCGGCGCGAACTGGCGGCGGGAAGGCTAACAGCCATTCTCCGCTGCGCCTTCGGCCTCGGGTAAGACGACAGCGAAGTCTCAAAGAGCCGGGGGGATCACGATGCCAGCTTCTGACCCGCGAGTTCCGTCTCCTGGCCGAAGTCGAAGCGGGCAATTCAGTGACCTGGTCCCGCTGAGCGACTGGTTTCGCCACCACGCCCTGCGCAGCTTTCCGGTCCTGCTGTTCCTGACGTTGCTCTGCGTGCCATCCATCGCGCTCGTCATCCTCGACATACACCTCAGCGGGAGCACTTTCACCGTCGCCGCCTGGATTTTCGCCGCTTACTTCGCCGTCGCGTGGCTGCTGCTCCTTGGAGTCATCGTCCGGCCGGACTATGTCACTCGGCCCATGCTTGCAGTCGTGGTCGTCATCGCGCTCGTCACCCAGGTGCCGCTCGCGATCGTGCTCGAAAACGCGCTGCACAGCAGCGACACCACCCTCGGCTTCAGTATTGCCACCGTCGGCGTGCCCGAAGAACTCGTTAAGGCCTTCCCGGTGCTAGCGGTCGCGCTGCTCTTTCGCGGCCGCGTCCTCATGCCCAGGGACTACCTGTTCCTCGGCGCGGTCAGCGGCCTGGCTTTCGGCGCGAGCGAGGTGGTCCACTACTTCACCACGAACTCTGCCGCCGACTTTTACCAGACCGTGCAGTCGGCGATACCGGCGATCAGGCAGCTCATAGCCTCCGGGCACTCCGAACCGACGTCGGTCTTCTCCGTGCTGATCGGCCCGGTGTGGTACTTCATCGTCAGCTTCGTCTGGCGGTTCCTCACCGACCCGATCACCCACGCTTGCTGGGCAGGCGTGACGGGCTACTTCATCGGGCTGTCGGCGACCCGGCGCCATTCATGGCTGGTGGCCTGCTTCGGCCTGGCCATCGCCGCGATCCTGCACGGACTGAACGACTGGGGCCGTGTGAACGGTCATCCAGCGTGGATCTTGATCGTCATCATCAGCGGGGTGGTGTTCCTCGGCTACGCCAGGGTCGGCGCCCGGACCGACCATCAATTCACCGAGGCGCTCCCGCCGGTTTTCAGCACCCATCATCCGGCTGCTGATCAGGCGCCGACACCAGCGGACGGAGAGCCGACCCTAGCGCCAGCGGATCTCAGCCTGACCACCCCGGCGCAGCGTCGGCCAGAGAGCACCGTCCGCGGAAACCGGACCTCACGCCCGTGGTGGCAGCCGTGACCCGCGCCGGAGAGCAGCGCTATCGCCTGGGCACAGCGACGGTGTCCCGCGTCGGCTTCGGCGCGATGCAG